>JAHFDT010000219.1 GCA_023248875.1 Myxococcales bacterium | reverse complement strand
CAGCGACGAGGAGTGGTTCCGGTACTGGGTCGAACAGCGCAAGCAGTGGTACCTCGGCCTCGGTCTCAAGCTCGATCGGTTGCGTTTCCGCGAGCATGCAAAGGAGAAGCTTTCGCACTACTCGAAAGCGACCACCGACGTGGAGTACCTCTTTCCCTTCGGCTGGGGGGAGCTCGAGGGCATCGCCAACCGCACCGACTTTGATCTACGCCAGCACCAGATCGGCATGCGTTCCGTCGGAAAATGGCACGGCGAAGAGCTTCAGGACTTCGAGCTCGTACCGGAAGACGCGGAGTACAGTAGCGGCAAGCTCTCCTATTTCGACGAGCAGGTGAAGCAGCGTTACATCCCATTTGTCATCGAGCCCTCGGCGGGGGCCGACCGCGCCACGCTTGCATTTCTCTGCGAGGCTTACGATGAGGATGAGGCGGCCGGCGAAATACGCGTCGTGCTGCGCCTTCACCCACGCTTGGCACCGGTCAAGGTGGCAGTGCTGCCGCTAGTGCGAAAAGATGGCATGGACGAGCGCGCCAAGAAAATCTTCGCTGACCTCAGGCGCCGCTACGCCGCGGTCTACGACGAGTCGGCGGCGATCGGAAAGCGCTACCGTCGGCAAGATGAAATCGGCACGCCAATCGCTCTGACCGTCGATGGTGATACACTGAAAGACGGCACGGTGACGATGCGCGACCGCGACAGCATGACCCAGGTACGCATCGCGGAGAGCGAGATTGCTCACTTTCTCGACGATAAACTCGCATCGCAATGAAATGGCTGCTGATTGCTATTGGCGGCGCCTTGGGTTCCACTGCACGCTACGGTGTCGGTCTCACGGTTCAACAATGGTTCGGTGACCGTTGGCCGGTCGGCACCTTCGTCGTCAACCTCTCAGGCTGTTTTTTTATCGGTTTTTTTCTAACGCTGGCCAGTGAACGGATCACGCTGAATCCCGGTTGGCACTATCTCGTCCCCGTGGGATTCGTCGGCGCCTACACTACTTTCTCGACGTTCGAGTACGAAACATTTCGCCTGCTCCAGTTGGGCGCTGGTCTACGCGCACTCAGCTATGTGCTCGCATCAGTGATCGCAGGTTTTTTTGCGGTTTGGCTGGCGGCACTTGCGGTGCGCCGCTTTTAGACCGACCTCACATTAAGTTGAGCGTAGCTAGGCGATCCCCTCTGCCTCGGCCGCAGACGTCCTCGGACCGGGTGACCCCGAGACCGAGGCGAAGCAAGGAGCGACGACGCAGGACTACTGGCAGTAATCCCAAGAGGAGCGACGCAGCAGCGCCGAAGGGATCGATCGCCGAAGTAGATCAACTTAACGTGAGGTCGGTCTAAGACTCCGGTGCGATTCGTTATTGTCAAAGAACAATAGTCACAGGGTACTCACCCTCCGCAATCGGCGCTTCTGCCAATGAACGGGGCACTGCAATTCGTCCTTCACGCTCCTTGAGATTCACCATGCTGACGAAGCTATCGGCCTGTTCATCCGCGTATACTCGGAACGCATCCCGAAGCATCTCCTCCGATCCCGGCTCCCCTTCCCCTTCCACCAACTCCTCGATGGCAACAGCGAGCGGCCGGTGGTCCGCTCTCTTCGGCTGGTGGTAGGCGTTTGCCATGAGGCTTGCTTTCGTCCAGCCTCTGCCGCGCGCCATCGCCAGCAACCTCGTCGCATACCGCTCTGCGCCAAAGGCAAAGTTGCCCGGCACTATCCATAGATCAGAAACGGACTGCTGCGTCATCCGAGTCAGCGCCCAAAGATCGGAACAGATGAAGAAGCGCACTTCGATGACCTCGGTTCCGATATCGAAGCGCACCCGATTAATACGTCGATAGGGCGACACACCGATACCGGGTCCCTGCAGTCCAGTCGCCATCTCGAAGGCCTGTGGGGTCACTTTGGCTTGAGGGACATGGATATCCCCATGGCGCGTGACCACTACGAGCGCGTTGTAGTGTGCCTGCTCGTCCCGTCCAGGAAGATCCTCGGTCAGTTCGGGGCGCAGGTTGAGTGTCGCAATCACATTGATGTGGTGCGCTTTCGCAATGCCCAAGAGATTTGCGAGAGCGATTTCGGAGCGATCTGCCGTCCACGCTAGATATTCAGGAAGCACCGCTACCTCCCCAACCGACAGCCCATGCAAGCGCTCTGCCGATCGCTCGAGGAGCTCCTGCTCATCTCCTAACTGCAATGAAATCGGGCGAAACCGAGACAGGCGACTGATTTCCATCAAAGACAGCATACCGCATTCTGTCCGCCTACCGGACGCTGTCCGATTACCGGACGGTGACTGCCACTGGGGCTCACCTAAGTCTGCGCGGTTCGTGAGGCTGCCGTCGGCATGGCCCTTGCTGAGCTTGGGGTGCATGAACGACCAAAAGCTTCTCTCCGAACTTCAACGATCGATCGAACGGCTAGCAGATTCAGTAACAGATCGCCCGGCGACATGTCGCGCGCTCAGACGATTTGCTACGAAACTGCCGTCCACGCGACAAGAACTGCGAAATCGAGTTGGCGAGCGTCCGGAGACCCATGTAACGCCTCTGCTCTGGGCAGCTGTCGCAGATGGCGCCATCGGTTGGCGCCAATTTGACCAAGGAATGGTGCTCGCGTGTCGTGCCCGATCTGGCCGCGACTATCGCCCATCGATGGCTTCCGGATCGCCGTCAGACTCGGAGTCTTCAAACGGTGCAGGTGAGGATTGATCCAGGAACGAAGGGGTCGTCTGCGGCCTTTCGGTTCGGAGAAAAGCGAGCATCGCCTCCACCATTCGCACCTGGGCTTGGCGCACCGCTGTCACTGCACGGTGCCGGAAGCCCTCCACCATGATGGAGAAAATGAGGACGTCTCCAATGTCGCCCACATATCCCGACAATGTAGAAACACCCGACAGGGTGCCGGTTTTCGCACGAACCAGGCCGACTGCCCTGGTTCCAAGAAAACGTCCACGGATCGTCCCATCGATACCAGCCACTGCCAACGACGAGAGAAACTCGGGGGCTACCGCGAGATCGAAACCCAAGTATCGGAGCAACAGAACTAGTCCGGAGGGTTGGATCCGATTGGCATGCGTCAACCCGGATCCATTGACAATTGTGTATGAGGCGCGACTGAGACGAAGTGGTGCCATGAGCGCGTCCACAGCCCGTGTCCCTTTGGCCAGGGTCCCAGGAAGCCCGAATAGCGCACCGCCTACGGTGCGAAAGATCGCTTCGGCAACAAAATTGTTCGAATCCTTATTGGAAACACGACAAATATCGGCAAGAGAAGCAGATCGGTGTTCTGCAATCAGGGGGGCTGCGCCCATTAGCGAACCGAATCGGAGGGGCCCGACAACGTTCACTCCCAAGTCGATCAACGCCTTGCGCAGGACCTCACCGGCCAGAGGTGCACCATCAGCAACCCGCCGACGAGTGACGAAATCCGAACGGTCGTTGATGCGGCCGCGCACCGTCAGGATGATGCCATGACCGTCTTTTCCTCGACGAGAATCAATGCGAAGGCGCGTTTTTCGACCGGCTACGGTCACTGCCGCGTTTTCGAGGGCGAAGAAGCCCGGCAGCGGCGGTTCGATCTCTATCGTAGGTCGTTGCCGTGGGCTGGTTGGCCGCACTCGTACCAGATATGTGTTGCGGTTGAGAATCAGGGCCTGATCGCCGACGGCCACCCAGTGGTGCACGGAATCATGGAACCTACCGTCTACGAAAACTGCGCCGTCGATCTTCGTCACGCCCAGCTCACGAACTTGGCTCGCGAGCTCCAGAAGGCTACGGCTCGAGAGAGAAGGGTCTCCACTGCCGCGCAGTTCGACATCACCATGAATAACACCCTCCTCATCGGGGGGTGGACCATAGAGGCCGGTGGCATAGCGAAAGTCGACACCGAGAAAGGTAAGTGCAGCACCAGTGGTCAACAGTTTTGTATTAGAGGCGGGGTTGAAAAGTTTCTCTGCATTGTGGGAAAAGAGAATGTCCCCGTCCGCTTCAGCCATTACTTCCACGCCAATTCGACTGCGACGCAAGACGCGATCCTGGAGGATCGATTCCAGCTGCTCGCGCAGCTTGGCAACCCGACGTTCGCGGGGATCGTCCGGATTCTTGACCACCCGCGGGGCGGTAGCACTTTGCAGGCCTTTGGCAAGGCGGGGCAGGTTACGATTTGCAGCAGCGCCTCTCACTTGAGGCTTGGTTTGCCCAGGGGGCCGCCGAACTAGATTCCGGCTCTTTTTCTTGTGGCTCTCCCCGGCATTGGCCGGGCGTAGCACCAGGGCTGCCGACAAAAGAGTAGCAGCTATGGTGAACAGCGCGCGAGAGACCACTGACTCATTGTGCGAGGAGCCCTATCCCTAGGCAAGAAAAGCGAGAACACCGAAGGGTATGAACACCGTTGAGAGACCCGTAATGACGAACCGAGGTGGGCAGGCAAGTATCGAGCACCGCAGGAAGACTTCGAGCACCGCAAGAAGACTAGGAAGACTAGGAAGACTAGGAAGACTAGGAAGACGACAAGGCGAGGTGGCGCTCCAGCTCGAGTGGAGAAAAAATATTGGTCTTGTTGGAAACGTCGAGAAACAGCAGATAGGCTGCGACCTCGCTTGGAGGATGACTCGCCAATAGCGCCCGTCCCGATTCCACCAGTAGCTCTGGTGGTGAGCTAGTCATGAAGTCAGCATCGGTGAGCCCCCCATCGTGAGGAACCTCGAGCGCGGTGAGAAACTGCGCCAGCATGGGGCGGCGAGTTCGGGTGAGCCACTCGAAGAGGAGCGTCGCTGCGGTGCCGACTGCGGGCCGCTCGGCGATTGTGCGCCAGAGTCGGGCAGCCCAGTCTTCGTTGCGCCGCCGAATGCTGGTATGGGAAGCGAGGCGCGTGGGAGGAATTCTCGCTTCGCGAAGTACCTTTTTCATCCCTTCTGCGGTCAGATCGAGAAATATTGTCTTTACTTTCTGTTCACCCAGGTTTCGGCAGATTTCTTCGGGGCTCATGAGTACCCTCCTCGTCGTCTAGCGGACTACTTCCGCCGCCCCGCCAGAATCTTCACGAAGGAGCGGGTGCGAAACTCTTCGAGGGTGAGCCCGGTTGCCCTGGCCTCATCCGGAGTCAGGGCGCCGCAGCTCATGCCGCGCAGGAAGAAATTGAGCAACCCTTGTCCGGTTGCCGCATCGTCAAACACGTCGCCCACCAGTGTCGCTTGCGCGGCTTTTTCCATGAAGTTCTTAAGACGCAGGGAGGCCGCATCCAGCCCTTCGAGAAAGAAACTGTAGACTGCAGCATAGCGGGTGGGAAGTTGTGCCGGATGCAGATCCCATCCCTGATAAAAGCCGCCGAGAAGCGAGTGGCGAGCCTGGTCATAATGAAGCTTCGATGCTGCATGGACTGCCGTCCGATTTTCGATCACCTGTTCTGCGGTGAGCATCTGTCCTTGGGCAGCACGGTGCCGAGCTATAGGCATCACATTGGTGGCACCATCGGAAAGCGCTACCCCTGTGCCAGAGAGTCCCACCTTCATCATGTGTTTGGCGAAATCGCACGCCGAGTGCGTCATGCCCTGGTAGGCCGCCGTGATGTTGTAGCAGGCCGTGTAATCGTAGGTGCCAAAGTGTGCCCCCACGCAGCGGCCGCCCGCAGCCTGTACCAGCGATGGCAGCACCAGCCTTCCATTCTGGTCGACGATCGACTGAGTCGTCTCGACCATGATCTCGAGCTTTAGGCTCTCTTTGGGCAGGCCGTTGCGTGCCTCCAAGAGTGCCAGCAGCTCAGCGAGCGCGCTCACCTGTTCTGGGATCACCACCTTGGGCAGCGTGACCACGAAATTGTCCGGTAGGCGCCGCTCGCTCTTCTGCGCCAGCGTCGTCACAAAATGGTCCAGGGTACGAATCGACCGATCGCGCAGCTCCTCTGAAAAGGTCTTG
>JAHFDT010000039.1 GCA_023248875.1 Myxococcales bacterium | reverse complement strand
TCTACTTTGGCCACGACCGTGGCGCAACCCGATCCGTGCTGCTATACTCGGAGGATGAGGTGGTTGGCGCTGGCCTCGCTGTTGTGCGGTTGTGCGGAGCTTCCAGGCGGTCCCCCTCGGCCGCCAGCCACCCGGATCGACGAAGCGGGTTGCCATTTGACGATTTTCGATCACCCGCCCCAGCAGCCAGCGACGACGCTGGGGCGCATTTCGGTCGCGGTGGATGTGCGGCTAGTCGATGAAGACTGGGTGCGCCGTTCGCTGGCGGGCCAGGCCTGCGTGCGCGGTGCCGATGCGCTGGTATTGGCCGGCGTCGAAGCGATGGTGGTAGCGGATCACGCTGGAGAGCCGCGCAACTTTGTCGCCGAGGCGATTCGCATCCAACGGTAGGCGCCCTCAGTCACTCCCGCGGTACCAAGTATTCGACGATCGTCGCCACGGCGAACCCGGTGCCGCCCTTGGTCACGTGGCCCGACTCCTTGTCCGCTGACGCGGGCCCTGCGAGATCGACGTGGACCCAAGGGGTCTCACCGACGAATTCGCGCAGGAAAAGGCCTGCGGTCAGCGCCCCTCCCCAGCGGTCACCGGTGTTTTTCATATCGGCGACCTCGCTCTTGAGCTGCTCTTTGAGCTTTTCGGGAAGCGGTAGGTGCCACATCTCTTCGCCGGCGAGGCGCGCCGCACCGAGCCAACGTTCGACCAGCGAGAGATCGCTTCCCATCACTCCAGCGGTGTGCGGTCCCAGCGCCACCATGCAGGCGCCGGTCAAGGTGGCAAAATCGAACAGTTCGTCGGGCTTGACCTCCCGCAGCGCATAGGTGATGGCATCGCCCAGGGTCAACCGCCCTTCGGCGTCGGTGTTGTTGATCTCGACTGTCTTGCCATTCATCGACGTGAGGACATCGCCGAGCCGATAGGCCTTGCCGGAAGGCATATTCTCAGTGCAGGCGGCAAAAGCGTGCACTTCGTGCGGTGAACCGAGCTCGGCCAAGGCACCGATCGCCGAGATCACCGTCGCTGCGCCCGCCATATCGATCTTCATATCCTCCATCGAGGCGGAGGGCTTGAGCGAAAGCCCTCCGGAGTCGAACGTGACCCCTTTGCCGACGAGCGCGATCTTCTTGCGGCCGGGGACCTTCGTTTTAGGGAAATAGCTCAGCTGGAGGAAGCGCGGCTCCTCCTCGGAGCCCTGGGCCACGGCAAGGTACATGCCCATGCCCAACTTTTCACACTCCTTGCGGCCGAGCACTTTGACCTCGAGGTGGTGCTCTTTGGCGACCTGTTTGGCCATTTCGCTGAGCGCGGTGGGAGTCATCACCGCCGCCGGCTCATTGACCAGGTCGCGCGCCCGCGCTACCGCTGCGCCGACGCGTTCACCGCGAGCCACCCCGCGCTGGATCGCCTCGAGCCGGCCCGACTCCACGTTGTCGCTGGTCATGCCGATCTGGAACTCTTCCACGGTATCCGGTGTCTTTTTGTCGCCCGTCAGATATTTGTCGAAGCGGTAGCGGCCGAGCCGTGCTCCTTCGGCCATGAACTGCGCCGCCCGTTCCTGCACGGCCCCTTCGGTGTAGGGCAGCACCGCCGCGACCTGTTTGGCGCTGGCGGCCGCGCCCGCTTTGGCCGCGCGCGCTGCAAAACCGCGTAGGTCGTGCGGCTGCATCTCCCGTCGGGGACCTCCGCCCAGCAGCAGGATTCGCGCCGGGCCGATCCGTCCATGAGTGTGAATCTGCAACGACTGTGCCTTCTTGCCTTTGAACTGCTCCTCGGCAATGAGGCGGGTGAGGAGCCCCTCGAGAGCGCGGTCGAGCGCCTGAAAAACGGTGCCCTCTCCCAACTTGTCCTCAGCGCAGTAGAGGGCTAACAGGTCGGTCTTGAGCGCCACCAGATTGTCGTGGTGAAAGGAGAATCGCATGAGGATTTCCTACTATGGCGAGGGTGCGATGTAAAGGCGCAGGCGAATTCAATAATTTGACACTCTGGCAGGGCATGAAAGAATCGAGGAAACGACCTCGGCGAGGTTCTGAATGGCGAAGGCAAAGGGGAAGAAAACTTCCGCGAAGCGGGCCAGACCGGCCAAGCGTGCGACCAAGAAGAGCGCGCCCAAGGGCGTCCAGAGAGCGAAGGCGAAACGGCCGGTCGCCAAACCAGCGGTGAAGAAGGCGCCGCCGCGTCTGCCGATTCCACTGGCGACCTTCTCGTTTTAGATTTGACGATGTGACCTCATGTAACTACTGACCGGCGGGTGCGCGAGAACGCGGTGGCCCTGGGGCTGAAGCTCTTGCCGGAGAGGCTTGTCTGAGGCGGCGAGTCTGGTAGAGTGCCGCCCCATGAAGTTCTTCATCGATACGGGCGACGTGGCCGAGGTCAAAGAGGCGGCGGCGCAGGGCATCATCGACGGCATCACCACCAACCCATCGCTGGTCGCCAAGAGTGGCAAGAAGTATCGCGATGTGGTGGTCGCAATGTGCGAGCTGGTCGATGGACCGATCAGCGCCGAAGTGCTTTCTACCGACTACGACGGCATGCTGCGCGAAGGTCACGAATGGGCCAAGGTGCATCCCAACGTGGTGGTCAAGATCCCGCTCATCGCGGATGGGCTCAAAGTGGTGAAGATCTTGAAGAGCGAGGGGATTCGCACGAATGTGACGCTTTGCTTTTCGCCCACCCAGGCGCTGCTCGCCGCCAAGGCGGGCGCGGCCTTCATCAGCCCGTTCATCGGCCGGCTCGATGACATTTCCGAAACCGGGATGGATCTGATCGAAAAAATCGTCACCATCTACAACAACTACACCTTCGACACGGAGGTGCTGGTGGCGTCGGTGCGCAATCCCACGCATGTGGTCGATGCAGCGCTGCTCGGCGCTGACGTTTGCACCATTCCATTTGGCGTCTTGCAGCAACTGATTCGCCATCCCCTCACCGATCTCGGCCTTAAGAAGTTCATCGAAGACGGTAAAAAAATTCCGGTATGATTTCGTTCTCGCTCGACGAAGAGCAGCAGATCATCCAGGAGACAGTCCGCAAGTTTGCCGCAGAGTGGGTACGGCCCCAGCTGCGCGAGTGGGAGCGGGCGGGCACGGTGTCCGACGAAGCGCGCAGGGCCTTTCATGAGCTGGGGCTAGGCCTTCTCGAAGTGCCGGAAGCGCTCGGCGGCGCGGGGGCCAGTGCGGTGACGGCGGCGCTCGTGCAGGAGGAGCTCGGCTTCGGCGACGCCGGCGCGGCCGTGGCGCTGTGGTCGCCCCATCTGGTGACGGCGGCGCTCGTGGAGCTGGGCGACGAGGCACAGGCGCGGCGCTTTTTCAGTCGCTTTGCGGAGAGCAGCGTGCGACTTGGTGCAGTCGCCTACAGCGAGCGCGGGACGACACCGCTCGAGGGTTTTTCCACCGTTGCGGTCAAGCGTGGCGACGGCTATTCGTTGAGTGGGACCAAGGCCTTTGTGGTCAACGGCGGCTGTGCTGATCTCACCGTGGTGTTTGCGCAGATCGAACCGGGGAGAGGGTGGGGCGGCGTCGGGGCGTGGGTCGTCGAAGCGGGCATGCCGGGAATGCGCGCCGGTGCGCGCCATGAGCTCCTCGGTCTCGATGCCGCGCACATCGCCGAGGTGGTGTTCGATGGCTGCCTCGTCCCCGAAGAGAACCGCCTGCGCGGCGGCCCCCATGGACTACCGAAGGGGGTGCAGCGCTACTTCGCGCGCGCGGCGCTCATGACGGCGGCGCGACAGGTGGGTCTCGCCCGCGCGGCCTACGAATTTGCGCTCGGCTACACCCAGGAGAGGCGCGCGTTTGGTAAACCAGTGGCGCACTTTCAGGCGATCGCCTTCACGCTGGCGGAGATGCTGATGGACGTGGAGGCCGCGCGTTGGATGGTGTGGCGGGCAGCCGCGTCGCAGAAGCTCGACGAGGTGGCCCTGGCGGCGACGCACGCCAACGAAGCGGCCTGGCGAGTGGCCGACCAGGCGGTACAGCTCCTCGGCGGCGCCGGCTACGTGCAGGACTATCCGGTCGAGAAGTGGCTGCGCGATACCAAGGCGCTGGCGCTGACCGCGCCCACCGATCAACTGTCACAGCTCGCGGTAGCCTCTGCCGAGCTCGGCCACGCGCTCGATGGGGGCTGGCCTTCGTCGACGATCCAGCCGATGGTGACGTGAGATGGTGGATTTCGAACCGACCTCGCAGCAGCACCAGGTAAAAGAGTTCATCCACCACTTTGCCGAGTCGGTGGTGCGCCCCATGTCGCTCGAAGCGGACCGCGCGCACCGGACGCCCGATGAGTTTCTGCTGCGCCTCGTCGCGATGCAGGGCGGCATGACCATGGGCGAAGTTCCCGCCGAAGTGGGCGGCGAGGAGGGCGGGGTCGGCGAGACCCCAGATGCGCGCGGCAAGAAGCAGAAGAATCGCTTCGCCCTGATTGCCGCCGAAGAGATGGCCTGGGGCGATGCCAGCGTGCTGCTCAATCTGCCCGGCCCGGGGCTGGGCGGCCCTCCCGTTCAGTTCATGGGCACGCCCGAGCAGCGCCAGCGCTTTCTCGGCCTATTCAAACAGCCGGGTCTGCACTACGGCGCCTACGGTCTCACCGAGCCGGGCGCCGGTAGCGATGTCAGCGCCATTCGCACCCGCTGTCGCAAGGAGGGGCACCACTGGATTCTGAACGGTCGCAAGTGCTTCATCACCAACGGCGCCAAGGCCGACTGGGTGGTGATCTTCGCCACCCAGGATCCCTCCCAAGGGCGGGCGGGCCATCGCGCCTTCGTAGTGGAGAAGGGCACGCCCGGTTTTTCCGTCGGTAAAATCGAAGAGAAGATGGGGCTGCGCGCCTCCGAGACCGCCGAACTGGTGCTGGAAGATGTACGCGTGCCCGAGGAGAACCTCCTCGGCGGAGAGGCGCATTATCAGGGGAAGGATGGCTTCATGGGAGCGATGAAGACCTTCGACTCCTCGCGTCCGATGGTGGGGGCGATGGCGGTCGGGATCGCACGTGCGGCCTGTGACTATGCGCGCGATTTCGTGAAGGATCACTACCCACTGGCGCGAGCGCTACCGCGCTATATTCAGCTGGGGCAGCAGCTGGCGGAGATGCGGCGCATGGTCGATGCGGGACGGCTCATGTGCTGGCGCGCGGCTTGGATGGCGGACGAAGGCATTCCCAACGCCAAAGAGGCCTCCATGGCCAAGGCCTACGCCGCCAAGATGGCGATGAAGGTGTGCGCCGACGCGGTGCAGATCCTGGGCGCCCACGGTCTCGAGCGCCACCAATTCGTCGAGAAGTGGTATCGGGATATCAAGGTCTACGACATTTTTGAAGGGACCGGGCAAATCCAGCGGATTGTGATCTCGAAGCGCATCCTCAAAGAGCCGCCGAGCTTTTGACCAAGACCCAATCGTTCTTGTGGTACCGCTCGAGCCCCTCGAAGGGGTCGGAAGTGTCGGAGCTCATGGGATCGGCTCGACCCAGAGACCGTTCGGAGCATTGAGATAGATCGTGCCGGACAGTGTCGTTTGGGGTGCCACATTGCCGCTGGCTGCCAAGTCGAAGCCCACCACGTTCGAAGAGCCGTTATCGGGAACGAAGATGCCCCAGGCGCTGGCCGCGAGACCAAAGTAGATGTTTCCCAGTTTCGTGTTGGCCCCTGAGACCAAGCGAATCGGGGGCAGATTGCCGCTGTCCGTGAGCTTGAAGACGCTCAATTTCGTCGTTCCGGAATCCGTGACGAACAGCTCGGAGCCAAAAACTCCGATGCCCATCGGTACAGACAGTCCGGTGTTGGCGCCGATGAGGGTTTTGGCCGATGGCACCGAATTGAAGTCTACGCCAGCCGCGGATCCGGCTGAGCTCGGGTAGGTTTTCACGTTGGCCGCAGTGCAGGCGAGATAGACAACGCCTCCAGCGACCGCCATGTAGTTGATCGCCCCTAGGGCGGTGACGATGCGAGTGGGCGCCGCCGTGTAGGTCCCATTCCAGCTGGCGGGGAACACCCGAACCATCCCCGTCAAGGCATCGGCCTCAAAGAGCTCTCCGGAATAGACCGCAATGGCGTTGGGGGAGGCAATGCCGGTAGATCCCCCCTTGATTGTGCGAACGGGCGACAAAGCTCCTGTGGCGGTGGCCGCATTGGCAAAGACATAGATGCCGCTGTTGTTATAGTCGGCGACAAAGAGTTCGTTACTGCTCACGACCACGCTGCTCGGGTGGGAAAAACTGCTGGAGGTGATGGTGGCTTGGGGCACGACATTCGTTCCACTATCCGTGGTGCGGTAGCGCACCACCGTTCCGCTGCTGTAGTTGGCGACAAAGAGATGGGCGGCGATCGCTACGGGCGTGGTCGCAGTGATACTGGTGCCTGCGCTGTTGGTGACGGTCAGCGTGAAGGGGGTGTTGGTGACGATGGCCCCCGAAGGTTTCGCGACGCCGCTGGCAACGGCGCCGACGTTGTTGTCGACTTGGCCGGTGCCACCGGTGAAGAGCGCGGTCAACTGGGTGGTCGCCCCCGGAGCTACGTAGGCGGGCGCCGCCGTGAAGCTCGTGATGGCAGGAGGCGGAACCACCGAGATGGGGGCAGTCGAAACGGCGATGTCGCCCGCCGGATTGGTGACGGTAAGCGTGTAGATGATCGACTGGGTGAGTATCCCCGTCGACGCAGATCCAGAAGAGAGGACCGGGCCGATGCCGTGATTGATCGCACCGGTGCCGCCGGAAAAGTTCCAGGCGATCGTGGTGGAATTGCCGTTGGTGAGGGGCGACTTGGCCGGGGTGAAGCTGGTAATGGCTGGGGCGGGAACTACCGTCACCGGAGCAGCGGCGGAAACCGTGTCGCCGGCCTTGTTGGTGACGGTAAGGATGTAGACGGTGGAGCTGGTCAAGATCCCGGTAGTTTGGGTGGCTGGGCTGCTGATGGGACCGATGCCGTTGTCGATCGCACCGGCGCCGTCCGAAAAGGTGGCGGTGAGATTGGTGGCCTTGCCAGTGGTGAGGATGGTTTTTTCGACGGTGAAGAGGGTGATGAGAGGTGCGGCGACGGTATTGACCGTCACGGTGGAAGTGGTGCTATCGCCGGCCTCATTCGACACCGTCAGAGTGAAGGTTTTCGCTTGGCTGAGCGGACCGGTGGAAACGGGGACCGCCGTGGTGACGCTGCCGAGGTTGTTATCGATGGCGCCCACACCGCCGGAAAAAATGGCGGTGAGGATCGTCGGCTTGCCGGTGGTGACGGTGGTCTTCTGAGCGGTGAAGCTAGCGATGGCGGGCGCTTCGACCACGGTGACCCTGGTGGTGGCGACGCTACTATCCCCGGCGGCGTTGGTGACCGTCAGGGTAAAGGTGGTGGTCATCGTCAACACCCCAGTGGGTTTGGCGAGTCCAGTCGTTACCGCCCCGACGCTGTTGTCCACCGTTCCCGTGCCGCCGGCAAAGACCGCGGTCAGCAGCGTGGAGCGACCGGCGGAGACGATGGTCTTGGCGGCAACCAAACTGGTGATCATCGGAGCTGCAACCACCGTCACTAGAACGGTCAGTTTGACGCTTTCCCCGGACGGGTTGGTGACCGTCAAGGTGAAGGTGGTCGACTCCGTCAGCTTGCCGGTCGAAACCGCCACTCCGCTCGTGACCGATCCGATCTCGTGATCGATCGTCCCCGTGCCCCCCGAAAAGGTCGCAGTCAGCGTTGTCGACTTACCGGTGGTCACCGTCATTGCGCCGGCCGAAAAGGAGGCGATCGTCGGTACGGAAGGGGTCGCGCAGCCGATCCAGAGACCGATCAAACCAGCCATCACTGCTACCATTTTCATTTCGATCGGCTCCTAACTTTGCTTGGTGAAGGGATCGGCGGTCCGAAACAATGGTTACTTCTGCGGGACCGGATCGTCCTCGAAGGCGTTGATCTTGGGCGGCTCGCCTACTGCTTCGAACGAAGGATCCGTGGCGGAGTGAGAATTGGCGGCAGGCGCGCCGTGGTGGCGCTTGGCGGTCAACTTGAGCACTATCCGCGGCCCATCGGAGAGAGCGAGCGAATAGCTCAACTCCTCGTAGCCCGACTTGGTCAGTCGCAGCACCACGGGGCCACGTTCTCCAGTGAGCGACACGATCACCGGCGTGGTTCCTAGAAGCTTCGGGCCCTCCAGAACTTCTGCACCCTCGGGGATCGATTCCACAGTCACCTTCGTCGCCGCCGGCTCGACGCGGATCGGCGCTGGTGCCGGCACCGCCGCAACGCTGGGCAGCGGCATCGCCGTGACTGCGCGCGGCGGCTGCGGTGCTAACAGAAGCCAACTGAGACCGCCCACCACCGCAGTGATGGCAGCCCCGGCGAAGACAAAGCGCAATTGCCCGGGACGCTTGGGCGGTACACCGAGCGCCGACGGCCGTCCGGCGTTGGTCACGTTGTCGGTGGTCTGCGCGCTCTTTCCGTGGTTGGTGAGATGGGTGAGCTCCACCATTTCGCCCACCGCTGGATCGTTCGATTGCGGCGTGGGTGGCGCGACGATCCCATCGGGGATCTCTTCCCGGTTGGGGAAGAGCTTCTCCATGAACTCCTTCATGTCGTCGGTGGTAAAACCGATTCGGCCGCAGAACTGCTCGAGATCGCGCGCCATTTGCGCCGCACGCTGGTAGCGCTTGGCGGGATCACGCTGCAACGCGGTGGCGACGATCTGGTCGAGTTCGGGGGGAACCTTCGGGTTGATCAGCGACGGTGGCGGGATCGGCTGCGTCTTGACCCGATTGAGCGTCTCGTAGTCGGTCGGGCCCTTGAAGAGGCGTCGCCCGGTGAGTGTTTCGAACAGCGTTACGCCGGCGGCAAACACGTCCGTCAGCGGCGAGGCCTTCTGCCCCTCGAGCTGCTCGGGGGCCATGTAGGCGAACTTGCCTTTGAGTGCGCCGGTGCGGGTCTCTTCGACGGTGGCCGCCGCGAGCGCTTTGGCGATACCAAAATCGACCAGCTTGACGATGCCGTCATAGCTGACCATCACGTTCTGCGGCGAGACATCGCGGTGGATGATCGGCTGACGCTGACCATTTTCGCTCACATAGTCATGCGCGCAGGCGAGCGCGCGGCACATTTCGCGCGCGATGTAGGCGGCCACCGGCGGCGGCGGCGGTCCATCGGTAGCAACCGCCCGCATCACGCGCAAAAGATCGCGCCCATTGACGAACTCCATGGCCATGAACACTTCGCCATCCACTTCGCCGAGCTCGTAGACCTGGACGATGTTGGGGTGCGATAGGCGCGCCGAAATCTTGGCCTCGTTGACGAACATATCGATGAAGTGCTTGTCCTCCCCGTGCCGGTGCAGGATGCGCTTGACGCAGACCGTTTTCTGAAACCCCTGCACGCCTGCGAGGCGAGCCTTGTAGACCTCTGCCATCCCACCGCGGCCCAGCTGCGAGACCAGCAGGTAATTGCCAAATCGGATGCTCTGAAACGCCTCGCCCGTCGACACGACAGGTTATTCTACGATCGGATCTTCGGGGTACGCAACCTCCCGCTAGGCGGTGCCGATAATGGAGCGTGGGGGCGCTGGGGAGTGGGGCTATCGGTTTTGCACTCGGGATTGCACTGGGCGAGGAGTTGGGTGGTGCGCCTTGGGTAGCGCTGGGCGCTGCAGTCCTGCTGGGCCTCTTCACAGGGATCCGGCGCGCGGCGCGGCCGTGGCCGTTTCTGTGGATGGTGGCGCTCGGGGCGCTGGCGGCGCGCACGAGCTGGCCGCAGGCAGCGGCGGAGCTGTTCGATGGTCAGCCCTGGGAGGTCGAAGCGCGGGTGGTGTCGGCACCCGAGCGGATGGCCGGACGCACCCATCTGATCGTCGAGATGGAGCGGGTGGTGCGCGGCGGACAGGCACGGTTCGCAGGCGGCCAGGTGTGGCTGGCGATCCAGGGCGAGCTCCAGCAGGTGCTCCCTGGCGATCGGGTGATCTTTCGGGCCCGCCTCCATGCGCCGCGAGGCTTTGCCGAGCTCGATTCGCCCGATCTCGCACGGCAATGGGCGGCCCGGCGGGTGGCGGCGGTCGCAGGTCTCGCAAGCGCGGCAGAACTCGTCCGCCGCCCCGGTGAAAGCGCACCCTTTTTGCGTGCGATTGCGCGTTGGCGGGAGCAGCTGTTGGCGAAGGTGGGAACCGTGCTGGCGGGAGATCGGCGGGCCCTGGTTGCTTCGCTGGTATTGGGCGATCGTGGCGAGGTATCGGCGGGGCTTGACCAGGCCTTTCGCATCGCCGGCGTTTCCCATGTGCTCTCGGTGAGCGGGCTTCATCTCGCGCTCGCGGCGGCACTCTTTGTGGTTGGGTTACGGGCGCTGCTGGCGACGATTGTGCCCGTCGCGCGGCGCTGGGCGGTGCAGCCCATGGCCGCCCTGTGCGCCCTTCCGGCGACCGCGATCTATACACTGCTCACGGGGGCGGCGGTGGCGACGGTGCGCTCCTGTGCCGCGTCCTGGATCTGGCTCGGTGGTTCCATCGTCGGACGCCCCGCGACTGCATTCGGGGCGCTCGGGGCAGCGGCCCTGCTCATTCTCGGGCTCTCCCCGCTATCGCTGTATGATCCGTCGCTCCAACTTTCGTTTGTGGCGGCACTCGGCATGGCGCTGCTGCCCCACTGGCGCCAAGCGCTATTCGGGGAAAGAATCCGCGATCCGCAGCGCCGCTGGGGCAAGAGAGTCCTCTATGGCGCCGTGCAGCTCAGCGCCGTCTCCGTGGCAGCGCTCCTGATGACGGCACCGATCGCTGCCTATCACTTTGGACAAGTGCCCCCGGTAGGTCCGCTGGCCAATCTTGTGGTGGTTCCGCTGGCCGAACTGTGGGTGCTGCCGCTGGGGCTACTCGGCTGCATGGTATCAGCCGTGCTTCCCGCGCTGGCCATCTGGCTGATTCGGGGGGCAGGATGGGGAGCCGCGGCGCTGGCGCAATGGGTCTATTGGATCGCCAGTTGGGCGCCCCAGGGCCGAGTCGGAGCGCCCCTGTTCTGGGAGGCGCTGCTCTGGTACGGCGCGCTGCTCACTTTGGCCTTCCCCCAAAAGTCGGCACGCCGCCTAGCGCTCGCGCTCGGCATCGCTTGGGCGACCGCCTTTGGCGCCCGCGCTCTCTGGCCCCGTTCGGGGGTGACCGTGACCTTCTTCGATGTCGGGCAGGGCGATGCGGCGCTCGTGCAGCTGCCGGGTGCAGCCCTGCTAGTCGATGGCGGCGGATCCTTCGACCCGCGCTTCGATCCCGGAGCACAAGTGATCGTACCGTGGCTCGGTCGACAGGGCATACGGCGGCTCGATGTGGTGGTCATGACCCACCCGCATCCCGACCATGCCGATGGGCTAGCCTCGGTCGTCGCACAGATCCCCGTCGGTGAAGTCTGGACCAACGGCGCCTCCTCGCAGCTGCCCGGAGTGGTGCGGCTTCTGGCCGTGGCGCGGGAGCGCGGTGTACCCGTAGTGCGGCCACACGCTCTGACCTTGGGCGCAGCCAGGGTGAAGGTGCTGCAGGGCGCATCGGTGGCACCCGGCAGGTCGGAAAACGATGGCTCGATCGTCCTACGCGTCGAGTATGCCGGCCGCGCGGTGCTTCTCACGGGAGATGTCGAAGCGCGCGCCGAAGCGCAACTATTGCAAAGCGGCGCCAACTTGGCGGCCGATCTGGTCAAGGTGCCACACCACGGCAGCCGCACCTCCTCGGGAGAGGCCTTCGTGGCGGCAGTGCATCCCCATTGGGCCGTGGTTTCCGTCGGCGCAGAAAACCGCTGGCATTTTCCTGCCCCGGAAGTGGCCGCCCGCTGGCAAGCGATCGGTGCGCAACTGTTGCGAACCGACAGGGACGGCGCAGTCGGCTTTCAAATCGACCCCGATGGAGCGATTTCGGTCAGGACGGCTCGTTGAATCAGAAATTATACGGAGTCCGGCTGAAACAGATCGCAGCGTGCGCGAAGGAAGTTGACGTTTCGAGAAAGGCCCAACCAATTTTTCAGCCATCGTAGTATCCTCTTCTCATGGCTGACAAGCTTTCCCCCTCCACCGCTGCGGCACCGCAGGGCAGGGAGGAGATCGCGTCCGAAGCCAAGACAATCCCCGCCCCGCTGCTCCAGCGCAAGATCCTGCAGCGCCGCAACCGAAAGGCCGAACGCGCCGCCGACTTGCCGGCGCAGGCCCCACCGACGCAAGAGGGCGGCGATACACCGCTGCCCCCCGAGGAGGCGAAGAACGACGCGATCACTCTCGAACAGCTCAAGCAGTTGATCGCTTCGGGCGCCTCGCCTGAGCTGATCCATAAGAAAGTCCTCGAGTACCTCTGCGTTCGCGATACCGACAACTCGAAGACCAAAGGCGATGCGCCTCTGCTCCTGTCGATTTGTCGGGCTGTCACGCCCCCGCTGGCGATCGACATTCTGCTGAACGTTACCGCCGACGTAGACATCGGTGCTGGAGCGCTGCTGCGCGCGGGCAAGCTCTCGCCGCCGATCTGGGCCGACTACATGGCGGGACGCAAAGGCGAGGACTATGTCCACGCGCTCGAGGACCCCCTGCTTTTCCAGCGGTTGCGCAGCTGGAATCGCGATCCCTTTGACCTCTGCCCTGCGCTGCTCTATTCGGCGACCGATCTTGTTTCTGCCGCCTCGCTGGCTGGCTTTCGCGAGTGGGTTCGGGAGCGCACACCCGCTGCCAGGCAGCAGCAGCTGAGCGACCTCATGAACAGCGTGCAGTCTGCCCTGGGAAAACAAAGCGCCACGGGCGAGGCGGACCTGCGGAGCTGGATAATGCGTCTGCCTCCGGGTCCGGCCACCGACCAAGCAGTGAGAGATCGTCTGCAGGCGGAGTTCCAGCTGTCGACCGACCTTCCCCTGTGCGAAGAGATGTTTCAGAAGCGCTGGGGCATCACTGCGGACGCCGTCAAAGGGGGCGAGATTCGGTGGAGCAAGCAGTCGCTGATGCAGGTATGGAGTGTCTGCGAAGAGATGCCGCCCGACCATGTCCGTGGAATCAAGAGCGTGCGCCTCGCCGAAAAGATGGACCCGACCATTGCCGCGGACTATTCCGCCACCACCAAGCAGATCGGTGTAAAGCAGGGGATCACCGACGAGGTCGAAGCCGTCCCAATGGCCGGCGGCCTCAAGCGCACGATGGCGGTCTTCAACCACACCTTCCGCCACGAGATCGGCCATCACGTCGCAGGTACCCTAGGGCTCGATGGCCCCGGTGGCTGGGTCGATAAGGTCGCGGGCTGGCAGCGCCACGTGGCGACCGCTGAGCTCCTCCGAAAATTTGCGGCCAGCCATCCTCTGACAGGCGCAAACGGAGAGGAGGCGGAAAAGGTTTATCTCGCGCTTGCGACAATGCCCCCCAACTACCGTACCGATGCAGTGCAAAAAGCCATCAATCATAAGCAGCACGGCCTGTATGCCAAGGTCGCCCACTCGCCGCTGCTGGCCTTTCTCAACGAGATCGCCAGCGACGATCGGCATGGCAAGACCGAGGGCCACCAGGCACTGTTCGATCAGACCCCCATCGGCGGTCGCTGCTACTTCGGCAACACCTACTACAACCACATCTTCTCCGTCCCCAAGACCACCGTTGATCAGCGCCTCACCGACTACTCGCTGTTCTCTCCCCCCGAATGGTTCGCCGAGCTCTACGCGGTTTACTACGACGAAGCGGAACGGCCCGGCCGCCCGATGGGGCAGGCGGTCGCCATGCGCAATCGGCCGCTTGCCGAGCAGTTCCGTGGGCTGGTCGATCCGCAACACAATCTTGCGCCGGAGACACAGCAGGTGCCTCCGCCCGGCGCACCGGTCAATGGCAGCCGATGAGCACCTACCAGTCGGTACGCCTTGCCTGTAGGGCGTGCGGGCTTGAGCAGCCACTACGGTACGCCCTCACCATCAACCTGGGGCGCCATCCTGCCCTCGAAGAGGAGATCCTCGCGGGTACGCTCAATCGTCTGCGCTGCGTGGAATGCGCCGAGATCACCGAGTTCGATGAGCCGGTGGCAGTGATCGACTTTGCCCGACGCTGGTGGCTTACCTGTTTTCCCAAACGCGAGCTCGTGCACTATCGCGCGCTCGCGGTCGCCGTGCGCCACGACTTTGTGCAAAATATTCTCGCTGGTCCCGAGCGGGTCCATCCCCTGCTCGAGGACCCCTGGCAAGTCCGTTTGGTGTTCGGGCTCGACGCGCTGCGCGAAAAGCTGCTGGTGTGGCGCAGCGGGATCGATGAGGCAGCGCTCGAAGCGCTCAAGCTCGCTCTGGTGCAGAGCGAGCCGGCGCGCGCCTTCGCTCCGATCATGCTCCAGAGCGCTCAAGACGATCAGCTCGAGCTTCGCGCCAGCGACGGCGTCATCGTCCTGCCACGCAACCTGTTGTCGGCGCCACCGCCAAGCCGCTTCAACCGCGACGAGCTCCTGTGCGATCCCTTCGTCTCCTACCAGCGCTGGCTGATCGTTTCCGAGCCACTGTCTTCCATGTCAAGCGCCTCAACGATCTTGGCTACGCCGCGCAGCTCAGCCCCTTCGCGGTTGCGTGATCAATGAGGTTCTCTCTAGAGACTTCATATTTCATCGCAGGGTGCGCAGTCGAGCGAGCCCCTCCGCGTAACTATCGCTGCCATCGGGGAGCGGCGGCGTTTCGAGATAGCCCGGAACGCGTGTGAAGCGCTCATCGCGCACCAGCCGTCGGAAGGGTTCGAGACCGATCGTACCCGCGCCGATGCACTCGTGGCGATCGACCCGGCCGCCGAGCGGTCGCTTGGAGTCGTTGAGATGGAAGGCCTCGAGGCGTGGAAGGCCGATCAGGCGGTCAAAATCGGCGAAGGTCTGGGCGTAGCCGCGCGGCGTCGTCCAGTCGATGCCGCAGGCGAACATGTGCTGGGTATCGAGGCAGATCCCGAGACGGTGCTCACCGGCTTGGTCGAGCATCTCCGCCAGCTGCTCGAAGCTGCAGCCCACCGAGGTACCCTGACCGGCCGTGATTTCCAGGAGCAGCCGGATGGTGCGTCGGCCGAGGGTTCGACAGATTTCCCGTAGCGCCTTGCCCACCCGCGCGATGCCTGCCACCTCGTTGGCGGCTGCTCCTGGATGAACGATCACCTGAGCGACGCCGAGCGTATCGGCGCGCAGGCACTCCTCGGTCAGCGTCTCCACCGAGCGCTGCCAAAGCGCCCCCTCGGCCGCTAGGTTGATCAGATAAGAGGCGTGCGCAGCGGTCGGGATCTGGTCGCTTTGCGCATGCGCGGCGCGAAAGGCGGCGATGGTGTCCGGCGTAAGCGGCTTCGCTGCCCACTGGCGCGAGGAGCGCGTCCAGAGCTGGAGCGCCTCGGCACCGTCGCGCGCCGCTCGCTCGAAGGCGCGCTCTAAGCCTCCCGCGGCCGATTCGTGCGCGCCCAAAATCATACCCACTACTAGTGTCCTGTCTCAGAAATTCGCGCCATATTTCGCCGGTCCATTTCGTCCCTACCGTCGTTGCTCGTCGGTTAAACACCGCCAGTATTCGCCCTCCTCGCGCCTCGGCAGGAACGAAACATCCTCGCCGATATATGGCGCGAATTTCTGAGACAGGACACTAGCACGGTTCTACGAGACGCTCTATCCTGCCGCCATGGGCCGTATTCGCGGCGAAGCGGTGCCGGCGCTGTTTCCCACCCGTGGGCCGATTCGGGTGTTTCTCGTGGGAGAAGCGCCCGGGCCTCGCGGTGCCGACCAGTCGGGGATCCCATTTTGGGGCGATCGCGCGGGCAAGGTGGTCTATCGTGTGCTGGCCGCAGCCGGTCTGGCGACGGTGCCCTCGGCGGCTTGGGAAACATGGGATGGCACGACACTGATCGAGCGCGGCCTCCAGCCCGAGCTGCACCGCGTGGCGCTCAGCAACGCCTATCCACGCTGTCCCACCAGTGATGGAGATTCATTTCGCGCGCCGACCAACCGCGAGCTCAACTCGCCGGAGAATCGCAGCCTTCTTACCGCCGACCTGCGGCGAGTCGCAGAGCATTGCCCGGGACCGCTTCGGGTCGTCGTCCTCGGTTCGCGCGCTCGCTGGCTGCTCGAGCAGCTCGCGAAAGAGTTCGCTCCCCCGCTCGAACTCCATTCGCTGCCCCATCCCTCGGCACAAGGTCTTCTGCAGGCGGCGCCCCACCAGGGGAAGGGGCTGAAATTGAGTGACCTCGAGACCGCCTGGGCTGTTCAGCTGCGCCGCTGTTTACGGCAGGATGACCCGTAGCAGGACCGTGTCGCCTGGCTTGCCGGCCCGGGCGATTTGCGCATGGAGGGTAGGGATACCCGGCGTGGTGGCACGGAGGGTAAAGGGGGCATGTCCCGCCGGCAGTGGAATGCGGGCCGAACCGCGGCTGTCCAAGCGGGGACAAATCACCGGCACCACCCGCGTCTGTCCCGATCCGCTCTCGATGGTGACGGTGAGGGTCTGCACGTTGGCTTGCCCGCAGGTGACGAACACTTCGTGGGGGCTCCGGTTGCCCTCGCGACGCAGGAGCCGCCATTCGAGCAGCACGAAATCCGCCGAATCGCCCACCCCCACTCCAGGGAGCAATAGGACCGCGAGGATCAACCACCTAGCCATTTCGAACGAAAGATAGCCCGGCGGGCGCGCTTCGACAATGTCCAATGGCGTCCGTCTTGACTTTGCGGCGTGTGCGCGATTACTGATGCGCCTATGGAAACAGTCCTCTCTGGGATCCAGCCCTCGGGCGGTTTCCACATCGGCAATTACCTTGGTGCGGTCCAAAACTGGGTGCGGATGGCCGCGCTTCCCGACTACCGCTGCTATTTTTGCATCGTCGACCTGCACGCCATCACCCAAAACTACGAGCCCTCAGCCATGCCCAATCGGGTGGTCGAGCTGTGCGCCGATCTCCTGGCGGCAGGTCTCGATCCGAACCGTTCTGCCCTATTCGTTCAGTCGCAGGTGCCGGAGCATACCGAGTTGGCGTGGATCCTAGCGACGGTGACGCCCTACGGTGAACTGTCGCGGATGACGCAGTTCAAGGACAAATCGGAGAGGCAGCCGGAGAACATCAACGCTGGCCTCTTGACCTATCCGATTCTCATGGCGGCCGACATTCTGCTCTATCGTGCTACCCGTGTGCCCGTCGGCATGGACCAGGTACAGCACCTGGAATTGGCGCGGGAGATCGCGCGGCGCTTCAACGGTCGCTTTGGAGACACGTTTCCCGAACCATTGCCGATCCATACCCAGGCACCGAAGATCCTCGGCCTCGACGGTAAACAGAAGATGTCGAAGAGTTTGGGCAACACGATCGAAGTGACCGAAAATCCCGAGGCGATCCGCAAGAAGATCGCCGGGGCCTACACCGACGAGACCCGGCTGCGCAAGACCGATCCCGGCCATCCCGAGTCTTGCTACGTGTGCGGCCTGCACAACTACTTTTCGCCCCCGGATGTCACCGCGCGCCATCATGAGGGCTGTCGCACGGCCACCCTCGGCTGTGTCGATTCAAAACGCGCTCTTGCGGAGAGCCTGATCCAGTATCTCGCTCCGATGCGCGAACGATCGCTGGAGCTACGTGCTCATCCGGAACAGATCCGCGAAACGTTGGCGGCAGGCGCCGAGACGGCTCGAAGAGCCGCTCGCGAGACGATGGGCCTGGTGCGGGAACGCCTCGGTTTTTACCGATGAAGCTGGGGCTGGCTTTCCTGCTGCTCGGATGCGGGAATCCTTCGCGCTCACCCGTGGACGTGGTCCGGCTCTTGGCGGAAGCGGCACGCGAAGGCGATAGCGAGCGGATCTTCCGGCTGCTGGGACCCGAAACGCGGGCCCGACTCACGGAGGATGCCCACCTCGCCACGGTTCAGGCCGGCCAGCGTACGCTGAAACCGTCCGATCTTCTTGCGGCCGGGTGGACGCCACCACGCTACGAATCGGAATCCTTCCGGGTGGCGCAGCAAACCGGAGATCGCGCGGTCGTACTGGTCACCGGACGGCACGGCGAACAGGATCGTATCGAATTGGTCCGGGAAGGCGACCGCTGGCTGGTCGAGCTGCCCAAGTAGACCATGCGCTCGGTCTCGGCCAAGGTATTCCTGGCCTTTCTTGCGGTGATGATCACCTTCGGTGGCGTGACTGCCTATAGCGCGCTGACCGTGCGGCGCCTCGGTGACCAGCTCCGCCGCATTTCGCGTGGCTATCTGGTGTTGCGGCTCAAGTTGCACGATCTGCAGACGCATCAGGCGAACCTGCTGCAAGAGATCGAACGCACCGATGAAGACTCCCTGCGAGCAACGGGCTTTCTGCGCGGCGCCCTTGTGACCGGGCGTGCCTACCGCAAGAAGAACCTCCGAGAGCTGGTAGAGCTAGTGGCGGGGATGGCGGGTGACGCCAGCAGCCGTGAGGAGGAGGTTTTCTTGCGTAGCGTCGACGCGCGCTTGCATGCGATGGCCCAGGTTTTCGCGGAGGATGAGGTGCTGTTCGACGAGATCTACGGAGTGCCTTCGCGGCCTGGCGAATCGCGGAGCGATGCCCGTGAGCGGCTTCTCCGACGGGAAGAGAAGGTTTGGCAGAAGGACCTTGGAGATCTGTCGCGCGACCTGCGCGGCCAGGTGGCGGAGGCAGAGGCGCACCTCGAGCGCGATGAACAGCGCGGGTTGTGGGCGACTGTGCTGCTGGCGATCACTGCGGCCCTCATCGGGCTGGGGGTCATGTTCCTCGTCCAGCGTGCGTTGGCGCCGCTTCGCCGGCTCTCGATCGGAGCGCAGCAGCTGGCGCGCGGGGACTACCAGCAGCGCGTCGGTGTGGCCTCGAACGACGAGATCGGTGCGCTGGCCCGCGAGTTCAACGCCATGGCTGCCGCGCTGGAAGAGCGCGAAGTGCGGCTCATTCGCAGTGAACGGCTGGCTGCGGTCGGCAAGATCGCAGCTCAGATCACCCATGAGGTGCGCAATCCCCTTTCCTCGATCGGGCTGAATGCCGAACTTCTCGAGGAGGAGCTAGGCAAGGCCGGTACCAACCATGAAGAGGCGCAGGTCTTGGTGCGCGCGATTATTCAGGAGGTCGACCGGCTGACTCAGATCACCGAGCAGTATCTGCGCCTCACGCGGTTGCCGCGCCCACGCCTCGAGCGCGAGGATGCCAATGGTCTCGTGTCATCGCTGCTCGCGTTTCTCAAGGAGGAGCTGGCCGGGCGTTCGATTCAGGTCGAGACCCAGCTCGGGTCGGACCTGCCCCTGATTCTTGGCGATGAGAATCAGCTGCGGCAGGCGCTGCTCAACCTGCTGCGCAATAGCACCGAAGCGATGGGTGAAGGCGGCCAACTCACTGTCTCGACGGCAGCGACCACTTCCCACGTCACGATTGCGATTCGCGATACCGGCGAGGGCATCGATCCCGCCCATCGGGCCAAGATTTTTGAGCCCTTTTTTTCTACCAAAAAGGGCGGCACTGGGCTCGGCTTGGCACTGACGCAGCAGATTATCATCGAGCATGGTGGCGCCATCGACGTCGAGAGTGACCCCGGCAAGGGGACTCGCTTTACGGTACGGCTGCCGCGGGCTCCGAGCGATCGAGCCGTTTGAGCAGCTCCTCGTCACCGATGTGGCGTCGCAGTCGCTCCACGGCTTCGATCGCTTGGCAATAGGCCGTCTCCAGCTCGGCCGGACCGCGCGCC
This sequence comes from Myxococcales bacterium, assembly GCA_023248875.1. Lineage (GTDB taxonomy): Bacteria > Myxococcota_A > Polyangia > Palsa-1104 > SHYY01 > JAHFDT01. Next base: position 5,244 of record JAHFDT010000039.1, on the reverse strand, counting down.
AGGAGAAAGGCTTGCTGCAACTGCCCCGGTTCGGCGGGTGCAAAATTCGGACAGCGACGACGCCATGCCGGATCATGGCGGGCTGTCTCGAGCTCCGCGAGCCCTTCCGCCAGCCAGCGCGGCACACGACCGTGCGAGCGCGCGAGCGCAAAGACGTGGCTAAGTTCATGCCACAACACTCGCTGCCAATTCCCCGCGAGCTGCAATGCGACCACACGGCCGGTGGTCATGCCCTGGTAGAATCCCCCGGTGCGGAGCTCGTAATCGATCGGGTTCTCGTAGAGCTCGACGGTGACCGGCGGCGGAACAACCTGGTAGCGCTCCGAGAATTCACGCCAGGCGGACTGCAGTAGCACCCGCAGCGCCGGCTCGATCTTCTCCCGCTGCGCCTGCGGAATCCGTAGATGAAATGGCGGTGACTCGAGGAGCGCGTACTCCTGCGGCAAAACCTCCTGGAAGAGGTGGATGAGCTCGTAGACGCGACGCTGGAAGCGATCGCGCCGATAGGCCGCGGCGAGCAGGCGGAGCGCCTCTTTTTCCTGCTCCACACCGAGGAGGAGCAGCGCTTCCCCCAGCGCAGCTTCGATGGATGCCTCGTCGGGACGAAGGGCGAGGGCTCGTCTTTCCAGCTCCACCGCCTCCGGATAGCGCTGGTGGCGCAGGAGCCGCTCCGCCGCGTAGTGATAGAAGCGGGCCGGACGGAGATCCGGAACCTTCGCCTCGCCGGCGAGACGGCGAGCGACAAACTCGATCGCGAGCAGCCTCTCATCCTGGGGATGGATCGCTCGCAACGCGTCGGTGTGCTTCTTCAGCTCGACGCTGTTTTCTTCATCCAGCGCCAGCGCTGCAGCGAGCGCCAGCGCGGCAGGATCCGTCGGAGTCCGTTGCAGGGCTCGCTCCAGTTCGTGCCCGGCCTTTCGGCGATCCCCCTCAGCGAGCGCGATCTCCGCCCGGAGCAGGTGCGCCGCCGCGTCCTCGGGCGCAATCGCGAGTGCCGCGTCGCATTCGGTGCGCGCCTCGTCGAGGGCCTCAGTTCTTAGAAAGTTGGCGGACCATTCTCGATGGGCGACCGCCTGACGCGGCGCCAGGTGAACCGCCGCGCGAAACAGCTCATGGGCGGTGTCGTATTCGCGTAGCCCCCGTGCGGCGATCCCTGCGGCCACCAGCTGCTCTGGCGAGTGCGCTCGCCGAGGGAGGTCGATGATTTCGTGCCAGATCGCCTCCGCCTTGTCGGTCCGGTCGGTCTCCTCATACAGCTGCGCCAGCTCGAGGCGCGCGGCAAGCGATCGGCCGAGCTTCTTCAGTTTGCGCTCCGCCAAATCATAGCGACCGTGCGCCAGGTCGGTGCGCGCCTCTTCGACAGAAGACGGTGGAGCCGCCCAGGCGAATGAGTGGAGCAGCAGCGGCACAAGCAGTCGGCGCATCGCCTAGGTTTAGCATCAATCATGACCGCTACTGCAACCAGCGGCAGTGATCCGGTGACCGAGGACGAACTTTTGACGCTGCTCGAAACCGCCAAGCGCTTGACGTGGTCTTCGCTCCGATTGACGATCCAACCCCTCGCAAAAACGAGGAAATCGGCCAAAACCGGTGCTATTGTAAGGTCGCTTGCACTTGGCACCCTCGGTATGTCCCATGCTCTCCGCTAAGCCCAGAATGGTGACCGCCGCACAGCAGCAGGGCTTCACCTTGATCGTGGTCTTTATGATCATGATCGCGATGATCAGTGTCGCTGCGGCGGTCATGGTGACCACCCAGGGCGATCTGCGGGTGGCCGGGCAGGACCGTCAGGCAGCGGCGGCCTTCTATGCTGCCGAGGCGGGGGACGCCTTTGCCCGCGACTGGTTGGCGAAACAAAACGTGGGTCTCGGCGCGGGTGCTTTCACCGCGCTGCTGCAATCGGGCGCGCTGCAGCTATGTGCGCCCGGAAATGGCAGCGCTCCCGGGACGGTGCCGAAAACGGCACAGGGGATGGTCAGCTTCGATTCCGACCGCGGGTCACAGTATCAGTACTGCATTCACAACAACGCCGACGATGCCGCCTACGCCAATTCGCCATCGACCGGCGACTCGGTCGACAGCGATGGCATTGTCGCGATCGAATCCTATGGGTACGCACCGAATGGCGCTGCCAACCACGTCACCGTCTCGGTGCGTGCCGCGCTAGGGCCGACGATTCAGCCGCTGATCGATGGCGCGCAGCAGGGCGGGCCCGCGCTCAAGAACAACGTCATGCCCGAGTTCAACGCCGCGGAAGACGGCCTCAAGCGAGTCACGATCCCATGAGGTGGGCGCTCTCCATAGTCGTCCTCTCATCGGTGGCACAGGCCCAAACCTGTTACGACTATCTGTCGCGCAAGACCTACCACAGCGGCTTCAGTACGGCCGATTTTTCGCGCATGACTGCGACTCAAATCACGAGTGGCGCCGTGCAGCTCAACACGGCACTTGAGCCGCTCAACACCGAACGCATCGTGCTGCCGTTCGACCAGGACGTCCTGGTGAAATCGGTCTACATCGCCGCAGGCGCTACCCACACGATTGGCTGGTTCTACCTGGACAAGCTCATCCCGACCTACTACGACCCGGTAGCCAATCGCCTGGTCGACGCCAATAACGATGGTGTTCCTGACCTCTATCGTGCGCTCTATCGCCAGCCGAGCAGCGGGGGCACACCGCTCTTACTCAGCTCGGCCCAGCAGTACTCCGACGGGGGCAACTTCCCGCATATGCCCAACCTGCTGGAGTTTTCGCCGACTGGAATCGGCAGCGTCATTTTCAAGATCTTCAACGACAATAGCTCCACCGGCACGTTCAAGTACAACGAGATCGAGCTACCGCCCGTTGCGGATTCTTCTTCTACCGTCGACGGCATCGTCGATTACGATGTCAACGGCGATGGCATCGTCGGCAACGAGGCCGATCGTTCGGTCGACCTCGGCGTGGTCCAGGGCGGGCGCGAGATCGTGTTCTTCGAGGTCGTCTACTATCCCCAGACTGGCCAGAACCTCGCGTTTGGGCTCACCGGCGCTGGCAACCAGGCGACTGGGATTTCGGCGTTCTTCACCAAGTCCATCCTCAACCCCGACTACGGTGCCACGCCGGGTGGCACCACGCTCTCCTACGTCGATATCGGCGCTCCGGCGCGCAATGGCAGTGGCCAGTGCGAACAGGCGACGGCGGCCTCCTCGCAGTCGGGCGTACCGACACCCATCCTGGATTCGACGGTGAACTGCTCCGCCACCCCCTATCCGGGTGTCAACGCCGATGCCACGCAACAGACCCAAGTTTACGGTTGGCTCGACCAGGCGACGATCGATCGCTTGAACACGCCGATCTACGGCAATCTGGTGCTACCCCACGAAACGCACCGCGTGGTTTCGCCGCCAAGCGGCAGTTCGCCCCATGCCTTCGTCGGCGCCCCCTCGACCGATCCCAATCGCTGGATTGTCGGCTTCGAGGATCTGTTTGGCTATACCAACGCGAGCTGTGGGGGCTGCACCCACTCCGATTTCGATTGGAACGACGTCGTGATGATGGTGGAGCGGCTCAACGGAGGGACCGCGGTTTCGCAGAACATGTCGTCGGAGATCGCGGCGAGCGACAAGGCCAACACCACTATCACCAAGGTGCACATCGATTGGAGTGCGACGTTTCCGGGGAGCTGCTCGACGGCGCCGCGCAGCCGCATCGACCTCTTCTACTCGGTCGACGATGGAAGGACTTGGCACCAGGTGCTGTTTCCATCCGCTACGCCGTGGGAGACCAACATCGACCTCTTGCGCGAGGGATTCTCTGGAAGCGACTTGCGCTGGAAGGCCAACTTTGTCACCAATGTGTCCAGCTGCCAGCCATCGATCAACACGCTCAACATCGGCTACCAGGCGGTCTCGAGCACGCTCAATTCGATGGTCGAGCCGCTGCCTTTTGCCAACGTGCTGTTTCGGCCCACCATCGAGACGCAAGCCTCGAGCTGGACCCTTACAGGGGGCGACCGAAGCCCGCGCGGCCATCTGAAGGTAAGCCAGCTGTCCGATCCCGATACGCACAACAGCGCCGAGGGGGCGATCTGGGATGCGGGTGTGAAGTTGACCACGCACAATCCAGATACCCGTGCCATCTACTTCAATGACGGTGTGGCGATGCGGCCGTTTGTAGTGGGCCCGCAGCTCGCCGGCGCGGTGCTATCGACCTCAGCGCGCCGAGCCAAGATCAACGGGAATTGGGTGTACGATCTCACGGGCGATGGCACGGTCGACGACAATGATGCTGCCCAGATTATCAACTGGACACGCGGCTGGGAGGCTCTGAATCAACAGCGCGCTTGGAAACTCGGGCCCTCCACCCACTCCGTGCCGGCGCTGGTGGCACCGCCCCAGCCGCAGCCCTGGTGGATGGCCGGTTCCAAGACCCCGGTTGCAGAGCGTCAGGCCTACACGACCTATTACCAGGCGAATAGCTCACGTCGCACGGTGGCGCTCGTTGGTGGCGATGGCATGATCCATGGGTTCGATAGCGGTGCCTTCCGGGCGGGCGATGATCCCACTACCAGCGTGGTGGAGACCCACGGCTACTTCGTCAAGACCGGTTCGGTGCGCGACTACGGCGACGGAAGCGAGGTGTGGGCCTTTGTGTTGCCTGGCCAGATCGATCGACTGAAAAATAATCTGCCCCAGCTCGCCAACTACAAGCCCGATCTCAATCCGCGCGCCAGCGTCGATGGAGCGATCACCTACGCCCACGTTTATGCAGGGGATGTGTTTCATACCTACGCCTTTACCGGACACGGCATGCGCCATCCCTACATCAGCAGCATCGATGTCACCAACAGTGCGACGCCAGGGCTCGCCTGGGCGACCGATTGGACCGATGCCGATTTCGGGGGCACGAACTACAGCCCATCGGTGGGGCCGACCCGCACGCCCAACGGTCGGCGCTATGTGCTGGCGGCCGCCTCGGGAGTGGTCGATTCGGCAACGCTCGGCTACCTCTATTTGATCGACGCTGCCACCGGAAGCACGCTGAGCAAGCTGGTGCTGCCCGGCGGCAATTCTCTTGGCACGCCCTACGGACCGGTATCCGATAACTACACCCACTGTGGCGGCAGTGGCAGCGGTAGTGGTGGCGATCACGGGGACCATGGCGACCATGGCGACCATGGCGACCATGACGACCATGACGATCACGGGGACCATGACGACCACGGGGACCATGACGACCACGGGGACCATGACGATCATGGGG
>JAHFDT010000218.1 GCA_023248875.1 Myxococcales bacterium | reverse complement strand
GCGGCACGCCTGCGACAGCGCAGGCGCCGAGCAACTATACGATCACCGGCTCCAATATCGCGGGCAGCGTGCAGGCGACCCTCAGCATCGAGATCATTGCACCGCCCAGCGCTCTCTCCTATGCCACCAGCAACGCGAACTATCCGATCGGCGGGATGATCACCAGCAATACCCCCGCGTCATCGGGCGGCGTACCGATGCAGTACGCGATAGCGCCCTCGCTCCCGACTGGACTGTCGATCGATGTCAAGACCGGGGTCATTTCTGGTACGCCCACTGCAGCGGCAGCGGCCACGCAGTACACCGTCACCGCTTCCAACCTCGCCGGATCGACCACCGCGTTCCTCAGCATCACGGTCACTGCGCCGCCGACCAACCTTGCCTACGCCACAACCAAGGCCACCTACGCACTGAACCAACCGATCCCTCCCAACGCACCCTCATCGAGCGGAAGCGCACCGACCAGCTACGCGGTGAATTCGGCGCTGCCCAGTGGGCTCTCCTTGAGCACCACCACCGGCATCATCAGTGGCACGCCGAAGGCGGCTCAGGTGCCGACCAGCTACCAGGTGACCGCTTCCAACATCGCAGGGAGTGTGCAAACCAGCATCAGCATCGAAATCATCGCGCCGCCGACCAGCCTGTCCTACGCGACGAGCAGCGCCAACTATCCGATCAACGTGCAGATCGCGAGCAACACACCCACCTCGTCGGGCGGTACGCCAACCGCCTATTCGGTCAATCCGGTGCTGCCCGCCGGGCTCCAGATCCATCCGACCGCCGGCGTGATCTCGGGCAGCCCCTCGGTCGCCTCGGCCTCTGCCCAATACAAGGTCACCGCTTCCAATATCGCCGGGGACATCTCTTCTGTGATCACCATCGCCGTTATCGCTCCGCCCACTGCGGTGAGCTACTTCCCCGCGATGGCGAGCTACGTAGCGAACATGGCTATCCCCACCTATACACCCACGGTGATCGGCGGCACGCCCACGAGCTATGAAATCTCACCGCCTCTGCCCACCGGCTTGTCGATCAGTGCTACCACCGGTGTCATCTCCGGAACGCCGCCGACGGCCAGCCCCCAGACCAGCTACACCGTCAAGGCCTCCAATATCGCTGGCTCGGTCAACGCCACCGTCACCATCACTATCACTTGGGGCCCACCGATGGTGACCAGCTTTACACCCGGCTCGGGCTACATCAACGACAAGATCGTTCTCACTGGCAAGAACTTCGGCAACGTCCAATCTGTCCGCTTCTACAACGAGGGCGCTTCGAGTGTGGTGGTCGATAGCCCGACCCAGATCACCGTTCGCGTGCCGCTGCGATCGCTGCCGGGCAATGTGATGATCCAGGTGGACACAGCGAGCGGTCAGGCTACCGCGCCGGGGATGTTCACGGTGCTCAACTCCTTCAAGGTTTGGCGCGAAGATTTGCAGTCGACCTATGCCACCGCGCCCAGCACACCGACGGGCACTCTCAAAACCGGGCAAAATGCGGATCTGCTCCTCTCCGGTGTCGATTTCAACAAGACCGGCGGCGGGCTGCTGTTCAATCACAATTCCCTCTGCGCCAGCGATGGCACCCGCCTGGTGCTCGCCGACCGCAACAACAATCGTGTCTTGATTTGGAATGCCATTCCGAGCGGCAACACCGCACCCGATCTGGTCCTCGGCCAGCCTGATCTCGAGAGCAACGATCCCGGCAACGGACTTCACCAAATGAACTGGCCGGTCTCTATTTCCATCGGTGGCGGGCGGCTCGCTGTCGCCGATACCTACAACGACCGCATTCTGCTGTGGGATACTTTCCCCACCGTTTCCGCTCAGGCCGCCAGTCGCGCCATCGTCATTCCCTCGCTGGGGCTCGGCAATATCTCGTGGCCCTGGGGCGTGTGGACGGATGGCACCAAGGTGGCGGCGACTGCGACCCAGGGGTCGACATTTCTTCTATGGAACAGCTGGCCCACCGTGGCCAACCAAGCGCCCTCTACCAAAATTACCGGACAGGGGCTGGGCACACCGCGAACCATCACTTCGAACGGCAGCTACCTGGTGGTCGGTGATCACAACGCCACCGTCGGGGCCATGAACCAGATGAACTTCTTTTGGAAATCGTGGCCAACGGTGGCCAACCAGGCGGCCGATTTCTATATCCAGCCCGTGTTCGACCCCAACTACGGTTGGATGCAGGGGAGCATCGATGGCACCACGCTCTGGCTGTTTGGGCGTAGCCTCTACAAATGGAACAGTCTGCCACAGACTGCTCAAGCGGCGATGGTGGCGGACCTCGTGGTGGGGCGCAACGGCACCGGGATGCCACCCATGTTTTATGACTTCGACGGCGGCGACGGTTCAGGCGTTTGCATCGCCGGTAGCAAGCTGTACGTCTCTGGCACGAACGGGAATAGCCTGCTGGTCTACAACACGCCTCCGACCACCGGCGGCCAATTTCCCGACTACGCCATCGGTGCCCCCGACATCAAGACCAACACCTACCTGTCGAACTACTTCGTGACCAACCCGGTACCCGTCAGCGATGGCACCAGCCTGTTCGTGTCCTCCGATTTTGATCGCGCCCTCTATGTCCACAAGACCCTACCCAACACCGCCGGTGCCGACCCCGACTACATGTTTCATGTGACGTTCCAGCCTTGGGCGAACTCGCTTTATGGCGGCAAACTGTTCATCGCTGGCGAAGGCCACATCCTCCAGTGGGACACTCTGCCGATCAACGGTGCCTATCCTTCGAACGAGTTTACCAACTCGATTGGCAATGTGAGCATCAGCCAGCTCAAGGGCGTGTCCTGGGACGGTACCTACTTCGCGGTAGCCACCGATAGTGGGGTCTATGCTTGGAACGGCATACCGGCGAGCAATGCCAATCCCAGTGCCAGCTGGAGCCTGCCGGGCGCTCGCCGCATCTCGTCGAACGGCACCAAGTTGGTCACCACCCTTTCTAATGGTGGTGTTCGAATCATCGACCTCACCAGCCCGGCCACGCCGCCGCAGCCGGTGCTGGGCATCTTCAATTTGCCGGAATCGGCCCTGCTCTACGGCAATAAACTGTTCCTCGCCGATACCGGTTTCAGCCGTGTGCTGGGCTGGAACAACTACACCAGTGCGCTGGTCGATATGAACACGCCGGACCTGCTGTTGGGCAAGCCCGACCTCAACGATCGGCAGCCCCGCATCGGCAAAGCGAGCCTGTTTTGGCCAGCAGCCATGACCTTCGATGGAAAGTACTTCTGGGTTGGTGAGTACAAATTCTCCGGTCGGCTGGTGCGCTACACCGTGACGCCATAGGCGCCAAAGAGAACATCTGCGACCAAGGCCCTGGAGAGGCACTCGCGCTGAACGCAACTGCGAAGCGCTTTGTATCAATTCGAATGCGGAGCGTTGTAGCAGGCTAACTTTCAAAGTAGCCGGGGGATCATGTGCTCTCTGCCGATCGCAAATCCTTGGTCGGGGCGAGAGGATTCGAACCTCCGGCATCCTGCTCCAAAAACGAATCGGAGCCAAAATCACCGTCGGTGAAGTGAGTGATCATAGGGGCTTAACGTCACAGGGAGTCTCGGGCCGTCCAACCCTGTTGCGCGTAAGTGGTGATCGGAGTGGTGATCGATTTAGGAGGCTTTCTTGCGGCCGTGCTTCGACTGGTCGATGAGAACGCGCGCCAGCATGGTCTTGATCACCGCTTGTCGGCTGATGTTGAGCCGATGCGCTTCGCGGTCCAGCTCATCGAGCATTTCGCGCGAGAAGTCTACGTTGACCCGCTGCACGTCGGGGCGCGGAAGCGGTCGCATCATGCGCCCCTTTCCCGCGAAGTAGCGCGTCACATCTTCGCCCCGCTCCGCAGCCTGCGCGATCTCGTCTGCTGACAGCCGCCGCTTACTGGCTTTGCGCATATTTTCGCCTCTCCTCTTTGGTGGATTTCCAGAGCGTCACCAAGTGGTAGTAGTCGCCAACCGCATCGCACCGCTCTTCAAAGACCACCGTATAGAGCTGAGATCCTACCCAGCCGATTGCGACCCACTGCTCCGGTTCGCCCGCGAGTTGATCAAGCTAGTAGTGCGAATAGAACAGCTCCCCGGCCTCCTCGAAGCCAACTCCTCGTCGCGCGCGGAGCCGGCGACTCTTTGCTCTGTCGTACTTGAATCGCACGATAGTATAACTGTTATACTAGTTGTCGATGCGCGATTCAACCGAAGTGGTAACGGGTGACTCACGCTGCCTGCTTGCGCACCCTGATTTGCGCGGTGAGCCCGACCCCCTCGACGAGTCGTAGGATACGGTCGAGGGTTACCTTCTGCAGGCTCCCTGAAAGAATTCCAGTGACGGCAGATCGCGACAATCTCGACCGGCGGGCAACCTCCTCGTGAGTCAGGCCCTCCCTTTCGATGGTCTTGAGGATTGCATCGATCAGGTCGGCCTTAAGTACCGCCTCCAGGCCGCGAGCCTTCGACACTTTCAATTTCTTGGCCAGCTCGGCCGCGCTCGTTTTCATGGCTTAACTCTCCTCAACCGCTTTTTCGCAGTTTCAATCGCCTGTAGCGGCGTCTTTTGACCCGTCTTCTTGAATGCATGCAGCAGCCACACCGTTCCGGCTCCTGCCAAAAAATACACCACGCGGTAGATGCCGCCGCGGTCTCGGAAACGCAACTCGTGAATACCCGATCCAATGATCGGCATCGGCCGGGAAAGCGGCATCGAGAGGACATGCCCGCGCTCTAGGCGAGCCATCACGTCCGCCAGCTCACCTCGTACCTCCTCGGGCCAGTCGTCCAGCTCGCGGTCACATTGCTTTACTATGTGGAGCATCGCCTGAATTCCAATATGTCTTGTTTTTGAGACATGTCAATGGGTGCCGGCGTGGTGTGCATCGTGCCCTTCGCGGAATGGCCCAAGGTCTTCGGCGACGAAGAGAACCTTATCACCGCGCTCCACGACCATCTCGCCATCCCGCCAGCGTCACGCGAGCCGTGCACCACCGCCAGGCGTCCTACGCCGTCCGGTTACACGTCAATGTCGGACGGCCCAATGCTCCCGGAGAGGATCACAGCGATATCGAAGTGGTGATCGGTTTTTGTAGTGGGCGACTCACTTGCAGCTTGACGACTGTATCCTATATTATACACTTCCTGTCAGAGGCCACGATGCCCACACGACGAAAAACAGCGTTTCAACGCGACATGGAAGAGCGGATGCAGTCGCCCGAGTTCGCCGAGGAGTACCAGAGAGCGAAGGTAGAGATCGCCACCATGGACACACTCGTGCGCCAGATCGAGAGAGAGCGGAGTCGTGCGAAGCTGACGAAAGCGGATCTGGCACGCCGCGCTGGCATTCCCGAGGAATCGCTCCGCAAGCTCTTGACCTCGCCCGGCGCAAACCCGACGGTGGCCACGCTTGAACGCCTGGCAGCGCCGCTCGGCCTGCAGCTTGCGCTCGTCAAAGGGCCAGGTCACCGGACTACGCTGCGCGGCCGACGACCTCGGAACTCTTCGCCGAAGCGGCGGACGGCCGCGTAATCCTCTTTTCGGAGGACCGTTCGAAATGGCTTCTTCAGTCCGCTAACAATGACCACGCAGGGACCGCCCAGCCCTACGGCCTCCCCGTTTCGTTCCAACAGGCAGAACAAGTCGATAGTGGGTACGCTTCGGCTCGCCGTCCACCCGAACCTCGAAGTAGCCGGCCATCTCGTCGTGCATCGCCTCCCAGTAGCCACCGCCGCTGTAAGAGGGCGGCGGCGCCTCGGCGACCGCCTCGAGCACCGCCCGCATTCGAGCTGCCACCTTGTCCGGCACCGCCCGCAGGAACTGCCGGCCCGGCTCCTCTTCGTTGGGATCGTCGTCACGGTGGCGCTTGAAATATTCAATGCGCCAGGGCGTTCGATCCTCCGGTCTCGTTTGGCTCGGCATCTTCTTCGTCA
>JAHFDT010000038.1:22617-24902 GCA_023248875.1 Myxococcales bacterium | reverse complement strand
TGATCCTGCCAAGCTGTACCACCTCGCCGGCATGGTGAGATACGACGGCCAGCCGCAAAAGGACTACCTCGTACAGATCGAGCGCGACGAACCTCTGTCGCACCCGCTCTTTGTCAATCGGGTGACCACCGAAACTTCTGGAAAATATGAGTTTTGGGTGGCCTCCGGCCGCTATCGGCTGCGCGTGCTCCATCCGACCCTGCTCAACAAGGGCGATCTCGGGCGCAACCCCTTCCTGCTGGCCGCTCTGCGGACCGCAACCTCCTCGTCGTTTCAGGTCAGCAAGGACGCTACCTTCTCACCGCTCGAAGTCGCTTTCCATGACTACGGCCTGATGTCGCCGCCGCCGCAAACGCCCCCGAACGGCGGGCCGATGGATGGGGGTGTCGATGGCGGAAGCCCCGACGCGGGTGGTGGGGATGGGGGCGCGACGTTGCCTACCACCTTTCAGTTCACTCTGGTCAATGGTGCCACCAGCGTACGTGTGGCCATCTACGCCGGTGACAAAGAGATCAAAGGTCCCTCGTGGACCAGCGATTTTCTCGCCCAGACGAGTGCTACCTTTGACGGTTCGTTCAACACTCCCGCGGCCATGACGCCGACGGTGGTTCATGGTGCGCTCTATTTCTGGGGAACGGAACAGAAGTGGGTAGCTAGCCCCCAGGGGATCTCTTGGCAGGGGCAGAGCATGTTTTTTCCCATCCTGTGGCCGTAAGGCCGCATTCAGCGATGCCGTCGACGGATCCCGATCAACACTGCCCCGAGCGCGGTCGCGATCGACCCGAGCATTAGAAGATCGGAAATGGTCGCGGAATTTCGTTGATGGTAGGTTGCAGCGGTTTGACTGGTCAGAATCCCAATCCTCGGTGGCAATGGAGCGCCAAGGAGCCGCTCAAAATCGCGATAGAGCGAGCTCTCGGCCGATTCAAGGATGCCCCGCATCGTCCCCGAGAGTGAGCGCTCCGCCTCGCCATTGAGCAGCACGAACAGATTCTGACTCTCGGCGAGGGGGCAGTACCAATGGTTCGCGGGGGGACCGGGGGCGGTGAGAATCAGGTAGGCGTGGGCGGGAAGGGACCTGCCCGTCTTTTCTTGGAGAAACTCGCGGATGTCCGCTACCTCATGCCGCAGCGGTGGATGCTGATTGTTCTGGTCGAGATCGTCGAGGAGCGTCAGGCGCCCCTGGTAGTGCCCCGCCGTGGCAAACGATACCGCACCGTCTCCGTGGAAGAGCGCTGACAGCACCCAGACGCGCTGATTCGTCCCTTGAAGCGGGGCTAGCAGCCGCTCGCTGAGTACTTTGTTCTTCGGCTCCTGTTCTACCACCGTTTGCAACGAGAGCTGCGGGGTATCCAGGGGCGCACGGAGGGTCACCAGAGTTCCGAGGAGGTCATCCCAGTGGCCGGATTCCGCATCGCTCGGCTCGAGCGTTCGATTTTCGGTGGGGGCACGAGAGGTGTAGAGCGGCCGCTGTATGCCCGTCGCGTAAATTCGGCGGTGGAGATCCGGCTGCGCCGTAAGCTCCACATAATGCCGACCCGGTTGGGCGACCAGTGCAGCCGCCTCCGCGCGGGTCACTCGGTGTGGCGCTTCGGCGAGCGCGGGCCGCTTCACCTTCACGAGAAGAAGCCCCCAGCGCAGCATCAGAAGCCGACGATGCTATCGATACGCCAACTCCCCCCGGTCTTGCTGAAGTGCACCTCTTGGCTCAAAGTGCCTCCATCGGGCTGGTTGATGGCATACTCGCCGTGAGCCGAATCTCCCGCGATTTGGAGGTTGATGAGCTCGCCTTCGGGGTGCTTCCGCTGCGGTTTTCCCGCTTTCTTCAATGCCACCACCTCGATGAGAAACGCGCGCCTGTTGCGGATCTGCCCAGCGGTGCGTTTGGCAAACTGCTCTTCCGACTCGCCGGGTGCAAGCGAGCGATCCGACACGCCGTGCTTCCGCAGGAGTTCGCTGAGCTTCGACGATGGCTCCTCTTTCTGGGACGGCGCGTGGGCGATGAACGACAGAAAGAGCTCCACCTGGTCGGACTGCGACTTCGTCGAATAACAGTCGACCCAAGTACCGAGGTCGCCCTGTTCCATCGCGGTACGCGCGGCGGTGAGCGCTGCGGCAGGAGTTTCATAGCGCTTCTGGCAGCCTGCCAGGGAGGCTACTGCGGCCACGAACAGTGCGCTCTTGGCAGCGGACTTGAGCACCATGAACCCCTTTCCTAACCTGAAAAACGGAAAAAGGAAAAGGCGGCGGAAACCCAATTTTTCGTTTCCGCCGCCTTGGCTGGT
>JAHFDT010000038.1:0-22502 GCA_023248875.1 Myxococcales bacterium | reverse complement strand
GCCGTTCGGGAGCGCTTGCACGCCTCCGGTTCGGGGACAAGGATTCGAACCTTGATAGACAGGTTCAGAGCCTGCCGTCCTGCCATTAGACGATCCCCGATCATGACTCGGGGGGAAGGAGTAGTTGTCTCGTTTGAAAATGTCAAGCGCGGGATCGTCTGAGCAGCAGGCCCAATCCTAACAGGACCGCAAGGCCGGTCGCCCACAGGCCGTAGCGGACCGCACCCGATCGGTTTTCGAACCAGACGAGATGATCGCCGCGCCTCACCCGCGCCGCCAGAAAAGCGAAGTTGGCCCGCTCTAACGGGATTTCGGTTTGGTCAGAAAAGGCTCGCCAGCCATCGATCGCGGCCTGGTTGAATACCAGCAGGCAGGGCTCCTTCGCGCAGTGCACCTGAAATGCCGCGCGATTGTCGACTAAGCCCTCGACGGAGAGCCGGTTCTCCTCGCTTCCGAGCTCGGTCGGCTGGACACCGTCGGCGAGCAGCGCTTCACGGGGGCCGAGTGCGCGCACCGCCTGCCGGATCGGCGCCACTTCGGCGCGAAAGGCGGCCCCCAGTGGCTGGTTGTTCCAGGTGCCAAAGTACTTATGAAAATGATCAAACTGAGCGAGTTTGGGGTCGACATGGTGAATCTGCTTCGCCAGGTAGGCCAGTCCATTCGAGCGCTGATCCTCGATCACTACGAAGTCGCGTCGTGCGCCCGTCGGTAGAAGTTGCGGAAACAGCCGCAGCTCTTTCTTTTGCTCGGCGGGAACGGCCTCGAGCTCGCCGGGATAGGCCACGTAATAGTCGATCCCGGCAACATTGTGAAAATGGCGATTCTCGGGATTCAGCACCGATGCGATGGTCGGGATCCACTGCTTCGGCGAGAGCGAATTCCCGAGATATTCGTAGTTGTGCTGGGGCATCAAATAGAGCGAGTGGATGGGGGCGAAGCTGGCCATGAAGCGCGAATCGATCGATTCGGTCGCGTTGTGCATGAGAAAGCCTTCGCCATTTCCAATCGCCGTTTCATCGCCGGTCGCAAAGAGGATGCGTCGGTGGGGCGAAAGACCGCCGAGGAGGGCCGCCTTGTTGTATTCAGGCAGCCAGTACTCGAAGGGGAAGCCGTTGACGAAGCGGCAGGAATAGTCGGTGAGATAGTATCCGTCGATGAATCGCGCGAGCTTGGCGGCGGTGGGCAGCACTTCGCGTTCGGGAAGTTGGTAGGCCGATTTCAGCTCCATCAGAGACAGATAAGAGCGATAGGCGCGCGCCGCTTCCAGTGGGCTGTTGTCGATCGGAACACGGAGGTCATTCTCAAACTCGAGGAGCCGATGGCGAACGAAGGAGACACTGCTCGGGTCGGGCGCGATCCCGCGGTAGTTCGCCAGCACGGTCGCGAGCAGCGTGTAGGGGCGACAGTGCTGGGGATCCCTCGGATCGGGAGCGGTGAGGAGGTAGGTGGTGGGGCGCACCCAAGCGGCCATGGCTGCCGCGGCTGCGAGGCCGAGGCTTGTCGCCCAGATTTTGTGCGGCAGAGCCACACGAGCTTCCCAGAAGACCGCTACGCACACGACCAGTGCTGCCGCGGTCACACGTAGGGTGGGGCGCGACCAGTTCTCGGCGGCAAAGAACGCCTGGTAGAAGGCACGGAGAGGTGAGCCCTCCTGGTGGCGAACCACTGCCCAGGAGATCCCTGTGACGAGTCCGAGAATCGCTGTGCCCAGGACGAGGCGCCGTCCGATGCGCGCGGCGCGTAGCTCGTCGAGGCCATGGAGGGCGAAGACCAAGGTGGCCCAGGAGCAGTAGAAGGCGGCGCGGAAGAAGCTGCCGAAGTTTATTTTGGGAAAATAGGCTTCGAGAAAGCGCGAAAGAAGCCCGCCTTCGCCGGGCATATAGAAAAGAATAAATCCCAGCATCGTGGCGATGAAGAAGCCCAGATGGCGCCGCTTGGCCTGGGTGTTGAGCAGCAGCGGCAGGAGCGCCAGCGCGAGCATAAACCAGGGGGCGAACTCCTCGAGAATCGGAAGGGTGAGGTCCACCGCACCATGGAATTCGGGTTTGAAGGCGCCATCCTTGTGACCGAAGTAGATCGCCTCCTTCAGCTGGCCCATGCGCAAAAGCGGCCACAAGTAGCCCGCCGAGGCGAAGAAAAAGGCGATCGAGGCTGCGGCAGCGAGGCGCAGCCGCTGTGGGAGTGATGAGGTCGATCCGAACAACACGAGATAGAAAACATAGGCAAAGTAGATGAATAGGCCGTGCAGGATCGGTTCCGGGTGAGGCGCCAGCACATAAAAGGGCGCCGCTAACGCAATCCCCGAAAGCATTGCGAGATCCATTCTCTGATGACGAAAAGAGAGGTTCAGGAATAGAAAAGCATAGGGGATGAAGAGGAAGAGCGAATGGAATGCTGGATACTCTCTGGCCATCGCCCAGGAGAGATAGGGGTTGGCGAAGACCAGCAGCATGCCACCGACGGTGGAGACCAGATAGGAGAGTCTTTGGCCAAGGCGCAGAAAGAGATAGAAGCCGAACGATCCGAAAATGCAGCAGAGAAATGAAATGATGATCATCAATCGGTGGTAACCATCGATATCGAGCGCCGGCAGATCGAGAAAAAGTGCGGCGAGCGGGATGACGAGCGAATAGAGCCCGTTGGCGGAGCGCAGGATCGCTCCCCAGTAGGCCGGGTCGAGGGCGAAGAAGGAGAATTGCTTGGCGTGGACGAACTGGGCGCGGAATACAGACGATGACACCGGCGAAAAACCGGCGTTTCCGATGGCATAGTTCGCCTGGGGATTGCTCCACGACAATGGCGACTGGAACTGGTTCCAGATCACGTGGACGGTCAGGATGGCGAGCAGCGCGAGGAGGTGCAGGGCCTCGCTCTTGCCGAAGGGGCGAAACTGGCTGCGATGGAGCCAGAGCAGGGTAACGAGCGCCAAGCCGAAGATCGGGCTGGCGTAGGGGCGCGCGATCGGCGCGAGCAGTGCAAACAGCAAAAAGGGTAGTGAGCTCAGGAGCGCATAACGGGGTCGATCGCGCAACTCCAGCAGCCGCAGCGAAACGATCAGCCAGGCTGCGAAGCACAGCGCCAGCAGGAGAAAGGCCAACAGGAGGGTCTCGAGGGTGAAGGCCGCGGGGTATACTTCGGCGAGGCGCGGCGAGATGCGGCCAAGCTGCTCCGACTTGATCCAGTGGGCCAGGGCCAGGGCGGCGATGGCGAGACAGCCGAAGGCGCCCGCGAAGGAGAAGCTACGGCGATGTTCGCGCAGGAGTCGCACTGCGCGGAGTTCAGGGTTGATTGCTGCCCGCCTGGGCTTTGCGAATCGCGCGGATGACCGCACCGACGAGCAGGAAGGGCACGGTCATGAAGATCGCCACCAGGGTGAGCACATTGCGCAGGCGGTCATTGCCCGATGCACAGTTGGGACAGGCCAGCGCCACCGTCGGTACCAGGGTCGCCAGTAGCAGAACTTTTAACGTAGGTTGGTGTGCCACATCGCCTCGAGCATGAGGATCACCGCTGCAAAGGGCGGGTAGAGCATGGGCAGACCAAGGATGTAGCGGAGATATTTCGTCTCTGTCTTGAGGTGCATGTAGTAGAGCGCCACGGCCAGGGCTTTCGATACTGCCAGGCCGATCAGTAGCGCGATCACTACGCCGCGGGCGAGACCCGTGTAGACCACGCCGATTTCGAGTAGGGTGAACAAGGTGAGGATGCCGGCAACGATGAGATACTGTTTTTTCTGATGGGCGCCGCTCATGGTGTGCCTCCCGGGATGGGTGGGCTCGGGATCAGGTAGATGAAGGTGAACACCAGAATCCAGACCAGGTCGACGAAGTGCCAAAACAGCCCGGCCACTTCGACGAGATTCGCGTGCTTGTGGTCGATCGGTCGGCGTAGACTCAGCATCAGAATGACGAAGAGATAGATGACACCGGTGGTGACGTGGAGGCCGTGGAAACCGGTGATGACAAAAAAGGTGGCGCCGAAATGGTCCGAGGTGATCGTCAGCCCCTCGCTGATCAGGCCGGTCCACTCCTTGGCTTGACCGAGGAGAAAGAACAGGCCGCCTGCCACGGTCGCCGCGAGCCAACCCACGAGCCCCTTGCGATTTCCCTCGTGCGCTGCCGAGAGGGCCATGACCATCGTCACGCTCGACAGGATCAGCACAAAGGTCATGACGGCAGTAAAGGGAATGCCGAGCTTGTCGATCTCCGGATTGGGCGGCCAGGTCGCGGCGCCCGACCGCAGAATGGCGAGCGCGATCAACAGCCCCGCGAAGCCAAATCCATCGGTGAGCAGAAAAATCCACATCCCCAGCTTGCCATTGGACGCTGTCCCAAAATGGGGATCTACGCGCTCTCCAACGGGCGCGTGATCGATTGCTGCTTCGCTCATCTTCTGTGGCCCTCTCCGTTGAGGAAATCGTGCGGCAATCACCCTAACATGTCCCAGCAGAGACGACAACAGTTGACGAGGTGGGGCGGGGAGGCTAATAGCCGTGCACCTTGATCACGCATGGCCTGCCACGCTTGGTTCGCCGTCCGGTTTTTTGGATCGCTTGCGTCACGGTACTGTTTGGATTGCCGCTCGGGCGCTCGCTCCTGCGCCAGCTGCCCCCACCGCCGGGACGGTTCGGGCGCGTTCCCGATTTTCACCTGACCGATGAGAATGGCAAGCCCTTTGCGCGCGCTGATCTGGCGGGAAAGGTGTGGGTGGCGGATTTCATTTTCACGCGCTGTCCATCGGTGTGCCCGTTGCTTTCGCAGAAGCTGGAGAAGATCCAAAAACGCACGCGCCAGCTCGGTCGGGCGTTTCATCTGGTCTCCTTTTCCGTCGATCCGGAGCACGATTCCTCCGCCGATCTCCTGACCTACGCGCACCGCTTTCACGCTAACCCACGCGGCTGGACCTTTCTCACTGGTTCGCTCGGAGCGATGGAGGAGGCGGTGGTCAAGGGGTTCAAGATCGCCATGCAAAAGGAGCCGCGCGCCGGCGAGACGGGGCTGTTCGATATTGTCCATGGCGAACACCTGATCTTAGTCGATCCGGAGGGCGAGATCCGCGGCTATTACGAAGCGAACGACGAGGGGATTGACCAATTGATGGGCGCGGTGGGGCTGATCGTGAACGGCCAAAGCGTGAACGGCCAAAGCCTTGACACCAAGGGCATCGGCCGATAGTGTGCTTCCGCAATTCTTCAAGTGATATTTCCTAAGGAGGGGAGTTCTCGATGCGGAAAGCCGCCGTCGCAATACTTCTTGCTCCACTTGCCGCGCACGCCACCCTGTTGGGCGGCCGCCCCGTCGATGTATCGCTGGACGGCCACCGTGGGGACTGGCTATTCGATGTCACCACCATCTCGGTCACCATTCTATTTTTGATTATGGTGGCGATCATGTTGGGCGCGGTGCTGTTCCATCGCGAAAAGCCCGATGACCAGCGCAAGTTCGGCGAACACGACCACGGAACGAGCCGATCGCACCTCCTGTTCACGGCCTTCATCTCGTTGACGATTTTCTTCGGCGTCGACGGCGTGCTCCTAGCGAGCTCCTACAATTCGCTGCACGAGGCGTTTTGGAATTACCCGACCGCGGCAGCGAATACCGTCGAGGTCGAGGTGATGGCACAGCAGTGGGGCTGGAATTTTCGCTATTCCGGGCCCGATCACAAGTTCGGTACCGCCGACGATGTGGTGCGATTCAATGAGCTGGCCATTCCGAAGGACGCACCCGTGACGGTGAAACTTCGTTCGAAGGACGTGATCCACTCGTTCTATCTGCCGAATTTTCGAACCAAGCAAGACGCCATCCCGGGCTACACCACCAAGCTTTGGTTCCAGGCCACAGAGACGGGAAACTACGAGATCGGCTGCGCCCAGCACTGCGGAGTAAACCACTACCGGATGCGCGGTGAGCTGCACATCAAAGAGCGGCACGATTTCGATGAATGGCTGACTGAGGCCACCGCCGATTCCGCCCGCCGTTACGATCCCAACGACAAAGAGGCCCAGTGGGGCTGGGACTGGGAGAGCTAGTCCATGAGCGACGCACACGCTTCACACGACGACTCGATCCATCCTGAACCGACGAGCTTCCTCCGGAAATATGTTTTTTCCACCGATCACAAGGTGATCGCCAAGCAGTTCATCTGGCTGGGCCTCGCCTTCCTCGCCGTCGGTGGCACCATGGCGATGATGATCCGCTGGCAGCTTGCCCATACCGGCGAGCCCTTTCCGGTGATCGGCCATGCGATCTTCTCCAACTCGGCCGGTATCATCTCGCCCGCTGCCTACACTTCGCTGTTCACGATGCACGGCACCATCATGATCTTTTTTGCCATCACCCCGATCATGATCGGCGGCTTCGGCAACTTCTGTATCCCGCTCATGATCGGCGCGCGCGATATGGTGTTTCCCAAGCTGAATATGTTTTCATTTTGGATGATGTTCATCTCGAGCGCCATCTTGGTGGCGTCGTTCTTCATGCCCATGGGCGCGGCGGCGGCCGGGTGGACGACCTATCCGACGCTCTCGACCGTGATGGGGACGCCCGGCTGGGGCCAGACGCTCTGGGTGGTGTCGATCTATTTCGCCGGTGGCTCGACGGTGATGGGCGCAGTCAACTACATCACGACCGTCATCGTGCTGCGCGCGCCGGGGATGGGCTACTTCAAGATGCCGCTCACGGTCTGGGGGCTCTGGCTGACCGCCATTTTGAACGCGCTCTTCGTGCCCGTCCTTGCGGCCGGCATGATCCTACTGTTTCTCGATCGTGTGGTCGGCACGCACTTTTTCCTCGCGGGCGCGCTGGTCAAGAGCGGCGGCGACCCGATTCTCTATCAGCACCTGTTCTGGATTTTTGGCCACCCGGAGGTCTATATCCTCATCCTGCCGGGCTGGGGCGTGGTATCGGATCTGCTCTCCTTTTTCTCCCGCAAGCCTGCCTATGGCTACAAGGTGACTGCGCTGGCGATGTCGGCCGTGTGTGTCCTTTCGGCGGTGGTCTATGGCCACCACATGTTCACCACCGGACTGAGCCCGCTGCTCGGCCAGGGGTTCATGTTGCTCACCATGTTCATCTCCGTGCCGGCCGAGATCTTCTTCCTCAACTGGCTGCACACCCTCTGGAAGGGCAAGATCCGGCTGACGGTGCCGATGCTGTTTAGCCTCGGTTTGGTCTTCGTCTTCGGCCTCGGCGGCCTCACCGGCCTCTATCTGGCGACGATTTCCACCGACCTCTACCTTCACGATACCTATTTCGTCGTCGGCCACTTCCACTTGACGATGGCCGCGGCGGTGTTCCTCGGCGCCTTTGCCTCGATCTACTTTTGGTTCCCGAAGATGTTCGGTAAGATGATGAACAGCACGCTCGGAAAACTGCACTTTTGGTTCTCCTTCGTGCCGATCAACTTCGTCTTCTGCGGCATGCTTTACGTCGGGTTTGGCGGCATGCAGAGGCGACTCTACAATCCATCGATCTACCAGACCTTCCAGCACCTCGAGTCGGTCAACAAGTTCATCAGCTACTCGGCCTTCGTGATGGCCTTTGGCGGGATCTTCTTCATCATCAACTTCTTCTATAGCCTGGCCAAGGGCGAGAAGGCCCCGTCGAATCCCTGGGAGGTCGGCACGCTCGAGTGGACCCACACCACGTCGCCGCCGCAGCACCATAACTTCGACGTAATTCCAACGGTGCTGCACGGCCCGCATGAGTTCAACCATCCCCACCTGACCGACAAGGATTGGCTGGGCCAGGCGGAAGTTCTCCCCGCTCTCGGAGCCCAAGAGGCGAAGTAGTGAGCTCCATCGCTGAACAGAGGCGCGAGCTGGGCCCCTACGTCGGGATGTTGGTGTTTCTCGTGGCTTGGGGGATGTGCTTTGCCAGCCTGTTTTTCGCCTACTCCGTACTCCGAATCAGCGAAGTGAGCTGGCCGCCGCCGGGCGTGCCACGCCTGCCGCTCGCGGTGCCCCTCTTCAACACCGTGGTGCTAGCTATTTCGAGCTACACCTTTCATCGGGGTCTTGTGGCAGTGCGCGGCAATCGCTCGCTGTCCGTATGGCTCGGCGTCACGTGGCTTCTCGGGACACTCTTTCTGGCACTTCAGATCTGGGTCTGGCTGGGCGTCGAACGGGCGGGACTGCGCTGGGATAGTTCGAAATACGGCTCGGTGTTCTATTCCTTGACCGTGTTTCATGCCCTGCATGTGCTCTCCGGCCTGGTGGTCATCGTCTATCTGATGCTACGCGCTCGCCGCTATACTTCGGCGCGCCATACGGCGGTGCGGATGGGCGCGATGTTTTGGCATTTCGTCGATGCGGTGTGGGCGCTGATGTTTCTGACGGTGTATGTCCTTTAGCAAGAGGAGCTCTATGCGCGCTCGTTCGAGTTGGATGTTGGGCCTGGCTCTCTTCTGTAGCGCCTGCGAGGATCCCAAGTTCGATAGTCCCCTCACGCTCGGTAGTGGTCAGGTCGTGCCGCCGTCGCAGCTCAAGGCGGGGTATGAGGCCTACATGCAGTATTGCCGCCCTTGTCACGGCGACAAGGGGGATGGCAGGGGCTATTCGGCTTATGGCCTGCGGCCGCCGCCGCGCGACTTTACCCAGCAGAAGTTCAAGTTCGGCGGGGTGAACCCAGAAAATCTGCCGCCCGATTCGGAGCTCAAGCGGATCGTGCGCGGTGGCCTGCACGGCACGGCGATGCTCCCCTGGGACATCACCGATCGGGAGCTCGATGCGGTGCTGCAGTACATCAAGACCTTCCCGAAGCGCGCCTGCGTGGAGCAGGGGGGCAAGCCTGAGGAGTGCAAGTCGCGCTGGGAGACCGAAGCGCCCGGCACACCCGTCGCGAAGGCCGACCCGAAATATGAAGGCCAGCGCAAGACCGATGCGATCGAGCAGGGCAAGCGGCTCTACCACGCCAAAGCGCAATGCTCCGGTTCATGCCATCCCAATTACGTGACTCATCAGGAGCTGTTCGAGATCAGCAAGGCCATGACCGGCACGGAGATGACCGCCTTTAGCCCCGAGATGTACCATGCGCAGCCCAAAGATTCGGAGTACTGCCTCGAGTGGAAGGCGGGCTGGAAGAAGCTGGACGAGCGCGAATGTGCGCTGCCGGTGAAGGTGATGCCGGTCGACTTCACGCGCGATCCGGTGCGCGCCGGAACGAGTCCGGCGGAGCTCTTCCGGACCATCGGCTCAGGGATCGGCGGTGCGGGCATGCCGCCCTGGACGGGCACGCTCACCGATGACGAGCTGTGGGCGCTCGCCTACTACGTCGGCTCGCTGACCGACCTCAAGGGGACGCCTGCGGTCAAGGCGCTGCATCAGAAGCTGCAGGATCCGGCGAACCTCGCTTGGCTACCGCCGCCCAAGGCGGAGCCCGCGGTGCCCGGCACACCCGCAGCTCCGGGAACATCCGCGCCGTCAGCCCCGCGGTCTAATACGCCCTCCCGTTGATCACTCGCGTCGTCGGGCCTACTACGGGCCCTGCCCGCTGCGTTGTTCCTCGGTCAGCTACCTACAGGTAGCTTCCCTCGTCACGCCTTGCGGGCTGGGCTCCTCGCTACGGCCGGACTCGCTCCGAATCAACGGGAGGGCGTATAAGTAGTTGGCTCCGTTACGGCTGAAACAGCAGCCCGATCCCATAGCCAGCCGCGGCGGTCACCATTCCGATAGCGGCTAGCTCCAGTCCGCTGCGCAGCCAGTGGCCGACGGTGGTGATCGCCTTGTAGGCGCCCACCGAAAAAAGGGTCGCCGCGGAGAGAGCGAGCGATGCCCACAACGCAGGACCGATCGGCAGCACCAGGTAGGGAAAAAGGGGCACGAGCGAGCCGACTGCTGACGAAACTCCCACCACCAGGGCCGCACGCCCGGAGCGCCCCTGATCGGGATGGAGCCGATGTTCCTCGGTCATCATCAGCGCCAGCCACACCTCGTGGTTGGCGGTAATGGTCTCGACGATGCGTTCGAGCAGGTCGCCAGTAAACCCCTTGCGGCGAAAGATCTCGCGCACCTCGTCGCGCTCGATCTCCGGCACGCGCTCGAGGTGGCGCCGTTCGCGTTCGAGCTCACTGCGGTAGTGGGCGCGCCGAGCTTCGGTGGCGGTGTAGGCGACCGCGGCCATCGAGAGCGATTCGGCCACCGCGGCAGCGATGCCGGCCGCGAGCACGAAACGGGTCTGCTGGGTAGCACCTGCCACGCCGAGGAGGACGCCCAGTACATTGACCAGCCCATCTTGACCCCCGAGGATGATCTCGCTGAGCTCGCTCTGCCGGTGGCGATCGATGCGGTTGTGATAGTCGGGATCGTCCATTTATAGCACTGCGGCGATGGAGAAGCGGAGGCGGGCGTGGGCCTCCCGGAGTGCCGCTTCGACCGCTTGGGGCCCGTCGGCACGGGCGAAAACAAAGCCGAGATAGCTGGCGCCTTCGGGGAGCGGCACCAGCTTTTCGCCGATGCGGGTGGTGATCTCCACCGCTTCGATGCCTGCCACCGCGCGCGCTTCAGTCTCTCCCGCTACCGTCTGCAGGACACCGGCCCGCGGGATAGGGATCATCATGACTCCGGCTGCACCGCTCTGCAGCGGCAGGCGGGTCGAATCGCCCAGTGCACGCCGAAGGATCAGTTCTTCGAGGGAGTGGTCACCGAGACCGAAGCGTAGCGTACGCGAACAGAGCCCCCCGATCGGGCGAGCGGCCACCTCGATCACCCAGGGGCCGCGATCGTTCCAGCGCAGCTCGGCATGCACCGGTCCTTCGCGGAGTCCCAGGGCGAGGGCCGCACGCTCTGCCGTTTCGACAAGTGCCTCCAAAACGCGCTTGGGCAAGCGTGACGGGGTGACGTAGAGCGTCTCCTCAAAATAGGGCCCGTCGAGGGGGTCGGGCTTGTCGAACAGCGCGAGCACTTCCAGGGCGCCGCCTTTGAGGATCCCTTCCAGCGCCACCTCGATTCCATCGACGAACGACTCGACGAGAATCTGTTCGCGCGCCGGATCCTCTCCGGCAGCGAGCTCCGGTCGACGGAGTAGCGTCGTGACGCGCGCGAAGGCCTCGCGAAGGCTGGCTGGATCGTCGGCGCGGATGACGCCGCGGCTGGCCGAGAGGAGTAGCGGTTTGACGACGCAGGGGAAAGCTTCGGGTGGGCTGGGCGTATCGGTCAGAGAAAACACCGCAAACTCAGGCACTGGTACGGAGGCGGCACGCAGTCGCTCTCGCATCTGCAGCTTGTTGCGCGCGGCATAGGTCGCCTCGGGCGAATTGCCAGGCAGGCCGAGCCGCTCGGTCGCCAGCGATGCGATGAGCGCGGTCTCGTCGCTCGATGGAACAATCGCGCTCCAGGGGCTGGACTGTGCCGCAGCAACGATGGCTTCCGCAGCCCTGTCGGGGTGACGAAAATCGAGCGGCAGCGAGAGGTGGGTGGGAAAATGGCTTTCGGCGGGCCAGAGCTTGGCCAGCTCGTGGCAGCGATCGGTAGCCACCGACGCCTCCACGTCCAGTCGACGGGCCGCTGCGAGAAACGCATCCGCTCGATAGGAGGTGGTAGAAAAGAGCAGCAGGACCCGCATCGCGTGCTACAAATAGCACTCTGCTAGGATTGTCGCCATGCGCCGTTCGCTCATCCTCCTTTTGTGGGCCGCTCTCGCCCCAGCGCAGCCAGCGCCGGCGAAGAGCAGCGGGGGCAGCGCTACACAACTGCTCGCCGCCGCCGAAGATCTGACCCGCCAGGTGGTGGCGCTGCGCGGCCTCAAGCTGCTGCGGCCCTTCGAACGCGGAGTCCTTTCGCGCGACGCCATCGGTGGCAAGCTTCGCGAGCGCATCGCCAAGGAGTACACCGCCGAAGAGATCCGGACCGAGGCGGGCGTGCTCAAGCGGCTAGGCCTCTTGCCTGCCGAAGCGGACTATGAACAGCTGCTGGTGAAGCTGCTCATGGAGCAGGTGGCTGGCTTCTACGATCCCTTCGCGCGCCAGCTCTATATCGCCGACTGGCTGGGGACCGATCTTCAGCGTCCGGCGATGGCCCATGAAATTGAACACGCGCTCCAGGACCAGCACTTCGATCTCCGGAAGTTCGCGACGCCCATCAAAGACGATGGTGACAAGCAGCTCGCCCACAGCGCGCTCGTCGAAGGCGATGGCACCGCGGTGATGCTCGACTTTGTATTGCAGTCGATGGGCGTCGATGTTGCGACCGCCGGGCCGGAGGTGCAGCAGATGATCAGCTCGCTCAGCTCGCAGCTGGCCAGTTCGGCCAGTCTGACGGCGCCGGAGTTTGCCCATGCCCCGCGCTTTTTGCGCGAAACGCTGCTCTTTCCCTACGTCGCCGGAATGCGCTTCGTGATGGCGCTGCGCCAGCCCAAACCGGGCGCGGTCGCCTGGTCGGCGATCGATACCGCCTTTCGCTCCCCACCCGAATCGACCGAGCAGGTGCTGCACCCGACCAAGTATGTAGCGCATGAGCATCCGGTGCTGGTCACTCCCAGCCCGATCGTCGCACTCAGCGAATGGAAGGAGCTGCGCCGCGATGTGCTCGGCGAACTCGCCTGGAGAATTCTGCTGGAGGTCAAACTTCCCGATGCTGAGGCGGAGGAGGCCGCGGCAGGGTGGGGGGGCGATCGCTTGGTGGCCTATGGCAGTGGCGATCAGCCGCTTGCACTGATCGATCTCTCGACCTGGGATACCGAGGCGGATGCGATCCAGATCGAGCGGGCGCTGCAGAAATGGATGGAGGGAAGGAGTGCGGGGGAAGCCTGGACGGTCGATCGCCATGGCCGCGAAGTGCTGGCGCTGTTTGGGGTGCCATCGGGGATGGGGGCTGCGATATCCCACGAAGTCTGGCAAACCTGGCGGATCACGCGTTCTCGATTGCGTTGATGACGCAAACTATAACAGGTACTGGCCGATCAGCGTCAGCCCTTCGACATCGTGCACGTCGCGGTCAAGCAGAGGCACTTCGACGAGCGGTGCCTCTGCGGCGGTAGCACGCAGCCGGCCGATCTGTCGGGCGTCGATTTCGGCGAGTGCCTGAAAGTCGCGATAGGTGCGGTCGAAATCGGCGGCTATCTGCACGATGTCTTCGGGCGAGTAGCCGCGGAGCTCGGGCCGCGCTGAGAGTTGTGCGACAAGATCGGCGCGGGCCTGCGGCACCACGCCCGCAGTGTGGACGCGGTTGACGACAAAACCGGCGAGGGGTAGCCCGGCGGTCACGATGCGGTGGTGGAAGAAGAGCAGCTCTTCGATGGAGAGCGGTTCTGGCGAAGCGATCAGAACGAATCCCACGTCACGCTGGCGAAGAAGATCGTGAACGGCCTGGGCGCGGTCCCGCAGACCGATCAGCATCGGACCGTTCTCTCCGACGAATCCGGCGATGTCCTCGAGAAAGCGTGAGCCGACGAATTTGGCCAACCGCTTGAGGATGAAGGCGCCGCCGAGCCCCAGCACTTTGGTCGAGTGATGCAGGTAGAGCTTGGCGAACCACTGCAACGCGGGCGAGTCGATGCCACGGACCAGGCGATCGGGCGCGTCGAGAAAATCGAGCGCGTTCGCGGTGGGAGGAGTATCGAGGACGATGAGGTCATAGTGGCCACGCTCGGCGACCGCCCACAGTTTTGCCATGGCGGCATATTCGTGGGAGCCGGCCAGGGTCGTGGCCACCTGGTGGAAGATGCGGTTTTGGCGGAGCCGCTGACGCGCGGCCGGATCCGCGAGGTAGTCATCGACGATTTCGTCGAAGGTACGGGCCTGGTCGAGCATCATCGCGAAAAGCGAGCCCCGCACGCGTTCGCCGCCTGGAACGATCTTGTCGTCGGGGACCCGTCGCTCCTCCTGATCGAGTCGATCGAGGCCAAGTGAATTGGCGAGTCGCTTGGCCGGGTCGATGGTCATCACCAGCGTTTTCTTGCCCGCGCGGGCAGCGCCGAGCGCTAGCGCCGCTGCGGTGGTGGTTTTGCCGACCCCACCGGATCCGACGCAGACGAGAATTCGTCGACTTTGAATGAGACCTGCGAAACCCACGCGCGAAGTGTCTGAGCCGCTGACGGTTGCGTCAAGACTGTTATTCTGCTTGGATCCTCCTATGCGCAAGACTCTTCGCGAGTATCTCGATCAGTATGCCGCCGAGCACACCAAGCTCGGAACCCGGATCACGCACATGATCGGTATTCCCATGATTGTGGCCTCGCTGCCGATTCTGCCATTCAATCCGCTGCTCGGGGGGGGACTGTTCGTAGGCGGCTGGATTTTTCAGTTTGCTGGCCACGCTCTCTTCGAGCATCAGCGGCCGTCCTTTTTCGCGGATCCGCTCTACCTGCTTGTCGGTCCCATTTGGGTGGCGATCGAGCTGGCACAGCTGGTCGGGATCGAAGTTCCCTTTGTGACTCGGCACATCGACCGCTGATGGTGCATCGCTTCGTCGCCACGCTCGGGAAAGAACTCCTCGAAGTGGCGGTCGAGCCGCTCGAAGGGGGGAGTTTTCGGGTGGTCATCGAAGGGCGTGAAAGGCTTCTCGATGCTCGTCGCGTCGAGTCGGCGTGCTGGTCGGTACTGCCCCCGGAGGGGGGCGCGGTGCATCTCGTCGACCTGGATGCACCGCGCGGTCGCGTGGGGGACTGGAATATCTCCATCGGTGGCGCGCAGGTCATGACCCAGTGGATGGATGCCCGAGCGGCGCATGCGGCACGAGTGGTAGCGCCTCGGGCAGGAGGGGGGCCAGC
This sequence comes from Myxococcales bacterium, assembly GCA_023248875.1. Taxonomy (GTDB): domain Bacteria; phylum Myxococcota_A; class Polyangia; order Palsa-1104; family SHYY01; genus JAHFDT01. Next base: position 7,800 of record JAHFDT010000038.1, on the reverse strand, counting down.
GCAGGTGCGTTCTCCCATGCCCGGCAAGGTGGTCAAGGTACTGGTGAAGTTGGGCGACACCGTAGAGCTGGGGCAGAGCGTTGCCGTGGTGGAGGCGATGAAGATGGAGAACGAGCTTCGCGCGCCCTGCGCTGGGGTGATCGCCGAAGTGGCGGTGCGCGATGGAGTCGCTGTGGAGGCGGGCCAGCTTCTGGCTACGATCGCCGAGTGACGCAAAAACACTGGATGATTCTGGCGCTGCTGCTGGTCGGAGGGTGCGATCGGAGCAAGGCCGATCTTTTGCCCATCGCCGAGGAAAACGAAACGCTCAAGAAGAGCGAACGGGATCTCTTGGCGCTGCGTGGCACGCTTCTGCGGCAGCGTAAGGAGCTGACCGAGGAGCGGGGCCAGCTGGCGGAGCAGCTCCGAGCGACGGCGCCCACGGATCGGGAGCGGCTCCAGGTGTTGAGCGCACAGGAGCATGCGATCACCTCCCGCGAGCGCGAACTGACGTCCCAAGAGACCGAGTTGTCCCGTAAGCTCGACACGCTGCTGGCGGATCGAACCAAGCTCGTCGAACGAGTGACTGCGGTGCCCAGCGCTAGCCCGGAAGAGCGCGCGGCGCATCGCGAGCACGCCGTGGCCGGGCGAGAGCACGACCTGGCGACGAGGGAGCGGGAGGTGGCTGCGCGGGAGCAGGTGCTGGCGACCCGTGAGCAGGCGCTGGCCAAGCGGGAGAAGGAGACCTGCGGCGCACCCGCCCAGGTGGTGATGCCGAAGTTCGAGCTACCGAAGGGGTTCAAGTATGGGCGCGACGATGTAGAACCGATCTATCAGAGAGCACTCAAGGCGATGCGCGAACGCGGTCTTCTGACCAGCGATCTTCCGGGCGGGGGCAAGTTGGTGAGCGTGACCACGCAGGCGATGCAGGCGGGCGATTACGTGCATGCCAAGTATTCGGCCGAACAGCTTATGGACGAGATCGAAAGTATTGCGGTCGATCGCAACTTCATCACCGCCAAGATGGCGCGGCTCGGCCAGGCGATGCGCGGCCACCACCTCGAAGGGGAGACCAAACGCCAATCGGACGCCCTGTTTCAAGAGGCGACCGCCGCGTATGGGGACGGGAAGTTCGCGGCAGCGAATCAGAAGATCAACCGCATTGTCGGGTTGATCAAGTAGAGAGCACAGAGGCGATCACCGCGAATGCACTACCGCTGCGGTGATCCCCGCTGCCGTGCCCAGCAGCACCAGTGAAGCGCCGCCGATCACCCACCCGCGGCGGTACCAGGGGAGCGTGGGCACCACCACAGGGGGCGGTGCTATCGGTTCGCGCGCCTTGAGCTCACCCTCGTCGATCGGGTAGCGCCCAAGATCCACGTGAATGGCCGTGTTGGTCCCATAGTCCACGGAAACGAATTTGAGAAAATCGCGATAGTGGGGATGGGTGACGCGCAGGGCGTGAGTGCCGCACGGTAGCTCGATCGGTGGGTGGACGACGACACCATCGATCCAAGTCTCCGCTCCGACGACGTCGACATGTAGTTCGAGGCGGCCTCGGTACCGCTCGGGGAGGAGGGTCCGCACCAGTGCACCCACAAGCGCGGTCTCGTCTGGGTGGTTGAGAGTGAGTGAGAGGGTGGTATTGCCGGTGGTGGAGGCGGCCTGAGCGCGATAGCCAGCGAGATAGAGTACGACCTGCTCCTCCGAACCGGCATCGAGACTGGCGAGATCGATCGCCAGCCCCATGGGGGCGTGGAGGTCGTCAGCAATCGTCCGGGCGCGATCGGCGGCCGTGCTCCCCCAAGGTGCTGTTTCACCCGAGCGCGGCGTTACAATTCGCCCGCCCCTGACATTGACGACGTGGAGGTCGAGCCGTGCGAGCGCGCCGACCAGGAGCTTCTCGAGCGTGGCTAGCCGCTGCGTAGGGAGGGCTTGGCGATCCAGTGGCGTCACTGCGACCATTTCGGCGCCCACCCGGGGAGCCATTGCGAGAGTCACGAGTAGCAGACTAGTGGGTCGCATGCGTTTGTGGGGTGGCTACCGCGCCACCAATGAGGACACCCAGACCGATCGCGACCGCCGAGGCGCCGGTCCAAAACCACCACCGCGAATAGGCGGGCGGATCGATCGGCTTCGGCGCCGTGCGTTCTGCAATTTCGAGCTTGGCCGCGGTGGTGACGGCGCGCTGATGCACCACCACTTCAGTCGCCTTTTCGAAGCGTACTTCGACCTGGTCGAGGTAGTCGCTGTAGCCGGGGCGGGCGACCTGTAAGGTGTGATGACCCACGGAAAGACCGCTGATCGGAGCAGGCAGCGGGGTGGTGCCGCGCAGCACTCCATCGACCGCCACCGATGCGCCCAACACCTCGGAGAGGAGTGCGATGGAGCCGGTCAGCTTTTCGGGCGCAACCAGGCGAAAGGCCGCCACGCGCACCTCCTGAATGAGCAGGTCAGCGCGGCCATCGAGGGTGGCTGTCAGTCGGCCGAGCTCGTGTCCCCGCTGGTCCACTCGTTTGAGGTTGACCACATAACGATCGCCCAGAGCGCCGACGTTGCCCGCCACCACCTCCAAAACGCCGAGGGTCTGCGCGAGCGGGGCGAGACAGGCCGGTTCACCGGTGCAGTCGGAATAGCGCGGTTGTCGTGCGATCACCTCGGCAATGGCGTTGCGCGGGACGAGCGGAGTATCGGCGGCACGGGCCAGCTCGACGCGCAAGATGCCTTCGAGCTGCTCCACTACTTCGCTGGAAAGTCCCAGCGCGTCCAGACGAAACAGCGCGAGACGAGGCGTCGCGGTGGCCCCTTGTGCGAACCCGAACAGCGCGACGGCCACAGCGAAACGCATCACGCCGCCGCCTCCGGAAGGCTGGCGAGCTGCGCCTCCAGGAGCTGCGAAAGCTCCTCGGTCGCAGCAGCACCAAAATCGGGTGCAAAGAGATAGGGCAGATGCACCTCGGGAAGCGGAAGCTCTCTTTGTAGCCGTTCGAGGTAGCGCTCATTGAGGGCACGACGCCGCTGGGCGATTCGGGAGCGGTGGAGGAGCGGTGCCAGCGGATCGGCGCTCTGGTCGATCGTTTCAGGCAACAGATCGAGCGCTCGTTTGGAGGGGCCGCTGACGAAGCGTGGGGGGTAGAGTTGGTTCACGAGTAGCGGCCCGATAGGGATACCGACCTCGCGGCGCGCTCGCGCTGCCAATTCGATCGTTTCGTTGACCGGCATCTCCTCGGCCAGGGTCACGAGCAGCATCGTCGTCCGTTGTGGATCGGTGAGCAGTTGGTGGGCCGAGCGGGCGTCGCGTGTGAGGGGGCCCTCGGGCACCGCTTCGATGATCGCCCGCGGAATGCTGAGCAGCGTGATGGCATGGCCGGTCGCAGGACCATCGAGGATGATCAAATCATACTTGGGACGCCCGTGCTCCATTTCGGTCGAATGAAACCAAACTTTTCCCAGCAGCGAATAGTCCTCGATGCCCGGAATCGCGCGGATGAAGGAGCGCGCGAGCTGGTTTTCGAAGACCGCGCGATAGACGAGGTGGGAGTGGAGCACCATCACGCCATATTCGCGCAGCGCCGCCTCGGGCACCATGTTGACCGCCCACAGCCGCTCGCGCACCCGCACGATCTCGCTGTGCACCGGCGGGCCGCCGAACAAACGCGAGAGGCGCTCTTTGCTCTTGGTTTGAGCGAGCAGTACCCGCTTGCCACGGCGGGCGGCGGCGCTGGCCAGGGCTGCCGCCACCGTAGTTCGGCCCACGCCGCCCTTGCCGGCGATGACGATGAACTGCCGATCGAACAGCGTGCTCATCTCATCCGCCAAGCGTTGACACGATCGCTTGTGCCACTCGTGGCGAGGTCAAAAGCGCCATGTGGCCCAGGTTGTCGAACACCAGGTTGTCGGCGGGGGGCGCGAGGCGCGAGGAGTCGGCGGGGGAAATGAGGTTGTCGCAGGTCGACCAAATGGAGAGGTAGTTGCTGGGATCGGGCGATGGAACCCGGGCCTTGACGGTGAGGTCGTGAATCACCGGGACGGTGGCACGGCGTGCGAGGCGCGTGCCATGGTGGGGTGTGCCCAATGTGATGAGCTTCTCGACCCGCGCATCGCCGCCGCGCTGCTCGATGTAGTGGCGAGCTACCAACCCGCCCAGGCTGTGGGCGATCACGGTGACCCGCTCGCAGCCCGACTCACGACAGATCTCTTCGATGAAAAGCTCGATCCGAGCGGCGCTGTGGGCCACTCGCGCCAAGCTGTTGTAGTTGATGCTGTAGAGCGGCCCAAGGCGGGCGCCGCGCAGCCGCCGCATCAGCCAGAACCAGCAGGAGCGGTTGAGCCCTAGGCCGTGGATCAAAAGGATGGGGTGCGGGTGGGGCGCGGCGGGCACAGGGACGCGGCGGGCGAAAAGACCGAGCGGCCAGAGCGACAGAATCTGCAACCCTGCCACGATTTCGCCGAGAAAAGCCTCGAGCAGCCGCTGGGGCCGTGGCGGCCGAGCGAAGGCCATCGCAAAGGTGGTGACATAGAACCCCACCGCAGCGAGGAGCAGGCCAGCGAGGCCCGCGACGGCAAAACCCATGGAGGCAAGCTAACAGATGCTTCTTGGGCGATCCAGTAGTAGGTCGCCCGCGACCAGGGTCCTTCATTTCCGATGCGGGGGGCCCGGCAGCGAGGAGGGTTGAGCCCGAAGCAAATCGTGCGGCGTGTCGAAATCTTCGACGGTGCCGGGATCCTCTATCCTTCGGTAGACAATCTCGCGCGGGTGCGCTTGCAGGAGGGCGCGAAGGCCCGTTTTCGCCGGCAGCGCCAGGAGTGCGCCAAATAGCCAGGAGGGGATACGCACGGGATGGCCGCCTCGCGCGCCATAACGTGGAATCACAATCCTTCCGGGTGTGGCATGGAGGATCTGTCGCACCGTTTCCACGCGCACGAGCGGCAGGTCCACCGGCCAGATAAGGGCCGCCGTGGTACGCGCGGACAAGGAAGCGATCCCCGCCTGGATCGAAGTCAACATGCCCAGCGAGGGGGCGGGATTCCAGATCGGTGATACGCCGGGCGGAAGTTGGTTCTGGATCGCCAGGCCATCGGGGGGACCGATCACGCCCAAGACGTGCGATGCGCCCGCCGCACGAGCGGTCATCGCGATGCGCGCGAGGAAACTCAAGCCGTCGAGTTCGAGGAGCGCTTTGGGGCTTCCCATGCGGGTCGAGGCGCCCGCCGCCAGTACGATCGCTGGGATCACGTCTTGCGCTCTCTCCGCGCGGCGCGCACCTGGATGAGCTCGGCGCCGATGGCGACGGCGATCTCCTCGGGCGTCTGGGCTCCAATGGCGAGTCCAATCGGCGCGTGGATCCGCGCAAAAAGGGTCTCATCGAACCCCTTGTGGACCAGCCGCTGTTGGAAAAATTCGATTTTTCGGCGCGAGCCAATCAGGCCCAAGTAGGCGAGGTCACGGCCGATGAGCGTCTCGAGCAGCTGCTGATCGAGGGCATGATCCCGCGTGACGATGACGACATAAGTGCGATCATCGAGCGGAAATCTCCAATCGCGCAGGTCGTAGCTATCGACTCGCTCCACTGCTTCCGGAAAACGCTCGTAGGTGGCGAATTCAACCCCCTCGTTCGTCGCTTCATCGACGACGATCGGAGCAAAGCCGATCGATCGTGCGAGAGGCACGAGAGCGCGGGCCACGTGGCCGGCCCCCAATATCACCAGCGGCGGTTCGGGCACCATCGGCTCGCAAAAAACCTCCATTTCGCCGCCACAACACATGCCGAGCTCGTGTGTGAGGTGGTAGCGCAAGAGCTGCGGCCGCGCAGCTGCCCCCTGTTGCAACAGCGCCACGCAGGCATCGGTCACCTCCTTTTCGATGCGGCCGCCACCAATGGTGCCAACCACCTCGCCGGAGCCATCGACCAGCATACGCGCCGCCTGCTTGCGCGGCGTGGAGCCGGCGGTGCGCACCACCGTGGCGAGCACGCAGGGCTGGCCCGCGTTCCGTCGGCGTAGCAGCTCGTCGAACACATCCGCGGCCATGCCGAACTATTACCATGCGGCCCTGGCCGCGCGATTGCTAGTTTTGTAGCCATGCGCCCCCGTGCTCTCGAGGAACGCGGCACCTACTCGCTGGTCCGCGAGCTGATCGATCGTTTCAAACAGCTGGCGCGCAAAGAGCTGGAGCTCATGCGTATCGAGGCTGCGGAGAATCAGCAACGTGGCCGCGAAGCGGCATTGTGGGGCGCTGCCAGTGCGCTGTTGGGGGTCGCGGCCACCGCTGCTGCCGTCATCTCCCTCACCCTGGCGCTGGGTCGCTGGTTGCCGATTGGGTTGGTCGCGCTCCTGCTCCTATCGGTCTTTGCCCTCGCCGCTACCATTCTCCTTCGAGTGACACTTGGGCGTTTGCGCACCGCCTGGCCGCGGCGTTCGCTCCGCGAGGCGCGGGCGACCTTGGCGATCATCCGCAGTCTTGGGGCGAGTGATGAACCCCTCTGAGAGCGCCGCATTGGAGCGGGAGGTGATCCGTCTGCGCAGCGAGTGCTGCCAGTTTGCCAAGGAGCTCGAGCGGCGCTACCAACACATCGTAGAGCTGCCGCACGAGCTGCGGACGATCGGTGCGCCGCGCTTGGCCGCTCGAACGATTCGCCGCCACCCAGTCTTTGCCCTTGCCAGTGTCACGATCGTGGCCTGCGCGATCGCCCTCTTGCTGCGTCGCCGTTGAACCGTGCTACCGTCGGGCTATGGCATATCGTTCGTTCGGCGAATTTTGGCCCTTCTACGTGCGCGAACACGCCCATCGGCTCAATCGGCAGCTCCATTTCATCGGCACGAGCAGCGCGCTCGTGTTCCTGGCCGTGGCCCTCAGCGGCCATCCATGGGGTTGGGCGCTGGCCCCGATTTTTGGCTATGGCTTTGCCTGGACCGGCCACTTCTTCGTCGAGAAGAATCGCCCGGCGACCTTTCGCTATCCGCTCTATTCACTCGCCGCCGACTTCGTCATGTATTCCAAGATCTGGCAGGGTCGGATGGAGAGCGAAGTCCAGCTTCACTGTGGCGCCGCTGGCTGATTCGGTCGGCAGAACACGACCGACGGCAGATCGGAGGGCGGATCGCCGGGACACTGGGCGTCGATGACCTGACTGCACTTGCACTGGTCGATGTTGACGTTGCCAAAATCGTCGAGCACGCCCTCGCCACAGTTCGTGTAGTAGTTGCACTTTACCGCGGGGCAAACTTCGGGACAGGCGCCGGCGGCGAATCGCGTGGCATCGCCGTGGCCGGTCGTGAATTCATGAGCGAAGCACTGGAGCGACTTCCCTCGGCCGCCGTTCGGCGCGTAGGGGGCCTTGCCTGCGCACCAACCACCGCTAAAGACTTTGATGAGGTGATAGCCGGCGTTGGCGATTTCCTGACTGCAGTAGTCGTTGAGGCGCTCGGCATAGGACTCGGTTCCACCGTCAGAAGCTGCAGATCCCATATCGGTGTTCGGGGCGAGCCGTAGTTCGGGGGGAAGGCACAGCTCGAGCTCGAAATTCGCCTCACAGCGGCCCGCGCACGTTGGGTGGTCAAAGGTGAGATTGCACGCGCAATTGATGATGTTGTCGCCCGGCTTGGCGACAATTGGTGTGCGTGGCACGTGGCCTCGGCCGCGACAGGAGCAGCCGATCGGCAAAGCCACGAGCAGCGCGAAGAGGGCTAAAAGAGTGGGCACTTGCCTGCTTTCACCAGCAGGGGAGCGGCTGCTGAGAAAAATGCCACGGTCGTTCGCATTTTCCAGCGGAAGATGTCTCCGTTACCACCTGTGAGCAAGCGAATAGTGTATTCTACTAC
>JAHFDT010000037.1 GCA_023248875.1 Myxococcales bacterium | reverse complement strand
GGGAGGCTCGACGGGCTTCGCCCGGCGAGGGAAGGCGGCACGCCTTCCCCTAGATCGGCTAGCAGGCGCTAAAAAGTACGCTGCCAAAATGCGCTCGAACGGTTTTTCAACAGCCTGCTAGTGCCCCGGAACCGAGATTCATGACATATCTCCAAATCCAAGGTTCGCAGTTCGAGGCACTAGCCATTGAGGGGAGGCGTGCCGCCTCCCTCGACGAGCAAAGCTTGTCGAGCCTCCCTCCTGCTCACGGCCGGACTACCGGCCGACGGCGCCTTTGGCGCCTCGAAAAGAATGTAAGAAATCATGATTCCAGGGTACTAGCGCGCTGGGATGAATCGGCCACCAGTTGCACAGTCTACTCCGGCCGGGCGCCTAGGTTCATGAGTGGACGCTCTATCATTAAGAACAGTGCGGTCGCAGCGATGATCGAGAGGGTCAGCAGCAGCAGGCACCAACCCACGAGCTGTAGCGGCGAAGCAATAGCCTGTGGCGCCAGCCCCTGCACAATGAGTTGGCGAAGGATAATGAGGTGCAAGAGATAGGTGGAGTAGGAGAGCTGGCCGATCGGGTACCAGAAGCGCGCGGCGGCGAAGCGGTGGAAGAGATTGCGGGATTCGAGCGCATAACCCAAGAGGTAGGCAACCGCCGCGGCAAATAGATTATTGAAGATGGCGAGGTGAAGGAGTCGTACCGGAGCGGGCCAGACCTCTGAGTGGAGCGGCAGAGGTTGGCAGCCAAACAGGATGATGTAGAAGAGCGCGACGAGGAGCGCGATCGGATGAAAGCGCCGGACTCCCGATTGCTACCGATAGGCGAGCAGCACGCCGCATAGGAGTTCCCCGGCGCGGGTATAAGGCTTGGTGTAGAGTGCGTCCGCCACGCCGTCGTCTGTGTAGTCGATGTCGAGCAGGTGCCAGCCATGACGCCAGATGATCCAGCCCCGAATCAGACTGGTGGCAGCAATTGCAATGAGGAGGACAGCGGCGCGCCCACGCCGTAGCCGAAACAGCAGCAGCAGTCCCAGCGGAAACAGCAGGTAGAACTGCTCTTCGATCGCCAGCGACCAGCTCCAGCTCATGCACTGGGAGCGCCACGGTATGAAGTTATTGATAAAGAGCAGGTTGGCCCAGACCGTACCGCAGGGGGAGCCCTCGATGGCGCAGTAGAGGATGAGGACCAAATAGTAGGCAGGTAGGATCCGCAGCGCCCGCCGACGGTAAAAGTCTCTGAGGTGGAGCGTTCCCGTTGCTACTAGCTGGCGCAACAGCAACCGGGCGATAAGAAAGCCACTGAGTACAAAGAACATGCTTACTCCAAGATAGCCGCGACTGAACGAGTGCAGCAGCGGTGCGAGTGGGCCAGGTGCAAACTGAATGCCAGGCTTCATCGCCGCGTGCATCAAGACCACCCAGAGGATCGACCAGGCGCGCACTCCATCGACAGCGCCAAGGTTGCCGTCGGGGCGAAGCAACAATCTGCGTAGGTTGTCGCGTAAAGAAAAGGCGGAGCGCACAACGCTTGAGCTCCGCCACAATGAGCCGAGCGAGTCAATCCCTGTCCGGCTGCCGGCCAGCGTCCGGCTACCGGACAATGACGAGCGGCTTGATCCCGATCGTTCGCAGTGATTCGGCTGGCATCGCGATTGCTAAACCGCTCGCCGTGCTTGCCAAGGTGTTCTCTGCGGGGATGTTGGGGATTCAGGCCTTCACGGTCGTGGTCGAAGTGGCTGTTGGCCCTGGCCTACCTGGGTACGATCTCGTCGGTCACGCGGCTCACGCTGTGCGGGAAGGTGGCGTGCGCATCCGAGCGGCGCTCGCAAATTCGGGCTTCAAATTGCCGCCCCGACGGGTGACGGTCAATCTCGCTCCCGCGGGACTGCGTAAGGACGGTGCGCTGTACGATCTACCGATCGCTATCGCGATTATGGCGGCGCTCGATCTCGTACCGCGCAACGCGCTGGAGAAGCTACTTATAGTGGGTGAACTGGCGCTCGATGGTCAGCTGCGAGCGATCACTGGTGGGCTGCCCATTGCTCTCCACAGCCGCGAGAGCCGATACGAGCTGGTGGTACCGCTCGCCTGCGCCAGCGAAGCAGCGGTCGTCAGCGAACTGAAGGTCCATGCGGCAGCGAATCTGGCGGAGGTGGCCGCCTTTCTTCGCGGGGAGGTCGCCCTGGAAGCGCCCAAGGCACTTGCCCTTCCCGAGGTGCACGATCGCCTTGATCTTGCCGACATCCGAGGGATGGAGCCGGCCCGGCGAGCACTCGAGGTGGCGGCTGCGGGAGGGCACAATCTTCTCCTCATTGGACCGCCGGGATGTGGCAAGAGCATGCTGGCGAGACGTCTGCCGTCGATACTGAAGCCGCTCAGCGAACGAGAGGCGATTGAGACGACCTGCATCTACTCGGCGGCCGGCAAACTGGAGGGCAACGCGCTTCTTTCGGAACGACCTTTTCGCTCGCCGCATCAAGACATTTCAGTCGCCGGTCTCATCGGTGGAGGAACGTCACCGCGGCCCGGTGAGCTCAGTCTGGCACATCACGGCGTCCTGTTTCTCGATGAACTCCCGGAGTTCAAGCGCTCGGTCCTTGAGTCTCTTCGGCAACCGCTCGAAGAGCGTGTTGTGACGATCGTGCGTGCCCAGACTGCAGTGACCTATCCGGCCTCGGTGACGCTGGTAGCAGCGCTCAATCCTTGTCCCTGCGGATACCGCGGCTCGTCCCAACGTGTCTGCATCTGTTCCGATGACAACGTCCGGCGTTACATCGGGCGAATCTCGGGGCCGCTGCTCGATCGTATCGATCTTCACATCGAGACACCTCATGTGGACTATCGCTCCCTTCAAGCGGAGCGCGACGGCGAGCAATCGGTAGCTGTGCGCCAGCGCGTCTTCGCCGCACAGAAGATTCAAACGGTCCGAAACGGTGCCAGCAACGCGCTGCTCAGCCCACGCAAACTACGCCAGGTGTGCACGCTCGACTCGGCTGCCGACCGCCAGCTGGAGCGATGTGTCCGCCGCTTTGGCTTGAGCGCTCGTGCGGTTCATCGGGTGTTGCGAGTCGCCCGAACCGTAGCCGACCTGGCAGAGAGACCGCACCTTTTGCCAAGCGATATCTCCGAGGCTGTTTCGCTTCGTGCACTCGACCGTCAGACCACAACCTAATGGAGGAACCATGGGAAAAGTCAGTGAGAAGATGCGAGCCATCGCTGTGGCGATCAGCGCCATCGAGAAGCAGTTTGGTAAGGGTGCCATCATGCAGTTGGGCCAACACCAGGCGGGTGATATGCCGGTAATATCGACCGGCTCGCTGGGTCTCGATCTGGCGCTCGGGGTAGGGGGACTACCTCGTGGAAGAGTGATCGAGATTTTTGGTCCCGAGTCGTCAGGCAAGACCACCTTGACGCTCCACGCGATAGCCGCGGCCCAGCGCACAGGAGGCGCCTGCGCCTTCATTGACGCGGAGCACGCCTTCGATGCCTCCTACGCTCAAAAGCTCGGAGTCGATCTTGGCCAACTACTTGTGTCTCAGCCCGATTGCGGGGAACAGGCGCTCGAGATCACCGACCAACTGGTACGGTCTGGAGCGATCGAGCTGATTGTGGTCGATTCGGTGGCGGCCCTCACACCGCGGGCTGAAATAGAGGGTGAGATGGGCGATGCACACATGGGTCTGCAAGCGCGCCTGATGAGCCAGGCCCTGCGCAAGCTGACGGCTGTGACCGCAAAACAGAACTGCACGGTGGTTTTCATCAACCAGCTGCGCATGAAAATCGGCGTGGTATTTGGCAACCCAGAGACCACGACGGGTGGCAATGCACTCAAGTTCTATGCCTCGGTACGGCTCGATATTCGCCGCGTTGGCCAGGTGAAAGAGGGGGACCAGGTGATCGGCAATCGGACCCGGGTCAAGATTGTGAAAAACAAGGTAGCTCCGCCGTTTCGAGAGGCCGAGTTTGAGGTTCGTTATGGTAGTGGCATCAACCGGATTGGTGAACTCATCGACCTGGGTGTAACCCAGGGTCTGCTCCAGAAATCGGGCGCCTGGTATGAACTGGATGGCCAGCGAATCGGTCAGGGGCGAGAGAAAACCTGTGAGTTTCTCCAGCAGAATCCCGAGGTCAGCGAGGCGCTCCGTGGAAGGCTTCTGCTAGGGCTGGCGACCGGTGCCGTGGGGCAGGCCAAGACGGAGGATGTGGGTGAAGCCGAGTCCGTACTGGCGGCCTGATCTGGGACGAATGAGGCGACCGATCGTGCAGCATGAGGTCCACGACCAGTACGCTTCTTGGCGCCATCCGTTACCGGACGCGCCGTTCGGATCGCCGCCCCGGCTGGTGCGACGTCCCGGGGGCCTAACACCGACCGAGCTACCAAGCTGGCGACGGCAACTGGGTCGTCTATAATACGCCTCTCGATGCTGCTGCGACGGAGACGCCAGGCTTCTGCGAAGGGGCACTCCAGGCCTTCGCGGTCTTGCCGTATTGTCGGCAGCATGCCTTTCGTCGGCGCACTGGTGATGTGGCTGCTCTTTTTTGCGGAGCTCATCGGAGCCATCGATCTTCAAATGATGGGCATCCGTGATGCTGAGGTGCAGAAGCTCTTGCTCGATCGCTTCGGCAGACTGCTCATCGTCCAGCAGGCGGAAGTACTGGCTGTCTATACGACGATTGGCGCCTGTTACGGAGCGGCAATGGCAGTTCTCGTGGCGATTTGGGAGCGCGCACTCGATTGGCGCGTTTCTCAGCGGCGCCGCACATGGATAGCAGCAGTGGGCACCCTGCTACTGGAAAGTTGGCAGGTGATGGCATCGCTCATTCGGTATCCGCAGCTCTTCAATGAGCTTCTCTATGCGAAGGGAGGTTGGCGGCGGTCTCTACAGGTCGCACTCACAGAGCACGTTTCATGGCGGGTGCTCCAAGCGGGTGGAGCGCTCCTCCTTTTGTGTCTGTTTGTTGGACCTGCGCTCAGTAAACCTGGCCGCATCTGGATCGGAAATCAACTTCGCCGAAGTCTGTGGCGTTCGATCGCTATCAGTACGGTTCTCGTACTACTGGTATACGCATTCGTGCATCGCTCAGCGAACCACTGGCCAGCGGCGCTGCAGAACCGGCCCAACATTCTTTTGATCGCGATCGACAGTTTGCGTGCGGATCGGGTGGGGCCCGGTCACGAAACCATTACGCCTCGTCTCTCGCAACTGGCCGCCCAAGGGGTGCAGTTCGATGCTGCCTACGTCACTGTACCGCGCACTTTTCCCTCCTGGATCACCCTGCTCAGCGGCCGTTGGCCCCACCACCACAAAATTCGGCACATGTTTCCTAGCGCTGAAGAGCGCCGCGCGATCGGGCCGCTGCTACCCGGCGTTTTGGCGCAGCAGGGCTATTTTACTGCGGTGGTCAGCGACTTTGCAGGAGAGCTATTCTCTCGCCTCGAGGTCGGATTTCAGTTGAACGATGTCCCCCATTTCGACGCTACCACCATCGCTGGCCAGGTGGGCCTCAACCTCCACTGGGCGCTGGTGCCCTATCTCGCCAACAAGTTCGGCCACCGTGTGGCCACCTCGCTCGGTTCGATCGCCGAGAACGCCGATCCCGACCGGTTGGCCGATCGCATCATCGCTCGGCTTCACGAACAGTCGGAGCGTGGGCCTTTTTTCATGACCACATTCTTTTCCACGGCGCATTTTCCCTACGCGGCTCCGGATCCCTACTATCGTCGCTTTACCGACCCAAACTATCGCGGCCGATTTCGCTACCTCAAACCCCTCTCGGCCTTCAGCTTCCTAGACGGCAAGCTCACAGCAGACGATGTTGCTCAAGTGCGCGCCCTCTACGATGGATCTGTTGCGTCCGTCGATGCGGCGGTCGGACGAGTTGTCGATGAGCTCGACACCTTGGGAATCGCTGATCGAACCATCGTAGTGCTGCTTGCCGACCACGGTGAAAATCTCTACGAAGAGAGTCGTGGGATGGGCCATGGCGACCATGTGCTAGGGGACAAGCCCCTGCACATTCCTTTCGTCATCCGCGATCCAGTCCACCATTTTCCACCCCATCGAGTGCCGGGCATCGTGCGCGATGTTGATATCGCTCCAACGCTGGCGGCACTGGTTGGCACTTCGCTGACCAAGTCTCCCGATGGCGTCGATCTGCATCCGTTGCTCGCCGGGAAGCGCGCCGACCTCAACCTGATCGCTTTCTCCGAGAGCGAGCTTTGGTGCGTTCCTGAAGGTCCCGGGTTTCGACCGGACGAGCGGCTACCCTATCCCGCGCTTCCTGCGCTGATCACCCTGACCCCCGATAGCGATATCGTGCTGGCTCCCGACCTGCAGGATGTGGTGGTGGTGGCCAAGCACCGCGCGCTTCGCACCGATCGCTGGCGGCTTCACTATGCGCCCACGCGCCACGGGGTGCGCTGGTCGCTTTACGATCTGGCGGTGGATCCCAATGAGCAGTCTCCGCTCGCTGGCGCTCCGGAACTCTTCGCATTGCAGGCACAGCTCTACCGCTGGATGACCGAAGATGGATCGGCTATCGAAAATGGATTCGTGGTGCCTCGATGAGAATGGCATCGCTGTTGGGCGTCATGGCTATTTCGTGTGCACGGCAGGCTCCATCGCCGATGACGGACCCTGCACCAGCGGCCCCGCGGGCTCCACGGCGGGCGGGCGATGCACTCGCTCATCGCCTTATCGACCACACCACCGAGGCCGAGGTGGAGGGAGATCTGGCCGCTGCTTGGAAGCGCATCGACCACCCACAACGCGCCCTTCTGCCCTATTCACCCGCAGCGCGGGTGGTGCCCTATCGCGCCGTTGAGCTGGCGTTCCTCGATGGCAACATCGACGCCTACCCCAGTGGTAAACCGGAAACCTCCGTACCGAAAGACTTCGATCCGGTCTGGAACCGAACCCACGGCGTCTACCGGTCGCGCAGCGCGCTCTATGTGCCGCGTGGTGCCGCCCAACACTATCTCGTCGCACTTCCGCCCCACCCAAGGCTCACCACCGAAGTCGGTCTTCTCGGTGCTACCCGGGCAACCGTCCGCCTGGCTGCCGATGGTCAAGTCGTATGGGAACGCACCATCGACGAGACCGCCCGCTGGCAGCCGGTCGAGGTTGACCTGACCTCTTGGGGGGGCCGAACCGTCAGACTCGGCTTTTCGGTGCAGTGCGATGCGGACTGCCACGGCTTTTTCGCGGACCCTCTGGTGTGGGATCGAGGCGGCAGCACTCTTCGCACCAACGTCCTGTTGATCCTGGTCGACACGCTGCGGGAGGATGCTCTTGCGGTGATGCCGCATCTTCGAGCGTTTGCCGAGCGGGGCACTCGCTTCACTCAGGCGATCGCCAGCGCCACCTGGACCCGCCCATCCCTTCTATCGCTCTACGGGGGCGATCTCCCCAATGCACTCGGCCATACCGCGGAGACGATGATCCCTCCGTTTGCAGAACGAAATCGCTTCTACCGCCTGGCCCCGCCGCTATTGACCCGCCTTGCGGCTGCGCAGGGGTGGCTGGTGCACGCCATCGCCAACAACTTCTTCCTCCTCGACTATCCCGCCATCGGACTCGATCTCGGCTTTGAGACCGTCGACGATGTGCGCCACCCAGTTCTCGACACGCCGGCGCTGACGCGAGCAGCTGGTGAGTTTCTGGCTACCCACCGGGATCGCGCCTTCCTGCTGCACCTCCACTACGACACCCCTCATTGGCCTTATACGCCGCCGACACAGTATCTCTCCGCCGTAAAGCGTCAGCCCCTCGCTCGCGCCTTTCCCGATCCTGCCTGGTCCGCCTACCTGGCCGAGGCAGCCTATGCCGACGACGCGCTGGGAGAGGTGTTTGCCGCGCTGGAGCGCTCAGGGCTGGAACGTCAAACCTTGGTGATCATCACGGGAGATCATGGCGAGGTCTTCGACCGCGTACACGAACACACCGTCGTCGCCATGGGGCAGTCGACCCTGCACCACCACGGCTGGTCGGCCTACGATGAAGTTCTGCGCGTGCCACTCCTACTCGTGCAGCCTGGCGCCATTCCCCGCGGCGTAGTGACTACGCAGGTGAGACTGTTCGATTTGGCGAAGACGATCGCCGATTACACGGGAATGGGCGAGGCGGGACTGCCCGCGCGTGGCCACTCCTTACGTCCGCTCATCGAGGGGCGAGAAAAGGGCGATCGTCCGGCGTTTTCGGAAGGGCAAAACATCCGGGCACTGCGAACCGACGGCTGGCTCTATCTGCGCCGCGAGGACGACCGTCTCATGACGATCAATCACGCGCTGATTCACAGGGCCGAAGAGATCTACAACCTGACGGCCGATCCTCTGCAACACGAGGATCGCTCTCTTGCGGAGCCGGAACGGCTACGCCAAATGCGAGAACGTTTCGACCGAGAGGCTCCACCGCGGCCTAGCGCGCATTACCATCTTCGTCTAGCTCCCGAGCAGCACCCGCACCGGCTCACTGGACGAATCCATGCAATGGGAAGAATTCGCGCGAGCACCGGGCCAAAACTTCGCTCGATCGAGGATGGAACGATCGCCATTGACCTAGCGAAGCCAGAGCAAATCGATTTTTTCGTGGATCCACCAGAGGCCGCGCTGGAGTTGAAACTTCTGCGCGATGGTCAGCCCTTCGATTCAGCCCGTCTGCTGGTGGGCGAGTTCGGATTGCCACTGCTCGATGGGCCCCTCGAAGGCGAACGGCTGATCTGGCTGGAGGCTCGGTGGCCACCCATTCTGGGTAGCGCTGGAGATGTGCTCTTTTGGCGCGACGCGTTGGACGGGTCGGCCACACCTATTGAGGGGGCCACAGGGGGGAACGACGAGGTCATGGCGATGATGCAGCGCTGGGGCTACGCGCAGACCGAGCCGTGAAAGGAGCTATTGTGGCAATCGCTCCTCATGCTCTTTGGGGCGGCCCCAAAGAAGCTCCTCAGAGGTCGCAGCTCGTACTGTCCGAACCGCCACCCAGACTCGTAGCAGTCGGCCGGCGAGCGGGTGGTTGGTGTCGATCAGCACCATCTCCCGGTCGGCCTCCAGAACTCGAAACAGCACGGTTTGGCCATCTAGTCGGGTGGCGGTAAAGGTCATCCCCGTCTCAACCTCCTCCCCGGATGGGAAGGCCCTCCGGGGCACGCGGAAAACCGCCCCCGGATCGCGCTCGCCAAAGCCGTCCTTCGGCCCAATGATCACTTCGCGTACCTCGCCGGACTCGGCCCCTTCGATGGCCTTCTCGACCCCAGCAACAATTTGTGCCCGCCCGTGCAAATAGGTCAGAGGGGGCCCCTCCGTCGAAGACTCAACCACCTCCCCGTCGTCGACGCGAATGATGTAATCGATCGATACGACTCGGTCCTTGGCAATTCTCACGGTATATCCTCTGCAGAAATGCCTCTGCAAAAGCCACACCGCGTAGCAGACCAGAACTAAAAGAGGAGGCGAGCTCCAACCATGCCTCCCGATGGCACTGGCGCCGCGATGGCGCGCAACCGCCAGGTCGCATCGGTCATGGCGTTTTGCCCCCGCAGCGCCAGCACCATACCGGGAATGGCAAATGCCAACCCCACCGCCATGGTCCCAACGCCGGCGAGCACTTCGACGACATGCTGATCATAACTTTGGGTCGCGTCGTCGATGCCGAACCCGGTCGCTACCGCGCCTGCCGCCAGCAGACCGAATCCCACCGCCGCCAGCCCCCAACCGAGGTTGCGCTGAAATCGAGCCGACCGCACCTGCAACGTCAGCTGGGCCTGCTCCTGTTTGAGCTCGGCGTGCGCTGTCGCAGTGATGACCAACAGTGAAACAAGGAGCGCGTGAATCACTCGCTGAACTTGGCGTTCACGGCTTTGAAGGCGACGCCGAAGGAGAGTGAATCGCGCTCTTTTCCATCTGGAACGGGCTTCCAGTTGCCCTTGCTGTCGAACATTTGCAGGTCGGGAGTGAGCAGCAACATCACCAGAGCATTCTGAGACACTTCGCAGACATCGACCACGTTATCGCCCGCCTTGGCCATCGACTGGTTCGGATTGGTACAGTCGCCCGTATCGAAGCTCTTGCGCACGAAAGCGCAGTTGGATCCTTGGGTACAGGGCTCGGTCTGCGCCACCTTGGTAAAGGTGATGGCCAGCGCGGGGATCAAGATCTCTTCCAGATCGGAGCGCCGCACTACGCCGTTGATTTGCCCGGCCTTGACCTGGTCGGCAAGCGGCGTAAAGGCGCTGCGCGCGCCACGCAGCGGCAGGGTCACCCGGGTATCGTCGTACAGTGGGACCTTGATGTAAACCGTCGGTGGCTCACTCAGCTTCTTCGGGTCCTGGCTCTGGAAGCTGCCCGATGCGAGCGATCCCACCAGGACCGAGCTCTTGACCACTGGGTCGACTGTGAACCCCCCCTTGCCGGAAAAGTCGGGTGGGTCCTGCTGTTTGGCCGCATAGAGTGTCACATGGGCCTCGGCATCGGTGGTGAGGCCAGTGTCGGTCGTCATGAAGGAAAAGAGTTGCAGTCCATCCCCATGGGAGATGAGCAGATCTTCTTCCTTTTGTAGATCGATGTTTTGACTCGACAGCAGGCCCACCATGCCACCCAGTGCGTTTTCGGACTTGCCATTGCCATCGAGGTCGGCATTGTACTGGGCCTGATTCTTGGGCAAGAGGATCTGATTCGTCACATACCGGAACGCCATCGCGTTGGCGCGCGCCAGGTCCTGACCGAAAATCTTTATATCGCTTTGCCCCATATCATTCGTCGACTGGGGCTGGCTCGAGCAGGCAATAAAGAGTAGTGAACCAGCCAGTTTAAGATTACGCATAGTCAGAGCTTACAGAAACTCGGCTGCCGGGTAAACTGGCCCGGCATGGCTCCCGCCGGCCCCCCACAGAAGAGGACTCGACCGCTGCCCCGCGCCTCGCCCCGCATCGGACCGCTGGTCCTGGCGGCCGCGCTGGGGGTGGCCCTGGTCTTCGTGGCCGTCGCCTGGAAGAGCTCAAAGCCTGTGCGCCCCATCGCGCTGCCGCCGGCACCCGCGGTGGAGACTCGCTATACGCCCGGCTTCTACCGCGCGCTGCTCATGCGTGACGCGGCTCACTACGACACATCGGTGCCGGATGTCACCGTACCGCTCCAGCACATCGTCGAACTCGACCGCGCGCGACCCCTCCGGCCCGGCGAAGAGCTCATCACTCCGCACCTCTCCATTGGCGCCTACGTACGCAAGGTGGCGGCCGAAAATGGCAGCGGCCAGGGGTTCGCCGGGCTCCACTTGGTGGTAGCCATCGCCAACCGGAGCTCGACACCGCTCGCCTATCGAGTCGAGACCGCGGTGGATAGCGAACGGTGCAGTGCAAAGGGGAGCATCGCCCACAACGCCGTCGCGCTCTCGGTGGGAGAACGTGCAGAACGCACCGAGTGTCTCTGGGGCGGAGAGGTAGCCTTGACCGTCCAGCGCATCGAAGTGATCGAGCTTTCGCCGCTTAGCTACTACTACGTGAGCCGCCTCGAGCCTTCGCAGATCGGGCTCGATGCGCGGCCGGCGGATGGCCATTTGCCGCCCAAGGATGCTGTGTGCACAGAGCTGCCACGGCAGGAGATTCTCACCGCTGGTGCTACCTGGCCCGATGTCATCGACTTCTACGCGCGCCACAATTGCAGTGAGTATACTTTCTACCAGGGCTATCGCTTGCGTACCGCTCCCGGTCCGCTGCCAGCGCATGAATGAGGTCGAGCGCAATTGACTTTGCTTCGACACGTTGTTAGTCGATAGTCACCCATTCTCGTGAGGCAGCTCATGGTTCGGACCCTGTGGATCTATCTGGGAGCGATGACGTTTGCGCTCGGGTGTAAGAGCAATTCAACGGCCACCGATGAGATCATCATCGGCGAATATGGCTCGATGACCGGGTCGGAAGCGGTCTTCGGCCAGTCGACGCACAATGGACTATCGATGGCGATCGATGAGGTGAACGCGGCGGGTGGCCTCAAGGGCAAAAAGATCCGCCTCGTCAGCTACGACGATCAGGGCAAGACCTCCGAGGTCGGCACGGCGGTGACGCGACTCATCACCAGCGACCATGTCCACGCCATCGTGGGCGAAGTGTCGTCGTCGCTGTCGATCGCCGGCGGTCAGATCTGCCAGCGCCATGGTGTGCCCATGGTGACTCCCTCGTCGACCAATCCCAAGGTCACCGAGGTCGGCGACTATGTGTTTCGCATCTGCTACATTGATCCGTTCCAGGGCTACGTGATGGCCAAGTTCGTCACCGACCCGCAGGGACCGTCAGGCCTCGGGCTGAAGCGCGTCGCGATCCTGGTCGATCAGCGGCAAGCCTATTCACAGGGACTGTCGCGCGACTTCGAAACGGCGCTGATCAAAGCGGGCGGCAACGTCGTGGTGAAGTCCTCCTACCAAGGTGGCGACCAGGATTTCTCAGCGCAGCTCACGCAGATCAAGGGGGCCAATCCCGAAGCGATCTACATCCCGGGCTACTACACCGATGTCGCCAATATCGCCAAGCAGGTGCGTGGAATAGGCATTGCGCAGTCGGTGCCGCTGCTCGGCGGCGATGGTTGGGAATCAGTTCAGGAGATCGGTGGGCCGGCGATCGATGGCGCCTACTATTCCAACCACTTCGCTCCCGAGGACACGCACGCCGAAGTGCAGAGTTTCGTCACCAAGTACAAGGCCAAGTATGGCAAGACGCCCGATTCGCTGGCGGCGCTCGGCTATGACGCGGGTATGCTGCTGCGCGAAGCGATCCAGCGGGCGCCGTCGCTCGACCGAGCGGCCATTCGCGACGCCATCGCGGCGACGCGCGACTTCCAGGGCGTCACCGGCAAGACTTCGCTCGACGAGCATCGCAACGCGCGCAAGCCGGCCGTGGTGCTGCGCATTAACGCTGCGGCCAAAACCGCCACCTATATGACGACCATCGCACCCTAGTGTCCCGGGTCAGAAATTCGTTACACATCTCGACGGGCTTCGCCGTCCCTGGCTTCGTTGCTCGTCAGTTAAATACCGTCAGTATTCGCCCTCCTCGCGCCTCGCCAGTACCAGCGATTCCTCGCCGAGATCTGCAACGAATTTCTGACCCGGGACACTAGCGCGTGACGGAGTTTTTACAGTTTCTGCTCAAGGGCATCTCCGTCGGTAGCCTCTACGCACTGCTGGCGCTCGGCTACACGATGGTCTACGGCATTTTACAGTTCATCAATTTCGCCCATTCTGATGTCTTCATGCTGGGCGCCTTTTTCTCCTGGCGCCTGGCCACCTGGTTCAAGCTGATCGATCCGTCGCCACTGGTGGCTACATCGCTGCTGCTCGCGGCGATGGCGCTGTGCGCGCTCACCGGCTTCTTGATCGAGCTGCTCGCCTATCGGCCGCTGCGGCGCGCGCCGCGCCTCAATGTGCTCATCACCGCGATCGGCGTGTCGCTGTTTTTGGAGAATTCCGGCCAGCTCGTTTTCGGCAAAGATCCGCGCTCCTATCCGCAGCTGCTGGCAGAGCACACCTTCTCGGTGGGTGGCGTCAATGTTCGCTCCGTCGAGGTGATCGCCGTGGTGACGGCACTGGCGTTAATGGTGGCGCTGCACACGCTGGTCTATCGCACCAAAATCGGGCGGGCGATGCGCGCCGTCTCAATCGACCACAAGGTCGCTGGCCTCATGGGCATTCCGGTGAGCCGGGTGATCTCGTTCACCTTCGTTGTGGGTTCAGCGCTGGCAGCCGCGGCGGGCGTGCTGGTGGGCATTACCTATGGACAGATCAAACAGCCGGCCGACTCGTCTTGGGTACTCTACGGGCTCAAGGCCTTTGTCGCCGCGGTGATCGGTGGCATCGGCAGCGTGCCGGGCGCGATGCTAGGCGGGCTCCTCATCGGTCTCTGCGAGCAATTCGTCGGCGGCTACATTTCCACTCAGCTACGCGATGCGATCATCTTTGCACTGCTCATCGTCGTCCTCTTGGTCAAGCCGAGCGGTCTGCTCGGGCGAAGGGCCATCGAAAAAATATGATCCCGGCTGCCGCACAGCCGATTTCAGTGACGCGCGCGCTGACCCGCTCGCTGCTGCCTGTCGCGGTTGGCCTCGGCCTGGGCCTTGGTCTCGGCCAGGTGGTACCGACGGGTACCTACGCCGAAAAGATCCTGTTCGATATCGGCATCAACATTATTCTGGCCGTCAGCCTCAATCTAGTGAACGGCTTCACCGGCCAGTTCTCGATGGGCCACGCCGGCTTCATGGCGCTCGGCGCCTACGCATCCATCGTCGTCACCTACTATGGCGGCTTCGCGCTGTTTGGCGACGTGGGCTGCCATTTGAACGCGCAGGGCTACGGCCTCTACTTCACCTCGCTGGTGGTCGGCGGACTGGTCGCAGCCGCTGCGGGCTATCTCGTGGGACTACCGAGTTTGCGGTTGCGCGGAGACTATCTGGCGATAGTCACGCTTGGCTTTGGTGAGATCATCCGCGTCGTGCTGCAGGTCTCCTATGCGGTCGTCGAACCCGAAGAGATGGCGACCGTCGACTGGTGGGAGCGGCCGCTACACCTTGGCAAATCGCTCGGCTTTGTCCACCAAGGTGCCTACAACTCGCTCAGCTGGACCTACGCCGCCGTCGTACTCACGCTACTGTGTGCCTATCGCCTGCGCGAATCGACGCATGGCCGCGCCTTTCTTTCGGTGCGCGAAAACGAGATCGCCGCCGAGGCGGTGGGTATCGATACCACCCGCTACAAAGTGAACGCGTTCGTGCTGGCCGCATTCTTCGCGGGCGTCGCGGGCGCGCTGTTTGGCCATCAGCTCGGGACCGGCACCGCCGCGCGGCCGGAAGAGTTCAATTTCATGAAGTCCTTTGAGGCCATCATCATGGTGGTCCTCGGTGGCATGGGCTCGATCTCGGGCGCCGCCTTGGCGGCGGTGACGCTGACGCTGCTCACTGAGCTCCTGCGTTCGGTGCAGGACTACCGCATGGTCTCCTATGCGCTTCTACTAATCCTGGTGATGATCCTGCGACCGGAAGGGCTGTTCGGCACCCGGGAGCTTTGGCACTTTTTGCGACGGAGACGCCCATGAGTGCTCTGCTCGAAGTGCGCAACGTTTCACTCTCTTTCGGTGGTCTGCTTGCCGTCTCGGACGTGTCTTTAGCGCTGGCGCCGGGATCCCTGTCGGGCCTCATCGGGCCCAACGGGGCTGGCAAGACCACTCTGTTCAATCTCCTCACCGGTGTCTACCAGCCCGATCAGGGCGAGATCTTTCTGAATGGCTCCTCGACACGGAGACGGCGGCCATTTCAGATCGCCGCAGCAGGCACCGCGCGCACGTTTCAGAACATTCGGCTGTTTGGCGATCTGACCGTCCTGGACAATGTGCGCGTGGCCTGCCATCTACGGGCCCAAGCCGGTATGTGGGCTGCTGTGTTGCGTACTGCGAGCTACCGAAATGAAGAGGCGGGGATCGTGTCCCGCGCCGAGCTGCTGCTCGATCTATTCGGTCTCTTGTCGGTCGCGGGTGCGCCGGCCCGTAGCCTTTCCTATGGACAACAGCGACGGCTTGAGATTGCGCGGGCGCTCGCAACCGGACCCCGCCTGCTCCTCCTCGATGAGCCGGCTGCGGGCATGAACTCGCAAGAAAAGGTCGAGCTGCGCAAGCTGATCGCGCGCATCCGCGACGAGTTCAAGTTGGCAGTACTGCTGATCGAGCACGACATGGGTCTTGTGATGCAGGTGTGCGAACGGGTGGCAGTACTCGACCACGGCGTCAAGATCGCCGATGGTGCGCCGGAGGAGATCCAGCGCGATCCGATGGTGATCGAAGCCTATCTCGGAGCGGAGGCGGCTTCGGCATGAGCCTGCTCGAGGTCGACGCGCTCGACGTTCACTACGGTGCGATTCACGCATTGCACAAGGTGAGTCTCGCCGTGGAAGAGGGCGAAATCGTGACGCTCATCGGCTCGAACGGCGCCGGCAAGTCGACCACGCTGCGAGCACTGTCGGGCATGGTCCAGTCGAGCGGCGGAACGATCGTCTATGGCGGCCGTTCGATCGTCGGGCTGCGCTCCGACGAAATCGTTCGGCTGGGACTCGCCCATGCGCCCGAAGGCCGGGGCATCTTCGGCAGCCTCACGGTGCGGGAAAATCTCGAACTCGGCGCTTTCAGCCGCCGCGACGGGAAAGTGCGAAGCGATCTCGAGCGAATGTTCGAGCGCTTTCCCATTTTGCAGGAGCGTGCGCAGCAGAGCGCAGGTACGCTTTCCGGCGGAGAACAGCAGATGTTAGCGGTAGCGCGTGCACTCATGGCGCGGCCCAAGCTGCTGCTGCTCGATGAGCCCTCGCTCGGATTGGCACCCAAAATCGTGCAAAAGATTTTTGCCATCGTGGCCGAGATCAACCGCGATGGAGTGACCATCCTCCTGGTCGAGCAGAATGCTCACTTGGCGCTTTCGGTGGCCCACCGCGCCTATGTTCTAGAGACCGGTGAGGTGAAAATGGCGGGCAGCGCCAGCGAGCTAGCCGCCTCCGATGAAGTGCGCAAAGCCTACCTGGGAGTCGGGTAGTGAAAATCCACCATCTGAATTGCGGCACCTTTTGCCCGATCGGCGGGCGCTGGGTTCACCCAGAAGGAAAACTCGTCTGCCACTGTCTGCTCGTCGAGAGTCGGTCGGGTCTAGTGCTCGTCGATACCGGACTTGGTGAGCGCGACGTGACGGAGCGCCACCGTCGTATCGGACGGCTCTTTGCTGCTCTGGTGCGACCGCGATTCGAAGCGGCCGAGACCGCACGGGCGCAAATCGAACAGCTCGGGTTCAAGGCCACCGATGTACGCCATATCGTGGTCACGCACCTCGATCTCGACCACGCGGGTGGACTCGCCGATTTTCCCGACGCTGAGGTGCATCTCCTCGAGCGAGAATATGACGCTGCCATGGTTCGTACGACGCTCAACGAACGCTCGCGCTACCGGACCGCGCAGTGGTCCCACGACCCGAAATGGGTCCGCCATGCGGTGGCCGGAGAGCGCTGGTTCGACTTTGAAAGCGTGCAGGCAATCGCGGGCCTCGGCGACGAGATCTTGCTGGTGCCGTTGCATGGCCATACGCGCGGTCATGCCGGCGTGGCCGTGCGGGGCGATGGGGCGAGCTGGTGGCTGCATGCAGGAGATGCCTATTTCTTTCACGATGAGGTCACGACAATTCCCTACTGTCCAGCGATGCTAAGGCTGTTTCAGCATCAGCTCGCGATCGACAATGGGGCACGGCTCGCCAATCAAGCTCGTCTGCGGAAGCTCGCGGCAGAGCAGGGCGAGGTTCAGATCTTCTGCGCACATGATCCGATCGAGCTGCGCCAAGCACAGGGCGCGGCCCCGGCCACTGCAACGGGATGAACCGGACGATCGCGGGAGGGCGCTATCACCTCGAGCAGCTGGTCTCGACAGGACTGGCGAATCATGTCTGGCGCGGCATCGAACAGGCTACGCAGAGGCAGGTTGCCATCAAGATCGCGCGCGAGCGCGACGGACCGAGTCAGCTCCAACGCGAGGGCGAGGTACTGCAGCGCCTACGCGGTGAGCATCTGCCGACCGTGATCGAGCTGGGGCCCGATTTTTTGGCCATGGAATGGATCCCCGCAGGACCACTCGATCGGGGAGCGCCCCTACCGCCGTCGGAATTTCAGACGGTGCTCGGGCGCATCGCCGCGGCGCTCGAGGGTGTGCACCGCGCCGGCTTCATCCACGGCGATGTGACACTGAGCAATGTGCTCCATCAGGGCCCTCTCACCGTGCTGATCGATTTCAACACGGCACTTCCCATCGGCGGCTCGACGGGAGGTCAGTTCATCGGCAGCTCCCCGACGATGGCACCCGAGCTGTGGCGCGGCGAACCAGTTTCGCCGGCGACGGATGTCTACGCGCTGGCGGCGAGCGCCTACATGCTGTTGACGGGCGAGCCACTGTTTGAGGCCAGCAGCACCGTTCAGTGGATGCGGGCCCATCTGGATCGCGTGCCCGAACTCGGAAAATCCGGCTCGTTGGCCGCATGGCTAGCAGTGGGATTGGCGAAGGATCCGGCCGCACGGCCCCAACGCCCGAGCGATCTCCTCGCCGCTTGGCCGCGATGAAGCTGCGTCTGCTGGCAGTGGGAAAGCTGCGCGACGCCTGGGTTCAAGAGGGCTGCGGAGAATATTTACAGCGCCTCCAACGCGCGCTGCCGATTGAAACGGTCGAGGTCAAAACACAGGCGGAGCTCGTGGCACGTCTGCCCAAACGAGCGCGTATTGTGGTGCTCGACGAACGCGGGCGCGAGCCGACCTCGAGGGAGCTCTCCCACCAGCTTGGAGCTTGGATGAATCGCGGCACGGATGTCGTGCTCGTGATCGGCGGAGCGGACGGCGTTCCTACGGAGGTGAAAGAGCGCGCGGATGAAACGATCGCGCTATCGCGGTTGACGCTGCCTCATCGCTTGGCACGCCTCCTCTTGCTCGAACAGCTCTATCGCGCACTTTCGATCTTGCGCGGCGATCCGTATCACCGCGAATGAATTGTTCCGGTCACGACTTTCAGCCAGCCGCGTTTGAGCATCCACAAGAGCAGAGCCGTGCCGCGCTCGTGGGCCAGCCAGTCGTCACCGAGTGGGCGCAAGAGGTCGGCGACCGAGCGCCCCTCGGGGGCATCGGTGAACTTCAGCAAACCGAGAATGGCGCGCTGCCAGGGGACATCGACATAAAGGAAGGGCGCCTCGCTACCCGAAAAGATGCGAATGCCGTGCGGAGTGAGGGTGAGCCGGGTAGATTCTTCGAGCTGCTGTGCGGCCAAAGAGGCAAAGATCTGATCGAGCCTGGGAGCGTTGAGCGGCGAGGGGGCGATCGTGCGAGCGCGCTCGCAGAGCGTTGCGAACAGAGCGTCCTGTTTTGCCATCACGACGCGCCAATGGAACGCTTCTGCGACACGCCGACGACCACTCGCCGCCATCTGTTCGCGCAGCCCGGGATTCGATAGCAGCTCCACCAAGCGCTCGGTCAACCCGTCTAGATCCACCACCACCTGCTGGGCCATCCAGAGCGAGCGGAGCTGCTCAGGCACGAGCGGCCCGAGCGCGGAGGCCGTCCGCGAGGCAGAACCCCACAGCGTGGGCACCAGATAGCCCTGCTGGCCGGGTTCCACCAGATCGCGGTAGCCGCTCCAATCAGCAGCAACGATGGCGCAGCCGGAGGCCATCGCTTCCAGCAGGCTGAGACCGAAGGTCTCCTGTAGGTTGTCGCTCGGCGAACAGAAAATCTCGGCGCGCGCAAGCAGCGTCGCACGCTCGGCAGCCGTGATGTTGGGTAGGAGCAAGAGATCATCGCTCGCGCCACAGCTCGCGGCACGCTGGCGGTAGATCTCAAGAGTACTGGCGTCATCGCTGGCGCCCGAGATGACCAAGATCGGTTGGCGACGAGACCGCGCGACCACGGTCGGCCAGTGCTCGATGAGACCGACGAGATCCATCTTGTCGGAGAGATTGATGCGTCCGTGGACGAGAACGATCGGACGGTTGGGCAAGCGCGAGGCCAACGCCGGATCCCCCGGACCAAGTCGTTCAGGAAAGATGCCGAGCGGGATCACCGGCCGCTCGACCGACGGGCAGAGGCGTCCCACGACCTCCTGGGCCGCACGAGAGGTGCAGAGGATGGCATCGCAAGCGTCTAGGGGATACCCACTGGCGAGTTCGGTGACGATCCGATCGGTGGAGAGCGTATGCGTGATCCCGACGACCGGAATCACCCGCTCGGGGTGCAAGTTGCGTAGCACGCGTTTGGGCTGGTGGATTAGGGGATCGCCATGAAAGAACAGTGGTGCGGACAGGCGGCGTAGCAGATCCGGCAGCAGCTCGATCGGATGAAAATGCAACCGATCGAGCGGGCTGCCATAGCGGCCGAGCTCCTCCTCGATGGCGGTACGCTGGGCCGAATTCCAGGTCAGTACGATGAGCTCGTCGGCAACGCCATGTTCCAGGTAAGCCACCAACCACTCGGTGGCCACCACCAGCCGTCCCTTGATCTTCGCCGGCTCTTTCAGCTCGCCAAGATCACCCCCGACAATCGTGAGGAGCTGCATGGTCATCAGGATACTGGATCGTATAGGCTCTAGGCCATGAAACCGGTAGTGCTGATCATTCTCGATGGCTTTGGCGAACGAGGAGCGCGTGAGCAGAACGCGATTCGACTGGCGCGCACTCCGACCTTTGACGCCCTCTACGCCGAGTATCCGCATGGGCTGCTCGAGGCGAGCGGGCTAGCCGTAGGGCTGCCCGAGGGACAGATGGGAAATTCCGAAGTAGGACATCTGAATTTGGGCGCTGGACGCGTGGTCTATCAGGATCTGACGCGCATCAACCAGGCGATAGCCGATGGTGATTTTTTCACCAATCCGGCGCTCTGTGAGGCCATCGACCGAGCGAAAGCTTCCCAGGGCAGTCTGCATCTTTTGGGACTGACCAGCCCGGGCGGGGTCCATTCGGCGCTCGAGCACGCCTATGCAGTGGCGGAACTGGCCAAGCAGCGCGGTCTCGAGCGCGTGTTCTGGCACGCATTTCTCGACGGACGGGACGTGCCGCCCAAGAGCGCGATCGAAATCCTGCCGAGGGTCGAAGCGGAGTTGCGCCGCATCGGCGTCGGCCGCTTGGCCTCGATGGTCGGACGCTACTATGCGATGGATCGCGACCAGCGCTGGGAGCGGGTGGAGCGCGCCTATCGGCTGCTGGTGCGGGGCGAGGGGCGGCCAGCGGCCCGTTCGGCGGAGGCGATCTCCGAAGCCTATGGACGCGGCGAGAGCGACGAGTTTGTGACCCCGATTGTGATGACCCAGCCGAGCGGTGCGCCGGTGGCGACGATTGCCGATGGTGATGCGGTAGTGTTCTTCAACTTTCGCTCCGACCGCGCCCGCCAGCTGACACGGGCCTTGGCAGGTCTCGACGGCGTGGGGTTCGAACGGGCTACCGTGCCCAAGCTTATGGCCTACGTCTGCATGACCGAGTACGATCTTCGCTTCGGTTTGCCCGTGGCCTTTCCCAAGCACGAGCTCAACCACATTCTCGGTGAGGAGTTGGCGGCGCGAGGACTTCGTCAGCTGCGCACCGCCGAGACGGAAAAGTATGCGCACGTCACCTTCTTCTTCAACGGTGGCGTCGAACAGCCCTTTCCCCTCGAAGACCGCAGGCTGGTGCCTTCACCGAAGGAGGTGGCGACCTACGATCTCGCGCCAGCGATGAGCGCCAACGCGGTCACCGATGGCGTGGTCGAGGCCATCGAATCGGGAAAATACGCCTTCATCCTGCTCAACTTCGCCAATCCCGACATGGTGGGCCACACCGGTCTGCTCGATCCAGCGATTGTTGCAGTGGAAACGGTCGACGCCTGCATCGGGCGGATCTGGCGTGCAGCCCGAACCCACGGCGCTGCCCTGCTGATCACGGCCGACCATGGCAATTGCGAAACGATGTGGGATGAAACCACGCAGGGGCCGCACACCGCGCACACCTCCAACCCGGTGCCGGTGATCGTCGCGGACGATGGCGCACGGGGACGCACTGTGCGGCCGGGAGGGCGGCTGTGCGATGTTGCACCGACGGTATTATCGCTGATGGGGCTGCCGATCCCGACAGCGATGGAGGGGCGCCCGCTGGTTTGACAAGGCAGTCCGATCGGCCTGAGCACCAAGCGTGCCCGCAGCGAGGCGAGGGAGTGTACGCGGTGGGTACATAACCGATCCGAGCGCGGACGAAAGCCGGCGATCCAGTCGAGCGGGCAGCGGTATGACAACATTTTCTCGTGGCCGCCGATAACTGGGCATGCTGCTTCCCGGACTTCTCCAGCTCATTTGGCCCTCACTGTGCGTGGCGTGTGATGCACCCACCATCGAAGAGCAGCCGCTCTGTGACCTCTGCGCCCAGTCGCTTGAGCCCATCGTCCAAGCCTGTCGCCAGTGTGGAATTCCACTCGCCCCGGGGGAGTTCGAGCGACCTGCAGTGAGCTGCCTGGCCTGTGGTGCGTCGGCTCCCCATTGGACGTCAGCACGATCCCCGTTCCTATTCGGTGGGCAGCTCGCAGTGGCGGTGCGGCGCTGGAAATTTGGTCGCCGGCCCGAGTTGACGCGGTCGCTGGCGCAGCTTCTGGCTCCCTCCTTGGCCGAACTGCCGGCCGCCGTCGATGTGCTGGTACCGGTGCCGCTCCATCCGCGGCGGCTTCGCCAGCGCCAATTCAACCAGGCTTCGTTGTTGGCACGAGCCGCTCAGCGGAATGGCCCGCCGGTACGCGAGCTGCTCGACCGGGTGCGTGATACGCCACCACAGACTCGGCTGGGCGCGACGGAGCGGCGTGCCAATGTGCGCAACGCCTTTGCCATGGCCCGCCGAGCGAATGTGAAAGATCTCCACCTCGTGCTCGTCGACGATGTGATGACCACCGGTGCGACAGCTGAGGCTTGCGCCCGCGTGTGTTTTCGTGCCGGAGCAGCACGAGTGGACGTGCTGACATTGACGCGGGCTCCTCTGTAATAGCCCCACGGCTTGACATGAAGGTCGCCGTCGTCATGATCGCCTCACCGTGGGCGTGAAGAAGGGCGACGATGAGATCCATGTACTCCTGCGTAATCGCAAAGTCCGCCACGACTACTTCGTCGAGGAGACCATCGAGGCGGGTATCGAACTCAGAGGCTCGGAAGTCAAGTCGCTCCGTGCGTCACAAGCCTCGATGAGCGATGCCTATGCCGCCAGCAAGAACGGCGAACTGTTCCTGCAGCAGCTTCAGATCAACGAGTATCCTCAGGCCAATTGCTGGAACCATCCACCCAAGCGCGAGCGGCGGCTGCTACTCCATCGTCGCGAGATCGAACAGCTCGCCGAAGCCGTCGATGAGCGCGGCTATGCGCTACTGCCCCTCGAGATCTATCTCAAGCGCGGGCGCGTCAAGGTGCTGCTCGGCCTTTGCAAAGGTAAGAAGCTTCACGACAAGCGCGAGGTGGAGCGCAAGCGGGAAACGGAACGCGAGATTGCGCGCGAGCTCGGGCGACGGGGATGAAGCTCGCATTTGTGGCGCTGGTGATCTCTTGGGGCTACCGTTCGCAACCGGCGAGCGATGGCCGCAATCCGCCGCTACTCGAGCGGAGCTACAGCGATGGTGCCTCGGGGCTCCAAGAACTATGGAGCGACATCCTGCGGGCGGCACAGCGCGATGAGCGGGAGCGCGTCCATCTTCTGATGGCCTCGCTGATCATGACCGATGAGGATCTGGACGCACTGTTTGGGGTCGAGCAGGCCAAAACGTTGCGGCCCCGCTATTTGCCGATGATCGGCACCCTGGTGAACATTGGCGCGATGGAGTTGGTGGCTCAGATCGTCGATAAGAAATACGATGATATCGAAGTCTTTCGCGTCGACGATCAGGGCAGCACAGCCGATCGCGCTACCCTGGCGGCGCTACCGCGTGGCACGGCCGTCTATGGCCTCCGGGTCAAGAAGAAGAGTGAACGGCTAGGGCTGCGCTACGATTTTTTTGTCTACCGAAAAGGCCGCTGGGTGACGGGCAATTTGCTGGCGAAGTACCTGCTCTCTCGCGATGGCGGATCGGGCTGAACACAGGGCGATCGAGTTCTCGATACCTCGATTATTCCGATCACTTAGAGACTTCCGTCGCTGAGAACTTGCCGTTGAGGGGTGAATGTGATCGAACCTCCCTGCTGAGCGTGTGCTCGGCAGGGAGACCAAGCGATGGTACGAGTGACGGAAGTACAGCGGATCGAGCAGGCCAACGAGGAGGCGGCACTGGTGTTCTTCCGAGAGGCGCTGTCGTCGCTGCCGGACCCGCGGCGTGCGCAGGAGACTCGGTATCCATTGGCCACGTCGGCCCAATCTCAGCGATTGAGGGCAGGTGCGGGTTCACGTCTTCGATCCTCCCGACCCCGATGTCCGAGGCCCGATCAGGGCCTCGACCCCCTCCTCGAACGCAAGGGCAACGGAGCGTGACACGCGGTCGGTGGCGTGATCGACGACGGCGAATGGGTCGGCGTCCGTGTCCTCGACCCTCACGCTCCCCGAGGGCCGTAGGCTCACGTCGATCTGGCAGCGCATAGCAGAGCCGTTCCGGTGGTCATTGGCGTCTGAGAACCGGACGAGCACTCGTCCTATCCGCTCTGCGAATCGACCCAACGCGAGGCCCAAGCGGCGTTCCACGTGGGTTCGCAGGGCTTCGGTTACCTTGACAACATTGCGCGAGCGAATCTGAATTCTCATCTCACTTCATCCTTGTTCCCCAGTCGTGCCTGCGCCCGCTCCTCATCACTGGAGGTTAGAATTGTCGCCCATCGCTGTCATCGTCCACTGTCTTCACGCCGCTTCTGTTGAGGAGATCTCGCGTTTGAGGCGAAGGGACGGCACAGAGGGGGTTCGGACGATTTCGGTCGCTACATTTAACTCAACGGGAAACCGTAGCCGCATCGTGCGCATGACCAGGAATTCGGCCTCTTTGTTCGATCTGAGTTCGAGAACCCGTGCCATCATCTCCTGTGCTTCGGTGAGGCTCGTGCCGACGATCACCGACCTGACCGCAGGGATGTTATGAGGAGCCATCGAGAGCTCGCGAAAGCCGAGGCCCAGCAAAATCCAGGTTAGGGCAGGGTCTGCAGCCATGTCTCCACAAACAGAGATGGGTTTGCCGGCCACGGCTGCGGCGTCGATGGCGTACTTGAGGAGCCGGAGCACCGCTGGATGAAGCGGGGGGGAGAGATGGCAAACGTCTTGATTGTCTCGGTCGGCGGCGCAAGCGTACTGAATCAAATCGTTCGTACCGATACTGAAGAAGTCGCAGCAGCTGGCCAGGTGGTCGGTGGTGAGCACCGCGCTGGGCGTTTCGAGCATGGCGCCGATTGGCACATCCTCACAGTAGGGTATGCCCTCCCGGCGAAGTTCGTTACGCACTTGCT
>JAHFDT010000036.1 GCA_023248875.1 Myxococcales bacterium | reverse complement strand
TTATTCTGGCTACTTAGGGCTGGCTATTCGACTGGCCATGGCCGGCCGAGTCGTCCTCGAGAGGCTCCAGCTCGGCGGTCAGCACCGGTTTGAGAAGCGCCAAAAACTTGCTGCTGCTCTTCCTTCTGACGAATTCGAAGGGCTTCGGGAACAGCTGACCATCGGCGAGAATCATGTGGAGCTGGTAGGCGAAGACGGGGTATCTTCGACGGTAGCTGGTGATTTGCCTCCAGCGCCATCGGACCACGGTGGACTTCCTGGTGATCAAAATACCGTCGGAACTCTTCCAGAGGAGTTCATCCGGCGCAATCGTATAGACCTCGCCGTAGACCGAGGCCGCCGCTAGCAGGGCCACGAACAGCCCTATCGCCCCAGTGAGGATCCAGTAGCCCACCCGGTCCAAACTATGCTCCGGACCGTAGGGCCCAAGGTACCAGAGGCCAGCCTCGACGAGCAGCAAGCACGCGATGACCCATTGTGCACTGCGCGCCTGGCTCAAGGTGATCACGAGCCCCCAGGGCCGCTGCTCCACTCGATAGCGCTCGACTCGTCCCAGGACGGGGCCAGAGGAAGACATGACGGTCTTGTACCACTCGCAGGCTGTTGAAAAACTCGGTTGGCCCCATTTTTTCGATCCTCTTGAGTGCCGCCTGCTAGTCGATCTAACGGGGCGTGCCGCCCCGCTCCGTCGGCAAAGCCAGACCCCAAATCTATTGTTTAGCGGGGCAAGCCCCGGTTGCCCCACCCCTGCTCACGCGGCGACTCCGCCGCGGGCCCGGCCCCTCTGCCTCGGTCGCGGACGACCTCGGACCGGGGGACCCCGTGCGGGCCTAAAAAAGAGTTTTTCAACAGCCTGCTCGAAAGCCTCGCCGTGGATTCCCGCTGACGGAGAGGCGGCAACATGGTAGAAACCGCGCGTCGCTGTCGATGAGGTGACCCGTGTTCAAACCTGCTCCTGCCGCCGCTCCCGAGCTCGCCCGCCTGGGTGTCAACAGCATCAAGTTTCTTTCGGTCGATGCGATCGAGAAGGCCAACAGCGGCCATCCGGGTCTGCCGATGGGGGCTGCCGATTATGCATTCATCCTGTGGTCGCGCTACCTCCAGTACGATCCGCGCGATCCGCACTGGCTCGACCGCGACCGTTTCGTGCTCTCGGCCGGCCATGGCTCGATGCTGCTCTACTCGCTGCTCCATCTGGCGGGCTACGATCTGCCGCTCGACGAGCTCAAGCGCTTTCGCCAGTGGGATTCGAAGACCCCGGGCCATCCCGAGGTGCATCTGACGCCGGGGGTGGAGTGCACCACGGGGCCGCTCGGTCAGGGCTTCGCCAACGGCGTGGGCATGGCGCTTGCGGCCCAGCTGGCAGCGGCACGCTTTCCGGGACTCTTTCACCATCGCATTTGGGGCATCGTCTCCGATGGCGATGTGATGGAGGGCGTGGCTTCGGAAGCCGCTTCGCTCGCCGGCCACCTCGGCCTCGGCAATCTCGTCTACCTCTACGATGATAACCGTATCACTCTCGATGGCACGCTCGAGGAGGCGATGAGCGAGGATGTGGCGAAACGCTTTGCAGCCTACGGCTGGCGTACGATCACGATCGATGGCCACGACCATACGCAGATTGCGGCAGCGTTCGACGAGGTCTGTTCGGTCGACCCGTTTGCCGCCCAGCAACCCACATTGATCGTTGCGCGCACCCACATCGGCCATGGGGCGCCGAACAAGCACGATACGCACAAGGTGCACGGCGAGCCGCTCGGCCAGGCGGAGCTCGAGGCCACCAAGCGTGCCGCCGGTTGGCCGCTCGAACCCTCGTTCCATGTCCCCGATGAGGTGAAGGCGCTGTGGGCGCGGCGGGCCGAAGAGCTTGGCCGAGTGCACGAGGCTTGGCGCACGCACGAGCAGACCTGGCTCGCGGAACATCCCGAGAGCGCTTCGCTCTACCGCACGCTGCGCGATCGTGTTGTGCCCGCGGATCTGCTGAACCAACTCGACGCGGCCGCTCCCCAGGAAACGGATGCCACCCGCTCGCTCGCCAGCGTGATCGAGCAGCGGGCCGCGCAGCTCATACCGTCGCTGGTAGGGGGCGACGCCGATCTCGGTGGCTCAACCAAGACGCCGATCAAAGACTCGCCCAAAGTGGCTGCCGGTGCCTTCGACGGGCGCAATCTGCGCTTTGGTATCCGCGAGCACGCCATGGCGTCGATGTGCAACGGCATGGCGCTCTACGGCTTTTTCATCCCCTTCAATTCGACCTTCCTCACCTTCAGCGACTACAGCCGGCCGGCGATCCGGTTGGCGGCGCTCAGCCATCTGCAAGTCATCCATGTCTTCACCCACGACTCGATCTTTCTCGGCGAGGATGGCCCTACGCACCAGTCGGTCGAGCACATCGCCGCGCTGCGGCTGATCCCGAATGTCGATGTCTGGCGTCCCGCCGATGCCCACGAGTGTGCCGCCGCTTGGAGCGCTGCGCTTCAGCGTAGAGATGGACCGACTGAGCTGATTCTCTCGCGACAGAAGGTGGCGGCGCTGCCGCTGGTGGCGGTCGCCGACGCCGCGCGCGGAGGTTACGTACTCGTCCGCGAACAGGGTGGGGCGCCCGAGGTGACTCTTTTGTCGACAGGAAGCGAAGTGGAGGTCGCTGTCGCCGCCGCAAAGCGGCTGACCGCCGAAGGCCGGCGGGTGCGCGTAGTATCGTTGCCCTGCCTCGAGCTCTTCGCGCGCCAGGAGGCGGCCTATCGTGAAGCGGTGCTTCCGAACGTTGGCCAGCGCGTCGCTATTGAAGCGGGCCGCAGCGACGGCTGGTATCGCTGGGTCGGTCGCGACGGACTCGTCCTTGGCGTCGACCGCTTTGGCGCCTCTGCGCCGGCGCCGGTGCTGGCCGAAAAGTTCGGCTTCACCGGGGAGCAGGTGGCCGCACGCGTCCAAGACTTTCTGAAGTAGCCTGACGCCGGAAGAGCAGCAGCGCCAACAGACCCAGGCCCAGCCAGTTTGGTGAACTACGGCCTCGGAGTGCACAGCCGCCCGAGGCGTTGAACGGGTCGGGATTGCTCGGTGCCACCACGGGGACGCAGGTGCCATTGTTTCGGCACAGGCCCGCCGAGCAAGCTGCTCCGGAGGGCTTGTTCTGGTCAGCAGGACAGACTTTGGCCGTTCCATCGCATAGCTCTTCAATGTCGCACTCGCCCGACTTGACGCGGCAGACCGTCGTGCTGGGGAGTACCTCGTCTTCCGGGCAGCTCTTGCTCTTGCCGTCGCACCGCTCGGCCGAGTCGCACACGCCATCCGCGGCGCGGCACAGCACGATCGCTGGCTTGACCGCATCCGCGGGACACGCCGTATTGATGCCGTCGCACTTCTCTTCCGCATCGCAGACCCCGCTGGCGGTGCGGCACACGGTGGTGCTCGGCTTCACCAGATCCTTCGGACAGACTGGGCTGCTGCCGTCACACGACTCCTCGGCGTCGCAGCTATCGAAGGCCGCGCGGCACAGGGTTCCAGTCGTCACCACATCATCTTTCGGGCAGGCGCTGCCGAGGCCATCGCACTTCTCCTGCAGGTCGCAACCATCGCTGGCGGGGCGGCAGACAGTGCCCATGGCTTTGAATGTATCGTTAGGACAAGCGACGTTATCGGGCGCACAGGTCTCGGGAGTATCGCAGAGGTCCACTGCCGGGCGGCAGGTGACCGTGGGCGCCGCCTGAGTCGAGAGCGCGCCGCAGAGGCCATTGACCGCTGCGCCCGCGGCGATGCTGCAGGCTTGGCAATCGTTGCTCTTGCCGCCACCGCAGAGCGTGTTGCAGCAGACCTTGTCAACGCAGTTGCCGGTTTGGCACTCGCTGCCCTGGGCACAGCTCGAGCCGTTCGCCTTCAGGGGGCTCACCTTGGTAAAGGGGGGATAGGTAGCGCCACTGATAGTGCCGGAGGTGAGGATCGCGATCCGACCTACGCCCCCTGCGCCCCCTGCGCCGCCCCCACCATCGGTCGTGCCGCCGGCACCGCCCTTCGCATTGATTCGGTTGACGGGAGTATCGACAGTGTTGGCGTAGAGCAGGATCGATCCACCGCTACCCCCTCCGCCGGCTCCGCCATCCTCTCCAAAGGCACTGGGCCCCGAAACTCCATTGGCGCCAAGGGATCGTATGAACCCATTGCTAATATTGAAGGCATCTGCGGCGAGAAGGAGGATGCCACCGCCCGCACCGCCGGGATAGCCCTGCCAAGGGGGACTGCACACCTGCTGATTGCAGAATTGAAAGTCGCGATTGTCATCGCCGCCACCACCGCCGCCGCCGCCGAAGAGAATCTGGGTGAGGTTGGCATCCCCGGCCACACCACCGCCCACGCCGCTGATCCCCTGGGCTGAGCCACCGCCCGTTCCGATGGTGCCATAGCCTCCTCCTCCGCCCCCTGCCGCCCCACCGGCCGACTTGCCGCCGCCGCCCCCATTCAGACTCGCTGCGGTGGCGCGACCGCCGGAGCCCTTGGGCGATTCGCCCTGCTGGCCGAAGTCGTCTCCCTGGACACCCGGAAGCCCGCCGCGATAGCCCTTGCCTGAGACATCGATCATGCCCGCGACCTGGACCGTGCCGTTGGCCTGGAAAGCAACGACACCTCCGACTAATCCATCGAAGGCGTTGGTCGTGAGTACGCCGTTATCGGCGATCGTCACGTCGGTGTAGTTGGGCACGCGCTGTAGGACCACCGACTGGCCGGTGAGATCCGCGTTACCGCCCACGCCATAGCTCTTGGTCAGTGCGGTTGTGAGCGTCACGGTTGCGCCAGCCACCGATAGGACCGTCAGCATTTCGAACTGACCGACGCTGCCGCTGCTCGCAGCGTCGCCCCGCAGATTGATGAGCAGCACGGTGTTGCCGGCGGCGATCGACGTGCCCACCTGGCTGGCGATGGTACCGCCCGTGCCAGTACCAGCAACGGTGACAGTGCTGCCGCCCAGGGCTGCTACCTTGAAGGCTTCGCCATCCGGTTTGGTGCGGCCGTTCGCAAGGATATCGGTATTGAGGTTCTTCGCTTGATTGATGGTGATCGCGCCATCGGCACCGCTGCCGAGTTGGGCGTGTGCGGGAGCGACCAACAGCAAGAACAGTGGGATCGAACGTGGGCGCATCGAATCTCCTTAGAGGTAGGCCATAGGATGGTACCGCAAGCTGTGGCCACAGGGTTATGATATCGTAACCGCCATGCCAGTGGCCGACGCTGCGCCCGATGAGCTAGAGCAAATTGGGAAGGCGCTCTCGGTGGATCTGGTTTTCGCTTCGGTACTCCCAGCTGAGTTTGGCGCCGCGGTGGTGATCGGTTCGAGCGGTCTCGCGCAGGCCGCGCTGCTTCCGAAGCGCGCACCGGCGATCCGTCATCTCCTGGTGTTTGCCGAGTCGAACGAGCTCACGCCCGCATTTTCCTCGCGCGTCCGCGAACTCCAGCAGCAGCACGGCCTCGAGGTGTCGGTTTGCAGCTTGGCTGGCCCTTCGGAAAGCCAGCTCCTTCGCGCGTATCTCTCGTTCGTTCAGTTTCTCCTGCCGCTCGAGCTGCCACTCGAACGGGTGCTCTTTGCCGGCGAGTATTGTCGAACCACCAGCAAATCGTCGTTACTGGTATCGATGCTCGCTGATATCCGCTGGCATCGCAGTAGGGGCTGGCTGCAGTTCGCAGGAGAGTTGAACCAAGACGCCCTCGCGCTGCTCCTCGAGTGGGCGCGCTACCTCGAACGTCACGGCCATCTGTTTCATGCGCTGAAGTTTCTCTATTTCCTGCGCGCCTGGGTGTCGCCCGCCGAATTGGCGCAGAGCGCGCTCCACTGTCTCTCTGGCCTCGAGTGCTACGATGCCATGGCCGAATGGCTTTCCCACCTTGGCCACGATCCCGCCGTGCTGCTGCCTTTGCGGCGTGATATTCGCACTTCGGTCGATGCGCAGGCTGAGGAGCGGCAGCAGCTTTTTGAAAAAAACGTGGCCGCACTCGAGCGATTCCATCCCGAGCTGGCCGCGCGGCTGAGAGACTATCGGTCGCCTGGTGCCAAGATTCACTGTGCCATCACCCGGGATGTGCCCTGGTTTTTTCAGTTCACCATTCACCCCCTCCTCGAAGTACGTCCCTATGCGCTCTTTTTTTCCATCGACCAGGGCAAATTCATCGAGCACAACCCGCCCATCAATCCCGAGCAGCTGGTGCTGTATCGATCGCGGTGGGCCAACTACGACAGTCTCATGATTGGCTCGGTGAGCTCCTACAACATCCTCATCGGCTGCGCGGCCAACCCCGGTCGCCTGGTGGAATTCGAAGACTGCCATTTTGCCAAGAAGGAGCAGGCGGTTTACGTACTCGAAAAGGACCTCACCTATTTCTTTCGCTTGCTGCATGCGGAGGATTTCACGGCCCTCTTCGAAGCGGACCGTGTTCATTTCTTCGTTGGCGAAGATGCTCCGAAGCGGTGGAGGGACTATCTATTCGATCACCCGCTCTTGCCTTTGCCAGGCATCCAGATCTCCTGTGCCAGTGAAGTTCCATCGGTGATTGAGGACATTATCGCTCACCGTAAGCAGCGGGAAGAGGCGCTACAACGCCAGATCTTGGAAATGTGCTCGAGCGATCACGAAGTCGAGCTCGACGATCTTTTGGCCGGTCGTGGGTCGCGCCGACTGCGGGTCTGGATGCACACCAGTAACTTCAACGGCTATCCGCCGACCCATTTGCGCGATCTACAGGAGGCGATCGACGCGCTGGGATTCGAGACCTGTCTGCTCCACGAATCCCGCAACTGCGAACGGCTGCTCAAAGAGGGGGTCTTCGAGAGCCTCCTTTCATTTCGCCCGGACGTGGTGCTGCTCTACAACGACTACCGCGGCACCCTTCCGTTCAAACTACCGGCGCCTCTCCCCGTGTTGACGATGCTCGAGGATCCGGATCCCCCTCTGTTCGACACCGAGAATCTGCGCCAGTTGGGTAAGAATGATTTTGTATTTGCAGCCTGCCCGTGGTTCTTGCAGCGCGCCGAGGAGCTTGGCTATTCCGATATGCGCATCTCACGGTTTGCGGTGAATCCGCGGGTCCACGTGCCCGATCCATCGCTGCCGCTGCCCACGGACGAAGTGGTAGCAGTCAATCAGATGTCGCCCCAAAAAAAAAGCGAACCGGTGCTGGGGCTCGCTCCCGGGATGACCGCTTGGCTCCACCAAACTTTTGCGGAACGTGGCATCACCTACGTGAACTGGTGGGCGCTAGCGGCCCTCTTCGAAGAGGGCGCCCGCGCGCTCGGCGTGCCGCGCCAGGCGGATGTGCCGACGATCCGCTACACGTTTGCCGTGGAGCGCGAATTCTATATTCTCCAAGTGCTGCGCTGGCTCAAGGAGGCGGGCGTGCGGCTGGCACTCTACGGCCGCCACTGGGACGAGTGGCCTGAGTTCAAAGAGTTTGCCCTCGGAGAAGTGTTGCAAGGCGCGGAGCTATCACGGGTCTATCAGCGCGGCAAAGTGCTACTCCATGTCGCAGCGCAGCTAAACTGCCATCAGCGAGTGTTCGAAGGACTTGCATCGGGCGCCTTCGTCGTGGTTCGCAGTTTGCCCCACGATCGTCACCCGGGTAGGCTTTGTGACCACTTTGATCCGGGGCGAGAGATCATGCTGTTTTCGACTCGGGAAGAGCTGCTGGAAATCGTCGAGCGGGCTTTCTCCGATGAGCCGTGGCGGCAGAGTATCCTGCAGGCGGGGCACGAGCGGGCTCTGGCCGAGCATACCTACGCCCATCGGATGAAGTGGGTGTTCGAGCAGATTCGGGAAGTACGCCGCTCGCGCCGAAGCTAGCCGGTTTTTTTCAGCCGGATCACATCGATGGAGTGGAGCTTGGGCGGTTTCGCCGTCTGTTTCTCGAGCTTGAAGTCGAGATCCCACAACTTGCAGCCCTGACAGAAATTGATCTCATTGCGCCGTCCAGATTGGTGCTGTTCGCGGATGCGAGTCCAAACCGGCCCCTTCCAAATCTCCGCAATGGTCTGCTGGTGGACGTCCCCTACATTCATGAGCGCATCGAAATCCTGTCCGCACAGCGGCACTTTCCCCATCGCTGTGACGTGGAGGGTTGACCAGGGGACGATGCAGGGGTGGTAGGTGAGGCCGTTGGCGTGCTCCTCCTGGATTCTCTCTTTAAGATCGATTTGATTGCCCCAGTTGTGGGGGCGCTTCATGTAGATTCGGTCGCGCGGCCCCTGGTACTTCTTCCAGTAGTCCTCCCAACCCGCGAGCTCGCGCTTGCCTTCAGGCGAATCGAGGTCGTAGAGACAGACGCCTCGCATACGGATCAGCATGCTGGACTTGAGCTCATCGCGCAGGCGAAAGACCGTGCGAATGTTCTCCATCACCTGTTCGTAGCTGAGGCCGATGCGCTGGGCTTCGTAGACCTCCTGGTAGACCGAATCGATCGAGATCCACATCTCGTGTAGGCCGGCCTCGATGAGGCCTCGGATTTTTTCGGGGGTGAGCAGTGAGGCATTGGTCGAGATGCTTACCATCTTCATTCCGAGCTCGCACACCCGCGCGACCCGGTCGATGATCTTCTTGTCGACGAGCGGCTCGCCGGTGCGGTTGAGGTTGACCATTTTGACCCAGTGTTTGTATTGGCCGAGCTCGGTAGCGACCTTTTCAAATAGCGCGTCCGACATGAAGGTTGTCTCTTTGCTCCATTGATCGATCGCGCAGAAGGTGCAGCGGGCATTGCAGAGCCGAGTCGTTTCGATTTGAAAATATTTAGGGAAGTAGAGCGCCTCGCGGTAGTCCGAAAGCTCCAAGCGCGCCGCGATGTCCCTCATCTCCTGTTCGAGGTTCTCATCGTTGCTCTCTTCGACGTGCAGGATCATGGAAGCCTCCAGGAATCGGTGATCTGCCCTGTCAATTTCGCCGACAGACCCCTTGGATTCCAGCACGGAACTGTCTGAATCCAATGCCATTTGAATAGTTTCGCCACCGTGTGTCAGGCCTTAGAGCAAGGGCAGTGCCAAGTCCTGAAATGGATCGACCCAATGCGGTGTGCCATACTGAACCCTCCCTGTGAGGCCGACATTGCCCAAAGGTCTTGCTCCCCGACCGCCGCTAGAGCTCATCCGATTTACGGGATTGCGGGACCAAACAGTTTTTGAGCGGACCGGACAGGAGAATTTCAAATATGTATTGGACCTCGGTGCACTCGGGCCCAGTGGGAAAATTCTCGAAGTGGGAAGTGGCTGTGGAAAACTAGCCATTCCACTGACGGACTATTTGGGAGCCGAGGGGACTTACGAAGGTTTCGATATCGCCAAGACAGGGATCGACTGGTGTGACAGAACGATTACTCCAAGCTATCCGAACTTTAGATTTCGACACTTCGATATCTTCAACAAAAAATACAATCCATCAGGGAGGCAGCGGGCAGCGGAGTTTCGTTTCCCCTTTTCCGATGCGAGTTTCGACTTGGCTGTGCTCTTTTCGGTATTCACTCACATGCTTCCGCTGGACATGGGAGGTTTTCTTGGTGAGATTGCCCGTGTCCTAAAGAGGGGCGGTAAATCGGTCATCAGTTACTATCTTTTCGATGAAAAGCTGCTCGCCGAACAGATCGCAGGAAAAGAAAATCCCTTCTTCCATATGATGGATGACGGAAAAAACATCCGCTTGGAATTTCGACACGAATTTGCCCCCGGCTGCAGAATCTTGAGCCAGGAATTGCCAGAATTGGCTTGCGCTTATGAAGAGCAGCACATTCTACGAGTCTATCAAACGCACGAGATGCGGATAGAGAAGATCCACTACGGTCGCTGGTGTGGCAGGCCGAATCCATTATCCCATCAGGACCTGATCGTTGCGATGAGGTAATCCTTGCCTCAAGACTCAGCGCCCTTGGGTTCAAAGCTACAGCAGATTTTTCGCGATCTGATCGCGATCGAGGACTTCTCCTATCCGCCGGAGACGGTGCTCCGCGATCTCCCTAACTGGGATAGCCTCAATCACATCAACCTGATCCTTGCACTCGAGGCAGCGTTTCAGATTCATTTCACAACCGCAGAGATGGCCGAGATGGCATCCCTGGGCGACCTGTACCGGCTGCTCGAGCGCCATGGCATCGCGCTCGAGTAGATAGGTTCGAACGTGGAGATTCGGCCCACTTTCTCGCTCGAGGATTGGGAGGCGATGCATGCCTTTCTCAGCCGCAACTATCGGCCCGATTTGGCACTACGCCACCGAGCGATGTTTGAATGGCAGTTTCTCGATGAGAAAAGTGGCCAAGCGCGCTTGATTTGCGGGTGGACGGAGGGGCGGCTGATCGCCATCCTCGGCTATATCACCACCCAAGTTTTTTGGGGGAGCTGTAGCCAGCCTCAAACGGCCGCCTGGGCTATTAACTGGATGGGCGATCCGGAGAGCCGTGGGCTCGGCTGGCTGCTGATGCGGAGGTTGCAAGAGCAATTTCCGATCGTGCTCGGGGTGGGCGTAACGACCGATAACCAAAAAATCATCGAGCGGCTTGGCGGTTGGTCGCTGTTTCACGAGGTGCCGCGCTATCTGTGCGTACTCGATCGTCACCAGAGCGGTGCGTTTCTCGCTCCATCGGTATCATTGGCGGAACTTCCTCCGGAGGTTCCGCTTCGCACGACGCC
Source organism: Myxococcales bacterium (assembly GCA_023248875.1). Classification (GTDB taxonomy): domain Bacteria; phylum Myxococcota_A; class Polyangia; order Palsa-1104; family SHYY01; genus JAHFDT01. The sequence continues at coordinate 14,498 of JAHFDT010000036.1, read as the reverse complement.
AGAGGTTACCTTTCTCAGCGAAGGAACGACCGATTTTGCCCCGGCCTGGGAGCTCTATCCCAGCCTGGCTTATGGTACCGTTCGCTCTTTCGACTATTTGCGGTGGCGCTACTTGCGCCATCCTGCTTTCGCCTACTCGATTGCCCTACTAGGTCCGCCCTACCGGCCGGCCGTGTGTGTCTACCGAGTGGAGCGGGCTTTCGGCCGCTGCCAGGGGAATGTCGGTCGGCTGACGGAGTTTTTTTATCCGGAGGATGCACGGGGGGAGCGCGACGGTGTCGAACTGCTCGCCGCAGTCATCCAGCGACTGCGTGCGGCCGGCTGCGCCTATGCCGATTATGTCGGAGGAAGCGCCAGTTACTCCCATACGCTCCTGCGGGTCGGGTGGTCGCGTCAGACCGAGGGGCGCCAACTTCTTCCCGTGCGCCTCTGTCCGGTAGAGCACTCCCCGTTCAGCCATAGCTTGGAATTCACGGTTTCGTCGGAGCTGCCGCGACCAGCGCTCGAACAGATGTATGTGACGCGGGGGGATGGAGATCAGGATCGGCCGGTTACCTTTCCTTCAGTCAGTGGGTAAAAAGAGATTCAGTTCATGGAAATTACCACTCGGCAGAGTGGCCAAACCAGAGAGTAGGCGTTGGGCGATAGTCGTCGGGGAGATCGGCGGGCGGAGTTCGTAGATCGCCTGGGTCTGGTCGGTCAGCATCCGCGGCAAGCGCGCGATGACGAACCGCACTGCAGGAAATTCGGCTGCTAGTGAGTGGACCATGCCTTCAAGCGCGGCCTTGGTCGTGATGTAGTGGGTAAACTGCGGTGGCGGCTGGCAAACGTAATGAGAGGAGACGAGGACGACCGTACTGCCTGGGGCCATGAGCGGAAGGAGATGGTGCGTCAAGCGGGCGGTGGGATCGATAGCGCGCTGAACGTAGCCAAGAAACTCGGCGGGAGACTGATCCAAAAACTTCTGTGCGTTGACGTGCGGAAACGCGTTGTGGATGAGCAGATCCAGCTGGCCGACCTCAGTGGCAACCTGCGCTGCGATGCGCTGACAGTCTTCATCGCGCGAGAGCTCTCCGACCACTGAGGTATTGTGATCGCCAGATCGCCGCCGATGTTGCAGGACCGCTGCTCCCCGCAGCGCTAGAGCGCGCGCGACGACCGAACCAAAACCGCGCGCAGTACCGGTGACCAGCGTGCGTTGTCCCGAGAGATTACGATCCATGCCGAACTCGGCGCGTAGGGCTTCATCGCTGTAGTCCATCGGTTCGGGGCGGTGAAACGCAACAAGTGAAAAGCGACGGATGGTGGTGCCTCGACCCGTGAGGAGGAGGCGCCGAAAGCGCGGGTCGTAGCGAGCGTCGATTTCCATGAGCAGGTGCGGTATCGCCGATGGCTCCGGTGTGAATTCGAATTCGAACTCGGAAAAGAGCGCTTGGCGTCCCGGCTGCTCCATCCCGACGAAGTAGCTGGCCCAACACAGCGCGGCGAGCTGCTCGCATGGAATCTGTTCAGGGGCCAGGTGAAACAGTGCCTGAAGCTCGGGAAAGGCCTCGGGAGCAGGAGCATAGGCGAATTCAGGAATGGTGAGCGGCGCCTCGCTCGGCGAAGTAGCGCTCGCCTCGCCGCGCGGCATGAACCGGGGCGCTTCTCGGGCGTGAGAGCGAGGGAGATCGAGTGCATGCCAATGGATCCTTGCGTCCAGGTGGGTGGTGCTGCCCTTGGTGACGCGAAGCGTTGTCTGGAGGTCGTCGCCAGCGATCTCGAGCCGATAGTCCAGGCCGGGAAAAATCGGTCTGAGAAACTGCCCACGAATGGAGTGTATGTGAATACGGCGACCGGTGGCGGATCGGGCCAATGCCAGCAGCACGGCGGCCATGCCGTAGCTGATTGTCTGGCCGAATGGAGTCCGGCGCGCATAGTCAGGATCCGAGTGGAGCGGATTGCGATCGTGAGACAGTGCGCAGAACAGCCGGTTGTGCGCGTCGGTCAAGCAAAACGGTGTCTCAGATCGGACCACTAGTGTCCTGTCTCAGAAATTCGCGCCATATATCGGCGAGGATGTTTCGTTCCTGCCGAGGCGCAAGGAGGGCGAATACTGGCGGTATTTAACCGACGAGCAACGACGGTAGGGACGAAAGAGACCGGCGATATATGGCGCGAATTTCTGAGACAGGACACTAGGATAGGGTTTGGGACTTGTTGTCGAACTGGGGGTAATCGGGGTTTAAGAAGACTGGAACCACCATCCAACGCCCGCGGTTAACGCGCCAGTCATATTCCACTTCGGGGTCAATGGGGTCGACACCATGAGGGATCCCTGGCGACAAGACGAGCAGGTCTCCGGGGTTTGAGATCGGGTCGAAGTAGATCTTTTCAGCGCCTGGATCCGCCCGAGCGAAGAGCCCGCCGCTATCGAAGTCGTGGCCATATTCGGAAGCCTGCACGATGGTCTGGATGCGCGCGTGGACGCCGAGAGGGTCGATATGCTCCGCCATATAGCCGCCGCCCCTTGGGTAGTTGTGGAGGCTGACGCGGGCCACACACCCCTCCGAAGGGTGGGCGTTCACGTAGGTTTCTGCAGGCAACCCGACCAGCCGATTTTTCAGTGCGAAGATTTCCCTGAAATAGTGGAACAGCGCACCATTCTCCTCTTTCCAACCGTGGTGTTGGAAAGAGTGCATTTTCGATTTGACGTAGGCGTTGGGGTAGTTGTCGTGCAGGCGATGGAAGTCGGGGCAACCCTCGATGAGAGGGTGAAAGGCGGGTTCCGAATCGCGATTGCGATCGAAACAGCGACTGCGTAGTGCGAAAATCTCCTCGTGAGGATAGAAGCCTTGGATGACGAAGGCCTGCGGTTCGTTGATCAATGCCAGCAGGCGCGGGCCATCTTCAGCTAGCCCCAAAAATTCCGCCTTCCCGAGTACGTTGACCTTCATAGGCTCCCGCTCAGCGACGGAGGCATGTGGTTACGACAACAGATCCAATCGCGGCGGTCAAGCTTTCGTCGGCCCTCGTCGTGTTGCAGGCCCTGGCGAAACCGGCTATTTGTGCTTTCGCATGAGGACGATCTGGGTACTCCCAACGGCCACGCTAGCACCCCTGCAGCGGGAGCTGGAACAGAGGCTGGCTGCGATGTCCTTTGCTGCCCAGGTGGTGGTGGGAAGCTTTGGCGATTTCGATCGCCAGCCACTGGATCCCGAATCAGCCTTCCATCGTGCGAGGCCCGACATCACGGTGCTGCTGCCGGATTGCCACGATCTTTTGGCGCCAATTTTTGAAGCGCCACTATCGAATGCGGGCCAACGCGAATCCCTGCTCGATCATGCCGTGGGCCGCGTCGCGACCGTGATCGCTGCGCTGGACTCGTCGCGCGTGCTACTCGCCAACGGAAGCTATCCGCCGCGCAACGCGCTCGGGCTGCAGGAAGCTGGGGCGACTTCGATCGGTGCACTGGTGGCGCGCTATAATCAGCGCCTAGTCGAGTTGGTGGTACGCCATCCCCACGTCGAGCTGTTCGACTACGCTGGGCTAGTTCTCGAAGAGGGTTATCGCGAGTTCCATGATCCGCGCATGTGGGCGCACGCCCGGATGCGCGTGTCGGGCCTTGGGGTGCGGGCGTTGGCCCACTCGCTGTCCCACGCGATCGTCGCCGGCGCTCGTCCCCCGAAGAGGTGTCTGGTCCTGGATCTCGATGGCACGCTGTGGGGCGGCACGCTCGGTGAGGACGGGATCGGCGGCGTGGCGGTGGGCGGCGAAGGGGTGGGCGTCGCCTTCGCCGCCTTTCAGCGCGAGCTGCTCGAGCTCCGGGCGCGCGGCGTGCTTTTGGCCGTGGCCTCCAAGAACGACGCTGCCGAGGCGCTCGAGGCGATCGAGCGCCATCCTGGCATGCTGATTCGGCGCTCGGATCTCGCTGCGGTCCGCATCGGCTGGGGATCGAAAGCCGATTCGCTGCGCGAGATCGCCGAGGAGCTCGGCTTCGGGCTCGATGCCGTGGCATTCGTCGATGACAGCCCCCATGAACGGGAGCTCGTGCGGTCGATCCTCCCGGAGGTGGTAGTGATCGATCTGCCAGCCGATCCGGCGGGCTATGTGGATGCTCTGCGGCGCTGTGGGCTGTTCGACACGCCCCGCTTGACGCAAGAGGATCTCCAGCGCCAACGGCTGGTGACGGATGAACAGGCGCGTCAGGAGCTGCGTGGTACGGCGGGCAGCGTCGAGGCGTACCTGGCCAGCCTCGAGGTGGAGGCCGAGATCGCTCTACTCGATGAGGCAACGCTGCCGCGGGCGGCGCAGCTGTGTGCCAAGACCAATCAGTTCAACCTCGCGCTGCAGCGGTTCGATCTTGCGGCGTTGCGGCAGCTGGCCGCCGAGGGGGCGATTGGCTTGACGCTGCGTGCGCGCGATCGGTTGGGCGATGCTGGGCTGGTGGCTTTCGCGCTGGCATGGCCGCAAGGCGATACGGCAGAGTGGCACGTGTTGGAGCTGGTGATGAGCTGCCGCGTCATCGGCCGCGGTCTCGAAAGCGCGCTGCTAGCGGAGCTGGCGGCGAAAGTCCGTGCGCTCGGTGCGCAGACGCTCGTGGGCCTGTTCCGCGAGGGGCCGCGTAATGGCGTCTGCGCCGATTTCTACGCCCGCCATGGTTTTGTCCTGCGTTCGCAGGAGCAGGGGACGGCCTGGTGGCAGCGATCCATCGACGAGGACGATCTTCCCATTGCCCCGAGCTATATTCGCATCGTGCGGAGCTAGACCGCTTTCAGGTTGAAATGAGCGAGCGAGGCGACCCAGACCGAGGCGAAGCAAGGAGCGACGACGCAGGACTACTAGCGGTAATCCAAGGAGGAGCGACGCAGCAGCGCCGAAGGGATCGGTCGCCTCGCTCGCTCATTTCAACCTGAAAGCGGTCTAAGATGGAAGCCACATTGGAAAAAGCGCAGCAGCACCATCGAGAGGGGCGGCTCGACCAGGCGGTCGAGATCGTCGGCGAGCTCCTCCGCCGAACGCCCAATGATCTCGACGCACGTTTTCTTCTAGGCCAGATCGCCGCTGAGCGCGCCCTGCTATCGGAGGCCATCTCGAACTTCGAGCGGGTGCTGATGGTGGCGCCCGACCATCTTGGGGCTCTCACCGGGATCGCTGACTGCCACGAGCGGCAGTTTCATGCGACCTGCTGGAATACCACTGATGCGGTACGCGACATGGAGGCGGCTGCGGCCTATTGGAAACAGGCCCTCGAGCTCGATCCACAAGAGCCCGAGCACGCGCAGCGCCTGACGATGGCCCACTGTTACCTTGGGCAGTTCCCCGAAATGGTCGAGGCGGAGCGCTATGTGGCCGACCTTCTTGCGACCTCGCCGATGCGCGCTTTGCACCGATCGCTGGGCATCCGCTTTCTACTCTCGAGCGTTTCGCAAGGGCCCCACAAGTTGGGTTTCATCGGCGGTCGACCGGGGATGGCCCACATCGGTACGCTCGACCTGTACGCGAAGCTGGACGCACTCGGCTGGATCGAGCCGAAGCGTACGATCGTGCTCGCCCCCGAGGGGCGGGTCGCCAACCCATGCTTTCTAAACTACTTTAGCCCCTACTGTTCGATCGTTCGCGATCCGCGCCTGATCGAAGCACTCAAGCCGCTGGTGCCCCTTTTCGACCATGTGATCTCCGAGAGCCTCTACGTGCGTGGCCGCTTCATGCCGTCCATGGAGGCGATCGGTCGGGTGGCGCATCAGTGGAGTTTGGAAGGGCGGCCGCCGCTCGTGCGGCTGACGGAAGTGCATCGTGAGCGCGGCTGGGCTACGCTCGAGCGCCTCGGGATCCCGCGCGGTGCCTGGTTCGTCGGTCTCCACATTCGCGAGCGGGGTTTCTACAACGACGCGGTGGGGAACGAGCTCAATAACTGCGATGTGGCGACCTACCTCCCGGCGATCGAGGAGATCACGCGGCGCGGCGGCTGGGTGGTGCGCCTCGGCGATCCGTCGATGTCCCAGGTGCCTACGATGGAGCGTTTGTTCGACTACTGCCACTCCGAGGTGCGCAGCGATTGGATGGACGTATTTCTTGCCGCGTCGTGCCGCTTTTTTCTTGGCTCCGGTTCCGGGCTCTATTGGGTGCCACTGACTTTTGGTGTTCCTGCCATCATCACCAACGCGGTGCCGCTGGGCCACGGTCGGCCGTTTACGGATCGCGATCTGTATCTCCCCAAGCGCTATCGCCGCATCCGCGATCAGTCCTTGGTCGGCTTTGGCGAAGCCTGGCAGACCGTTGCCCACGCCTTTCATGGCACGGTGATGCGCGACCGCGGGATCGATGTGATCGACAATTCGCCCGAGGAGATCCTCGCGGTGACGCGCGAGATGTTCGAACGCGTTGAGGGGACGCTTGCCTACTCGGAGGAGGACGAGCGGCGAGAGCAGCGTTTCCTCGATTTGGCGCGGGCGGCCGGTCGGTGGACCAACGATGCCCGCGTGGGGCGGGACTATCTCCGGCGCTATGAGGATCTGCTGCAAACTTGACCTGCGCCACGATGGTAAGGACAATCACTTTCATTGAGTAACGTCCGTTTTCAGGATCTCCGGGTCAGCGATCCCGCCGAGCTTGCTGAGCTCTTGGCGGCGGTCGAGACGGTGCTACGACATGGCGAGCTCATGCTAGGGCCGGAGCTCGCACGCTTCGAATCGGCGGTAGCGGCGCATGTGGGGCGGCGGTTTGCCATCGGAGTGGGATCGGGCACGGCGGCACTCGACGTGGCGTTGCGCGCGCTGGAGTTGCAGCCGGGCGACGAGGTGATCACCACGCCGCTCTCCTTCATCGCGACGACCAACGCAGTGCGGCTCAATGGCGCGACACCAGTGTTTGCCGATGTGGGCGACGATCTCAACATCGATCCGGCCGGAATCGAAAAGCAGATCACGCCTCGGACCCGCGCGATTCTGCCGGTGCACCTCAATGGCAAGGTGTGTCGGATGGAGGCGATCTTGGAAGTGGCGGACCGCCATGGCCTGCCGGTCATCGAAGATGCTTCGCAGGCCTTTGGTGCCAAGCGCCACGGTAAATTCTCCGGCACCTTCAGCAAGATCGGCTGCTTCAGTCTGAATCCGATGAAGGGCTACTCAGCGCTCGGCGAAGCGGGCGTCATTCTGACCGATGATGCGGCGATCGATCGGCGGCTGCGCGAGCTGCGCTACAATGGCTTTGTCGATAAGATCGAGTGCCGCTGGATCAGCCCCAACTCGCACTTGGATACGATTCAGGCGGCGGCACTGCTAGTTCGGCTGCCTCGACTGGCGAAAGTGATCGGTCGGCGCGTGGCGATCGCAGCACGCTATCGGCAAGCACTGGGAGATCTGGTCACTGTTCCGGTCGAAGATCCGGGCTGCCTCGATGTCTACTACCACTTCATCGTCGAAACCGACCGGCGCGATGAGCTCGGAGCCTTTCTTGCCGAGCGTGGCGTCGAAACCCGAGTGCGGCCGGCCGGCGGCATCATCCCCGATCACTTTGCTTACCGCGATTGTCGGCGGGGCGAATACGCGGTCGCGGCGGCACACATGAAGCGGATGCTGGCGATCCCGGCGCACGACAAGCTGACCGATGAGGAAGTGGGCCGCGTGATTGAAGCGATTTGCACGTTCTTTCGCGCGTAAAAACTAAGTGAGTGTGGTCCCGCGGATGCGGCGATCGGTCAGGTCGAGGTAGGCGTCATCGAGATCGAAGCCGAGGTAGCGGCGCCCCCGCGCGACCGCGACCACACCGGTCGTACCCGAACCGTTGAAAGGATCCAGCACCAGATCGCCGGGATGCGACGCCGCCGTAATGATCCGGTCGAGTAGCGCCACCGGCTTTTGGGTGGGGTGGCGCCCCCAGGTCTTCTCGCGCTTACTGGGTGTTGGTAGCGTCCAGTGCACCCCCGCACCATCATCGCTGAGCGGCCACAGATCGCGCATCTGCTTGCCGCTGTTCTGCGCCTTCATCAGAGGATAGTTGAAGGTGTGGCGCAGGGGTTTTTGGCGCGATGGAGCCGCCCAGATCACCAACTCGGTGGAGTGGGTGAAGAAGCGGCAGGCGAGATTGGGGCTGGCATTGGGCTTGAACCAGGTGATGGTGTTGAGCAGGTGGTAGCCAAGCTCCTGCATGGCGAAGCCGAGTGAAAAGATGACATGCTGCGTGCCCGAAACCCAAATGGTGCCCGAGGGTTTTAGCACCCGACGACACTCGGCGAGCCAGCGCCGGTGGAAATCGTGGTCGGCACCGACGCCCTGTGAACAATCCCAGGCGCCCTTGTCGACGCTGACACGGCGGCCCGCCTGGCAGGTGGAGCCACCGTTGGAGAGATTGTAGGGCGGGTCGGCGAAGACGAGGTCGATGCTCGCCGGGGGAAGCTGGGTCAGCAGCGAAAGCGAGTCGCCCTCGATGAGGCAGTAGGAGCTGCCACGGTGGCGTACCGGTAGACCCGCTACCGGTAGGTTGGGCGGGAGGCGTCGCTCGGAGCGTAGGGATCGTGGCATTCGCTCATCTTCGAGCCGAGGATCTTCGAGAGCAAATTTTTGTCAAAAATCTTCATGGAGCATGTTCCGGGATGGGCCTGGTCCTGTGATGAGCTGCTGAGAGGCCATGGATCTTTCTTTCCTGATCGCGCAGGATTCAAGGATGCGGAGCAAGCGGCTGGCAAGAGAGCGATCGATGTCGCCGCAAGAGGTCGACCGTCTGGTGCGCCGCATCCGTGCGGCCCAGCAGCGCCTCGGTCCACTGCTTCCCGATATCGATCCCGGCGATCTGGGCCTGATCCTTGAGCGGATCTTTCGTCTCCCAGGCAGCGGGAGGAGCTTTTTTATCCGTCCAAACGGAAGGGGCGGCTATGTCTTTTGACGAGGAGTTTCTGGACCTGCTGCTGGCGTCGCTGCGACAGGTGCGCCTCGAGGCCGTTCTGATTGGCAACGTGGCTGCTTCTCTGCAGGGTGCTCCGGTTCTCACACAGGACACAGATTTACTGGTTCGTGACACACCGCTCAACCGCAAAAAAATCTCCGCGCTCGCCAAGGCGCTGGGTGGATGCGCGCCGGAGCTAGTTTCCGAGCTTTCCACGACGCACAGGATCATTGGCGCTCGCGTTCCGGTTGACATCTTGTTCGATCAGATGAGCGGCGGGCTCGATTTCGAATCGGTGCGATCGCGTAGTGTGAAGGCAAAGGTGGGGCGGGAGACGGCGACGGTCGCGGCGCTGGAGGATATCATCCGATCAAAGGAGGCGGCCGGCCGCCCGAAGGATCTGGCGCAACTTCCGATCTTGCGCGACACCTTGCGAGTCCGCAGCCAGTTCGACCGAAAGCGGAGGTAGGCGCCTATCAACGATACCTAGGTTTCTGGGCGTAGGGCTCGGATGCGCGAACGCAAGAACCAGATGCCGCCAGCGATAATGACGAGGCCGATGAGGAAGTCAAAGCGGTGGAAATAGGGGCGCAGAACTTCGATATTCTCGCCGGTTTTCTGCCCCGCGTAGGCCAGGGCGAGGCACCAGGGCAGCGAACCGACAAAGGTGTAGAGGTGGAAACGTAGCTGATTCATTCGGGCGATGCCGGCCGGCAGCGCGATGAAGGTACGCACGACCGGCAAGAGGCGCGCGGCGAAAACCACCAGCGGCCCGCGTTGCGCGAACCAGCGGTCCACGCGCTCGAGCTCGTGCGGGGTGACGAAGAAGCGTACCCAGCGGGTGCGTTCGAGAAAGGGACGACCCAGCCATGCTCCGGCGAAGTAGGCGAAGATGGAGCCGACGTTGCAGCCGATCGCTCCGGCCAAGCCCACGACCCACAAGTTGAGCGGTACCACACTGTGGTTCGCGGCCACTTCGGCCACCGTCAGCGCGCCGGCGAAGGGCATGATGATCTCCGACGGGAGCGGAATGCAGGCCGATTCAATCGCCATCATCAGCATCACGCCGAAGTAGCCGAGCGCAGAGATGACCTGAATGATCCAGCCGCTTACGGCCTCGATGAGATGTGCGATCATGCTCACCGAGCTATCATGCCCGCCGCTGGATCGCAATCCTCGCGCGTTGCGCCGGCCCAGCAGCTCTGTTAGGTTCCGTTGCGATGAACCGCGGGCGCCTCGTCGTCGCTCTGCTCGTCGCTGCCTCCGCGGCTCTGGTGGCCCACATGGGCGTCTTTCACTTCTTCGTCACCGACGACGCCTACATCTCTTTTGTCTACTCTCGCAACCTCGCGGAGCATGGCGAGTTGGTCTTCAACCTGGGCGAGCGAGTGGAGGGTTATACCAATTTTCTGTGGACGGTGTTTCTCGCCGGCTGGATAAAATTGGGATGGCTGCCGGAATCTTCGTCGGTGGTATGGGGAGCTATCTGCGCGATCGGGACCCTGGTGACCTGCTCCTGGTGGTTGCGTCGTTTGCGCGGCGATGGGCCCTGGTCTACTTGGGACGCTGTGCCGGCGCTGTTTCTGGCGGCGGTGCCGGGCTACGCCTGCTGGGCTGCCGGCGGACTTGAAACGCAGCTTTTTACCTTTTGGGTGACACTCGGCAGCGCGCTCTATGCGTCGCACCCAGGGCGGCTGCACAAGGGGGCGGCGGCAGCCTTTGCCTTGGCGGCGCTGACGCGGCCTGAGGGCAATCTTTTCTTCGCCTTGGCAGCGCTGCACCACCTGGTGGGAATGGTGCGCGAGCGGCGCCTCCTGCCTCGTCGGGGTGAATGGGCCTGGTTGGCTGTCTATCTGCTCCTCGTCCTGCCGCACTTCCTGTGGCGGCATCACTATTATGGCTACTGGGTCCCGAATACGTTCTACATCAAGTCCTCGGGGGGGAAGGGGACCTGGGAGCGTGGGATCTACTACCTCGGGCGCTGGAACGAGGCGTTCCTGATGTTGCCCTTTGCACTGCCCATGATGGTCTCGCTGTTTCTTCGTCCGGGGGCGGCTGTCAGGCGGCTGTACGGCTATGTCTTACTGGTCGTCGTCGTGTTTCTGATCTACGTGGCCTCCGTCGGCGGCGACTTCATGGGGTTGTTTCGCTTCGTCCTTCCGGTGGTGCCGATGGTAGTCGTGGGCGCGATCCTCGGCCTCTGGGTATCGCTTCGACGGGCACCGCCCTTTGTGGCGCCCGCCCTGGTGGTAGCCCTCCTGGGCGGTTACGTGTGGCACACTGTGGCGGTCGACCGGGCGGCACAGGCCTATCTCGGCCCGGGAGCTAGCGACAATGGCATCGATTCGCCCGGCTACCTGCGCTGGTACACCGAAGACCGTGCTGCCATTGGCCGGTGGTTTCAAAAGTACGCTCAACCCGACGACTACGCGGTGGTCGGGGGCGCGGGAGCGCAGGTCTACTACAGCGGAATGCGATCGCTCGACTGCTTCGGTCTCTCCGACGAGTACATTGCCCACAAAGTGCCAGCGGTCTCCAATCGACCTGGCCACGAAAAATATGCTCCGGTCGACTATCAGCTGAGCCACCGTCCGACGGTGATCACCTCGAACTACTACGATATCGGTCGAGTACCGCTGGTCCGCGACGATGCCCCCTTTTGGCGCGCGCATGGCTACCACTACGTCAGCGCCCCCATCCCCGGACTCTCCTCGCCCTGGTACACCTTCCTCAAGCGCATCGACCGCTCCTTGGGGCCACTGCCGCCGGGAGATTCTTCTCCCTAACGCGGTGCTCGGGCGCGTTGATCGCGGCTTACGTCCTCCCTCGGCCTCGTCACATACCAAAAGTATGCTCCTCGGCCTCGGTCCGCGAGGCTCCCGGTCCGAGGACGTCTGCGACCGAGGCCGTGGAGAGGCGCTCGCGCTGAACGCGCCCGAACACCGCTTCCTATCAATCCGAATGAGCACCGCTATAGGTTTTGCGACAAATCCCCGGCACCGGTGTCAACCCCATGAAGGCAGCAAAAAGGGCCCCTACGCCAAGGAGGTGCGATCAGCGCTCGAACCGGGGGCGCCAAGCTTGAGAACGAAAATGGAAAATGGGGGCCGCTGGCGTCAACCCTCCCAAACGCTGGCGGCTCCCCAAACTAATGGGACGCGCCCTAACCAGCCTAACCAGCCACGATAAATGAGAGCATCTGACCGATTTGCCCCCCATCCCGTCGGAAGGAAAAAAAACGCTCGCGTTCGCACATGGTGCAGGGGGCGGCCAGATCGATCTGCTCCCGCGATAGTCCCGCACCCAGGAGCAGCTCGAGGTTCGCTCTGCGTAGATCGACGTGCGGCCGCGCGGACGGGGAGCGCGCCACTGCACCGGGAAGGTGTTCGAACTGGGCGGCAACCTCCTCCCCCACCTCGAAGCAGCAGGGGCCGATCGCCGGCCCCAGGGCTACCCGAAAATCCCTCTTGTGTGCGCCGATTTCCAGTAGCCCCTCAAGCGCAGCCACTGCGATGCGTGCCACTGTGCCGCGCCATCCCGCGTGAACTGCCGCCACTCTCCCTCGGCCATCGGCCATGAGGAGGGGGACACAATCTGCGGTGTAGACACCGACCGCTCGTCCCGGGTCGGTGGCGATGAGGGCGTCCGCCTCCCGGTTCGCGAGCTCTTCGGCGCTACGGCCGTCTATCCGTAGGAGGGTCGCGCCATGGACCTGTCGCGCGCAGATCAGCTGCTGCAGGGCGAACCCTCCATCGCTCGCAAGCCGGCGTCGGTTTTCTTGCACGTTGCCCTCGGTATCGCCCCATCTGGCTCCCACATTCAGTGAAGCATAGCGGCCGGTCGAGACTCCGCCCTGACGGGTTGAAAAGCCGTGCACTGCCGGCAAGAGCGGGGAGCGGACGAGGCGCATCAGGCAACTCCTCGTAGTTGGGCGAGGGCTTGCTGCATGTCCTCGGGAGGCAGGGTCGAGAACTCGAGCTGCTTCTGGGTGGCGGGATGGAGGAAGCCGAGCACTCGTGCGTGGAGCGCCTGGCGCCCCAACTGGGCTGCGACTTCGGCGAGGCGTGGATCGCGGCCGAGCCGAGCGCGCCCGTAGGCGGGATCGCCAACGACGGGATGGCCATGGTCGGCAAAATGGACGCGGATCTGGTGGGTGCGACCGGTTTCGAGGCGCACCTCAATGAGCGTTGCTCCCCGCAGGCGCTCAAGGGTCGTCCAGTGAGTCACCGCTGTCTTGCCACCCTTGACTCGCGAAGAGAATTTTTTTCGGTCTTGGGGGTGGCGGCCGAAGCGTGTGCGATAGGTGCCGCTTTCTGCAACGACCCCCACCACCAGCGCTAGATAACGGCGGGTGAGCGTATGGTCGTGAAACTGTTGTTGCAATGCTACGAGCACCGGCTCGGTCTTGGCCACGACCATCACGCCCGAGGTATCTTTGTCGAGGCGGTGGACGATCCCGGGACGGTGCTCACCGCCGATCGCCAGCTGTCCACCACAGTGGTGGAGGAGAGCATTCACCAACGTGCCGCTCTGGTGCGAAGTCGCCGGATGAACCACCATTCCAGGCGGTTTGTTGAGCACCATGAGATGTTCGTCCTCAAACAGAATATCGAGTGGTAGCGCCTCTGCGAGGTCCTGCGCTACAGACGGCGGCGGGGGCGTAAAGCGCACTCGGTCGCCTGGGCGCAGCTTGTAGGAAGCACGCACCGGAAGCCCGTTGACGAGAACTTCGCCCGCATCGATGCGCCTCTGGATCTGCGAGCGTGAGTAGGGCAGCCCCTGCGTCGCGAGCCACTGGTCGAGTCGAGTACCGCGCGCGGTTGAAGGTGCCTACGACTCGAATGGAGCTACCAGATCTTGGATTTGACGTGGCCCTTCGACTTGATCATGACATCGACGACTGCTCGATCGTAAAGATTGAGATTGAGAACCTCGGGTGTGACCCGGCTTTTGAAGAGCGCTCGTCCCTCCTCGATATGAGCCTTCATCGTCTCGAAGACCGTGTCCTGTTCGATCCCCTCCACGATCTCCTTTTCGTGATAGAGCGTCAGGTCGGAAGCGATGGCGCGGGCCAGTTGGCGTGCGCGTTCCGGTTTGTCGATGAGTGCCATGGCGAGATTTTACTCGAACCAACGTGCTGGTTCAACTCGCCCTTGGAACTCCTCGTCGGCAAACGATTGGCCCTAAGGATCGCTCAGTCACGCGGCGGGCGCTCTCGGGCAGCACGCTCGAGGTAGGTTCGCGACACCTGGTTGGGATCTAGCTTCAGCACCCGTGCAAACTCGACGAGGAATCCCCGTAGGTAGACGGTGGCAGGTAGGGCATTCCAGCGCTCCTCCTCGATCGAACGGAAGTGGCCGAGCGCGATCTTGGTGCGCTGTGCCAGGTCGGTGAGCTCAATGGCGTGGGCTTCGCGAAGTCGACGTAGCAGGGAACCGGTGAATTCGGTGGTGGCGGTAATCACTGGCAGTGGAGGGCGCACCGGCTCCTCCCGCGATGCGGGAGCCGGCGGGGCCGGAGTATGGATCGGCGGCATCGGGCGACTCGGGATCCCGTCTGGAAACAGCTCCAGGTCGTAACGCTTCCTTCGCACCGGATCGAGCAGCGTGTCGTACGCCTCCTCCATTCGCTCACCG
>JAHFDT010000001.1:63801-102405 GCA_023248875.1 Myxococcales bacterium | reverse complement strand
AAGGCGATGTTGTGGATCGTCATGAGGGTCCGCGTCTCGGGCGCAGCGCCGCCTCGCGCCCACAGCAGCGTCAGTGCTGCCTGCCAGTCGTGCGCATGGATCACCTGCGGCACAAAGCCGAGCACCTTCGCGGCCGTCAGGGCACCTCGACATAAGAGGCCAAAGCGATCGCCATTGTCAGGATAGTCCTGCCCATTCTCCTGATACAGATGCGGCCGGTCATAGAGCGGATGGTCGAGGAGCCACGCCTCGACTGCACCCCCGGTGCCGGGCAACCGCCCCGACCAGACGGTGAGCTCGTAATTGCGCCGCCCGAGTGCCACCGGGATCGGCACGGAAAGCCGCTCCAGCCCATAGGCCTCGACATCGGTGCGATAGCGCGGCGTGACCACCACCACTCGGTCGCCGTGGCCCAGCCCAGCGATCGCGCGCGGCAGAGCGCTGGCGACATCGGCGAGCCCACCGGTCTTGGCAAAGGGCGCCACCTCCGATGAGACGTGGAGGATGTTCACGGCCCCTCCACCAGACCGCGCAAAAAGTCCGCCGCCTCCTCGGGCGGCGTGGGATTGATGAAGAAGCCTGAGCCCCACTCAAAACCAGCGATCTGTCCCAGCGCGGGAACGATTTCGATGTGCCAATGGTAGTAGGCCGTGTCCCGTGCAGTGAATGGCGCGGAGTGGAACATGAAATTGTAGGGCGGATCATCGAGCGCCCTTCGTAGTTTACGCAGCGTCAGGAGCAGCGCCTCGGCCAGGCCAGCGAGCTCCTCGCGCGGGCAGCTCTCGTAGGCCGAGCGATGGACCTTCGGCACGATCCAGGTCTCGAAAGGAAAGCGCGGTGCGTAGGGCTCGATCACCAGATGGCCGGCATTCTCAAAGACTACCCGGCGGCGGTCGCGCTGCTCCTGCTGCACGAGATCGCAAAACAGGCAGCGCTCTTTGAACTGGTAGTAGTCGAGCGCGCCACGCATCTCGTCCGCCACCGTCTTCGGTACGGTCGGCAGCGCGATGATCTGGGAATGGCTGTGCGCCAGCGTAGCCCCGGCAGCGGCGCGATAGTTTTTGAAAATCATCACGCTGCGAAAGCGGCTGTCACGGGCGAGATCATTGATGCGATCGCTGTAGGCTCCCAGAACGAGCTGCGCTTGTGCCAGCGATAGATCGGCGAAGCGCCGGTCGTGATCGGGCGTTTCCACCAGCACCTCGTGGGCGCCGACACCGTTCATATGGTCATAGATGCCATCGCCCTCTCGCTGTAGATCGCCCTCGATGACCAGAGCGGGAAAGCGATTGGGAAAGACGCGCAGCGACCAGCCGGTGGCGTCGCGATAGGCCATGATCTCCGGTGGAGTTTTGTCCTCTTGCCCAGGACAAAAAGGGCAAATTCCCATCGTGGGCGGCGCCTCTGGCGGGCGGACTTCGCGAGGCCGTTTGGCGCGCTCGCTGGCGATGATCACCCAGCGCCCGACGATCGGATCTTTTCGCAATTCCGGCATTTAGAGGTCGTTGAAGGAGAGGTGCATGGTGAGCTCCTCCGTCGTTGAGCCCAGACGCAGAGCAAAGAGGGGAAGGATCACCGAGCCCTGGTAGGTGCGTTCAAATCCTGCTTCTGACATGGAAACGGTTTCCAGGGGAAAACGCCACACCGTTGGGCGGCGCACACCCCAGCTCAGATCGATGCGAAAACGGTTCGCTTCGTTGCACAGCGCAAGCGAGGGCACCTCTTGCCATACGCCC
This sequence comes from Myxococcales bacterium, assembly GCA_023248875.1. Taxonomy (GTDB): domain Bacteria; phylum Myxococcota_A; class Polyangia; order Palsa-1104; family SHYY01; genus JAHFDT01. Next base: position 100,669 of record JAHFDT010000001.1, on the reverse strand, counting down.
TGGCTGGCGAGGGGACGTTCGGCAGATACCAGATCGCGATCGGGCAAACGGTAGATGCGCTCCTGGCTATGGCCGTCGAGCAGCGTCAAGGCCAACTCCGGGGCGAACAGAACTTCGAATGGTGCGTTCGCCGAAATCCGATAGGTAACCTTCAATTCTCGGGCTGCCAGGGAGAATTGCTTGCGCAATTGTACCCGCCGTCCATCGACCCGGCCGGTGCGCTCGAGCTGACCCTGACCGAGATGGCGATACCGTGCACCGACAAAATCGCCGAGCTCGCGCTCCTCGCCGGCGGCAAAACTCTCGACCGTCGCATCGTGCGAGAGAAAATGGTCGATGAAACTGGCACGGGGGTAGCGATCGTAGACCAGGTAGCGGTCGAGCCCTGGCTCCTTCACCTGGACGAGATCATGGATCGATTGGGGAAGGTCGGACTGCGCCGAGTGGCCGGCGGCGAGATGGGCGCGCAGCTTGGCGTGGTAGCCTTCCTCGTAGCGGCTGAGCACATTGCTCACCATGAAGCTCTTGTCGCGATAGCCGAGCTCCGTGGCGGTGCCCCCCCCGTGGGGCTCGATGACCAGGTCGATGCTGGGCGACTGCATCACGATCTCATCCTGCAAATCGCCGTCGACGTCGCGAACTTCGACGGCAGTCTCGACGGCAACTCCGCCGCTCCAGCCGGGCGCAGGCCGCCCGAGGGCCGCATCCGCGAAGGCTTCGGCGACCAGCAGGTGGCGATAGACCGCGTCGCGCAGGTAGTTGAGGTAGAGCCCGCCGAACAGACCGTGCCAATAAGAGCAGTTGCATTGAGCGCGATAGAGCTCGCGCGTCATGAGCGCATTGCGCTCGCTATCGGGCGCCTGCTCGATGGCGCGGGCCACCCGGTCCGACACCTGCACCATCTTCTTGTGCATGCGATTGGCTTCCGGGTATTTGGCTAGAAAGCCTTGCCAGATGCCGCCACGCACAAAGGGCCGCGCCTCCTCGAGCTCGCCTCGCTCCTCGAGTCGGTGGCGCACCGCCAGATAGCGCGCCTGCGCCGACGGCGGCAGCGCCCATTCACCCATTTCCTCGTAAGAGGCGGTCGGCAAATAGACTCGGCCCGACGGCGGCCGCGTCGCCAGCACCTCGGAAAAAGTACCGGTGGCGATCCGCTCACGCTCCTCGCCGAGCAGCCGAAAAAACTCACTGAGCCACCCCTTGTCCCAGACCCACTCTTTCGTACCCGGCCACATGCCGAACTTTTCACCGTCGTCGCCGTAGGTCACCACCGGGCCACCTTCCAGAGAACCATGCAGCTCGCCGAGTTCGAGGATCGTGCGCACGGCCTGCACCGGTTCAGCGAAGGGGATCGCATAGCGCAGCTTCTGATCGATCGGAAAGATCGCCGCCGACGCGCCCGCCTTTTCCGTCGCATAGTAGCCCTGGAGTGCACCCGTCTCGCCCGCGTAGCGAAAGTGGCCGTCGTCGAGCAGGGTAAAGCGCATGCCGCTCCGCTCGAGCAGCGTTGGCAGCCCCGGCTCCCACACCCGCTCGGCGAGCCACATTCCATTCGGGCGGACGCCGAAATGGTCGGCACAATAGTCGGCCATCCTGCGGACCTGGCCGAGCGCATCGCGCTCCGGCAGCACCGCCAGCATCGGTTCGTAGAAGCCACCGCCGAGGAGCTCGATCTGCCCGCGCGCCACCAGCGCCCGCAGGCGCGCGAAGTATTCCGGCCGCTCGCGCTCGATCCATTCGTAGAGCGGCCCCGTGTAGTGCAGACTGCAACGGATGTGCGGCGCAGCCTCGAGCGCTGCCAGAATCCTCAGGTAACAGTCGTCGTAGCCGCGCGCGAAGACAGCATCGAAGTTGCCATCGGGCTGATGGTTGTGGATGGCCAGGAGCAGGGTGATCATGAGCGGGGCGATGATAGTGGAGATGGAAAAAAGAACAATCGGCGCCGACCGTCGCCATCGCAGGGGGAAACGATCGCTGAGCAGCGCGGCGCCGACGGTGTTGTTCTGGCTCCAGAACTGGGATTGTCAAGCCGCGTTGGGCGGAGGAGGGTGTTCGCCGCCTCGTCGGACAGGTCCTCGGTGCGCGGACGCGCCTGCGGAACTCCTCAGCGGCGAACACCCTCCTCCGCCCAACGCTATCGCATCGCCTTCTCGATGCCACAACAACACCCTCGCCGCCGCTCGGTCGACTATCGCTGGATAGGTTAGAAGCCGCCTCGATTCCTCGACCTCTCCTCGGCGCGCGGATGCGCCTGCGGAACTCCTCGGCGGCGAACACCCTCCTCCGCCCAACGCTATCGCATCGCCTTCTCGATGCCACAACAACACCCTCGCCGCCGCTCGGTCGACTATCGCTGGATAGGTTAGAAGCCGCCTCGATTCCTCGACCTCTCCTCGGCGCGCGGATGCGCCTGCGCGGTGTGCTCAGCCGGATGGCCGCTGGATCTACGCCGCGCTAAGCGCCATCCGACCAGGACAAGCGCCAGTCCTACCATCAACGGCGTACTCCTCCACGGTCGCTGTGAGCCCAGCGTGCAGCCGTACAGCAGCGCCGCGAAACCATCGGGCGTATAGAAGGGTGGCGCGAGATCATTGCGTGCGGCGTCGCCCGCGAGGCAGAAGGCGTCGGTAATGGTACAGGTCATGCGACCTCTTGCCGCAACATCAATGGGTGCCTCCGGCCTACGTGTGATGTCCCCTTGCGCGCAGATCGGCGGTGGCGCCTCTTCGCCCGTAAGCCCGCGGCCAAACGCCGATGCCAGAGCCGGGAGCACGCGCTGGTTGTCCCAGCGCCGATCGACCCCATCCCAGGCGCGAACTGAATTCATGAAATCGCACACCTCGCCCAAATTGGGGTAGCGCGTCCACGGACTGGGATCGCCCTCTGCTAGCTCGTCGGGAAGCAGCTGCGCTGCGATCACCGCGTCGACGAACTGAATCAGCGCCGCATCGGTTTCGCGACGAGCACAGCCTAGCGCTTCGGGCTGCACATCGGGGCTCAAGTGAGTGCCTTGACAGACGTCGGAGTCGCTCCAAAAGGCGTGCTGCGGATTGGGCATCCCGGCGTGGGCGCAGGTGTCTTCGATCGTGTGCAATGCACGACCCAGCCCCTGAGCGACGCGGCCCAGCAGCTCCCCTCGGGCGCCACTCTGGGTCGCCCCGAGCTGCAGGTGAATGGAGGTGCCGAGCTGGAAGATCCGGCCTTGCGTCGCTGCTGCTGCGCTACAAGCCTCACCACCCTCGGGGATCTGGCCATGTGCACTCAGCTCTTCCCAAGCCTCCGCATCGGTGTCGTAGGCGGCCCGCCCGACGGAAAGGCAGAAGGGCTTAGGGAGCCCCGCGTGCCGACACGATTCGACCGCGATCTGCTGATGGTCCGGCTGGGTCAACGCCAGGCCAGAAGCGGGAAGCAGAAGGAGCACCGATAGCGTTCGCACTGCCGGCCGTAAGGCAAGCGGTATGCCACAAAACGCCCGCTTCTTGTCATGCCGATTGGCTCTTTCGTGCCCCTGCGTTCACAGCGACCGTGAACCACTACGCCATGCAACCTTGTTTAGAAGTGGTCCAGGCTGCTAATCCAGTCGGTGATGGTTTTTAGAGCAGCCGGATCGGGCTGTTTGGTGCCCACGGGAGGCATGGCGTCGTCATCGCGGCGCGCCATGCGATTGACGAGCTGGCTCAGCTCGGGATGGCCGGGCACGAGGCTGTTCATGGTGCCATCGATGTTGTGGTAGGCCTTGGATCCGCCGGTCAGGTAAGTATCGGTGTCGGCGGGCGTGAGCTGACCGACGAGCAGGCGCAGCTTCAGCGGGATGGGGTGTTTGCCGAGGTTGAGCAGACTCTCGCTGTTGTGACAGTGGCCGCAGTTGCCGTGCAGATAGCCGAGCGCCTCTCGGACGACGCCGGTACCCGGCACTTCGAACTCATGCGCGGGAGGATGCGAAAGCTGGCCGGCGACGGCGAGCTGCCACAGCAAGCCCTGGCCGTCCTTCACGCTCAGCTGAATGGCGCTGACGCCGATCGCCACATCGCGGACACCGCTGTGGCAGCGCATACAATCCTCTTGCGCAGGCACTTTGTGGCTGGTGCCAAGCACGTTGTCGACGCCCTCGGGTGCGGCGGTAGCCTTCGTGCGCTCAGAATTCCAGACGTAGGAGATCACCCACCAGCCGGTCGGGGTGGGATACTTCTTCTCAATCAAGCGCGTCTCCACCACCTGGCCATCGATGGAGAACTCTTTCCAAATCTTGGTGCCGACGGGAAACTGCCAGTGGTCCATCTGGCTGGTATCGATCTGGGTACCAGGTGGCAGCCAGAGGTAGCGCTTTTTCTGCGAACCGTCGGACCAGAGCGGATACCGCGGTGCAAAGGCGATGACTCCAGGGGTCAGGGTTCGCGAGGAGAAGTCGGCATAGAGCCCGGTCTCCGACAGCTGCGACGCGCCGCTCACCATGAAGAGGTCGCGCGGCGCCGCAGCGTCGGGCATACTGCCGCCATCGCCGGGTGCGAGACAGCCGGCAAGCAGCAAGGAGAGAACCAGCCAGCGAGCCATGATGAACAACGAGGATAGCCCTTTTGTGGCCTTTTCGCAGCCATAAGCAACCTGCGCGCCGGTTCCGCTACGAATCGTTTGGCGGCATCGCCCAGCTCGGGACGCCGCGCGCCCTGGTGTTCATCGATCGCGAGCGCGCCCGTTCGCTCGGCCACACCGACGGCGGATCCACTTGGGGTGGCGACGAGGCCTCGCTCGATCGAGTGCTGACCGCGCCGCTCGAAGCCCATCTGCAGCTGACCAACCGCTGCGACGCGGGCTGCCGCGGCTGCTACACCGGCGCCAGCCCGCAAGGCGACCGCCATGAATGGGGCCCGGTGGAATGGAAACGTGCGATCGATCATCTCGCTGAACGGGGCGTGTTCCATTTGGCGCTAGGCGGCGGTGAATCGGCGCATCTGCCCTGGCTGGGCGAGATCGCGGCGCACGCGCGGGCGCGTGGCCTCGTGCCCAATCTGACCACGAGCGGCCTCATCACGCCCGAAGAGCTCGAGCGGCTGCGCGGCTGGGCGCCGCTGTTTGGCCAGATCAACGTCAGCCTGGATGGCGTGGGTGAAGTGTATGCGCGCGTGCGCGGCTGCGATGGCTTTGCGCAGGCGGATACCGCGATCGTGGCGTTGCGACGGGCCACACGCCATGTCGGCATCAATTGCGTCGTCACGCGCGAAAATTTTGACCATCTAGAGGAGCTATTTCGCTACGCGCGAAAGCGGCGGCTCGCCGAAGTGGAGCTCTTGCGATTCAAACCCTCGGGACGCGGCGCGGGTTGCTACGAACAGCTGCGCTGCAGCGACGAGCAGCACCGCGCGCTCCTGCCGCTGGTACTGCGCCTCGCGCGCCGCTACCGACGGCGGGTGCGGCTCGACTGCTCCTACACGCCGATGATTACCGCGCACGCCCCCGATCCGCGGCTCGTACGCTGGCTCGCCATCTATGGCTGCGCCGGCGGCGATCTCCTGATCGGCGCCAAAGCGCGCGGTGCGGTCACGGCCTGCAGCTTTGCCCCACCTCCCGCCGGTGGACCGAATGTCGATACCCTCGGCGACTATTGGGGCACCCAAGAGGCCTTTGGACCGTTCCGTCGCTGGCGCGAGGCCGCGCGCGAACCCTGCCGTTCGTGCGAGTACTTGGCGCTGTGCCGCGGCGGCTGCCGGGTGGTCTCCGCGCACGTGGCCCACGACCCCACCGCGCCCGATCCCGAGTGCCCGCGCGTCCAGGCTTTTGCCATGGCTGGGACGGCCATCACCCGGCTGCCTGTGATACACAGTGGGCCATGAACGACCGCTCCCCGCGCGCCATTTTCGTCATCTCCGATGCGACTGGAGAGACGGCCGAAAAGGTGGTGCGCGCGGCGCTCCTCCAGTTCAAAGCGCCGGTGCAGCTACGGGTCTACACGCGGGTGCGGCTCGAAGCGGAAATGCGCAACATCGTGCAGCGCGCCCAAGAGCGTCAGGCGCTGGTGGTGTTCACCGTGGTTTCGAACGTCCACCGCGAGCTTCTACGGCGACTCTGCGATGAGGCCAACGTCGATGCGGTCGACCTCATCGGCACGCTCATGGCCAAACTGTCGCTCTTTCTCGGGCTGCAGCCGCAGGGCGTGCCGGGCCTGCTCCACACACTCGGCGACGAGTACTTCCAGCGTATCGAGGCGGTCGAGTTTACCGTCAAGAACGACGACGGGCGCGAGCCGCGCAATCTGCCCAAAGCCGATCTCGTGCTGGTGGGGATTTCGCGCACCTCGAAAACGCCGCTCTCGACCTTTTTGGCGCAAAAAGGGCTCAAGGTCTCGAACGTGCCGCTGGTGCTCGATATCCCGCCCCCTGAGGAGCTTAGCGCCATCAACCAGGAAAAGATTTTTGGACTGACCATCAAGCTCGAGGAGCTCCTGCGAATTCGGCGCGAACGGCTGCGCCACCTCGGCATGCCCGGCGATACCAGCTACGCGCAGCGCGACTACGTGGCGCGCGAAATCACCTACGCGCAGTCCATCTTCCGCCAGCACCCGTCGTGGCCAGTGATCGATATCACCGGCAAAGCGATCGAAGAGTCGGCGGCCGATATTCTGCGATTGAAAAAAGATCGTGACGCGAGGCGGCTCGAGGCCAATTCCGGCAGCTAACTACTTTCCGATCGGGCCTTTGCGTTGACTGCGGGCGGAACGCTCGTGCTACCTTCAGGCCATGAACCTCCGTGGCAAGACGGCGCTCGTCACCGGCGCGAGCAGTGGAATCGGCGAGGCGTTCGCGCGGCGTCTCGCCGTGATGGGTGCGAACCTCGTCGTAGTGGCGCGGCGGAAGGTCGGCAAGGCGGAAACGAAGCGGCCTCAGCGACTCGGTGCCTGAGGTAGGGTGGAACCGTTCCGCTGCGTCGGGATGTTTGCCACCCTCTAAACACTACGCCTCGTCGATCACTTCCCGATAGAGCTCCTCATGCTGCCACGCCACCGCGTCGATCGAGAACTTCTCCGTCGCGCGGTGGCGGGCGCGCTCGCCAAAGCTGCGCCGCAGCCGTGGATCGGAAGCCAGTAACTCGATCGCCGCCGCGGTGGCGGCGACATCGCCCACCGGTACCTTGAGCCCCTCCTGCCCATCGTCGAACACATCCTGATTGGCGGGAATGTCGGTGGCAACCACCGGGCAGCTGTAGGCCATCGCCTCGAGCAGCGCATTCGAGAGCCCTTCGGACACCGAGAGCAGAACAAACAGGTCGGCCGCACGCAGATAGGGCGCGACGTTCGGCACGCGTCCGGTAAACAGAACCCGCTCCACCAGGCCGCGCTCCTTCGCCATAGCGCGCAGCTGCGCCTCCACACCGCGATAGCCGCCGTCATCGCCCACCAGAACCAGCCCCAGGTCGGGGTAGCGCGGGAGGAGCCGCGCGAGCGCATCGAGGGCGACATCGAGCCGTTTCTCCTCGGAAAGGCGGCCGGTGAAGACCAGCGCCTGCCCAAAGGGAATGCCGAGCTCGGCCTTGGCCTGGGCGCGCACGGCCTCCCGATCATCGCCCAGCTCAGGAATGAGCGTGCCGTTCGGAATGTAGCGAATCTTTGCGGCCGGAATGCCGATGCTCTCGAGCTCCGTCTGCATGGTCCGATTGACGATCACAAAACGGGCGATGTGCCGAAGCAGGCGCTGTCGCAGGCCCGCAAAGGGCAGTCGCCCGAGCTCCCGCACCTCGCCATATTCGTTGGAAGCGGTGATCTTGACGATGGCCGGCGGCCCGCCGAGGAGCGAGCAGAGGCTGCCGATGGTTGCCGGGGAGTAGGACTGAAAACAGTGGAGGAGATCGAAGCCGCTAAACCGGGCCCGCGCGAGCGCAGCCGAAATATAGGAGGCCGACGCCAGCCAGCGGTTTTTGTCCCCCCAGGGCAGCCGCACCACCTCCATCCCGTCGAGGGTTTCCCGAGGAGCCCAGCCGCCAAACCGCCGCGTGAGCACGGTGATGGCCGTGACCTGTTGGCGCGCAACGAGTGTCTTCCCCAACAACCGAGCCTGACCCTCGAGGCCGCCGAGCGCCGGGTAAAACCGTGCTGCCACCATAGCGACGTTCATGACCGCCGCAAAAATACAACGGGCCCCGACATCGCTGTCGGAGCCCGTCTGGTGAAGTGGCCTTTAGAGGCGGCTGACGTTGGCGGCCTGGAGCCCCTTCGGGCCCTGGACGACGTCGAACTGCACCTGGTCACCCTCCGACAGGCTACGGAAGCCCTCGGAGTTGATGGCCGTGTGGTGCACGAACACATCCGGTGCGCCCTCGCGCGTGATAAAGCCAAATCCCTTCGCATCATTGAACCACTTCACTGTACCTTTTTCCATCGATGTTCCCTTACGTGGCCGGCCGCGCGCCCAGCTCGGTCGCCGTTGTCATTGCGCTGGAGTGGTCAGGTTTGAGACGGAGAAAATCGAAGAATTCGATCGACTTCCAGACACGATGTCCGCGCTCCAGCTCGGACGCTTCAAGCAGTATTGGCTATTCTGCCCCGGATGTCCAGCCCTCTTTTTATGCCAGTCGTGGTAAGCTGGGCGCCCCACCATGCGAAAACTCAACGACCCCAAGGTGCACCAGCTCCTCAGCCGCATCATGGAATTCGAGCTGGCGGGGGTGGTGCGCTACACCCACTACTCCTTGATGGTGGTCGGGCCGAACCGGCTGCCGATTGTGCAATTCATGAAGCAGCAGGCCTCCGAGTCGCTGCTGCACGCCCAGCAGGCGGGTGAAATCCTGACCGGTTTGGAAGGCCATCCGAGCCAACGGATTGCACCGATCGAAGAGAGCTACGAACATTCGGTCGAGCGGATCCTGCGCGAAAGCCTGCACCACGAAGAGCAGGCGCTCGGACTCTACAAGCAGCTACTCGACGAGGTGAAGGAGGCGAGCGTCTACATCGAGGAGTTCGCGCGCACCATGATCGGGCAGGAGGAGCTGCACAGCCTCGAGCTACGCAAGATGTTGCGCGATATCGGCGCGACGCCCACTGCCGCACCAGTGGCCAAACGACGTCGGTGACCCCGCTCGCTCTCGCGCTGCCTACAGTACACCGCAGTGGTTGTGTCCCGAATCGCTGGCGTCAGACTATTTCAGGCTGAGCGGTGCGCGCCATCGATTCGACCGCACACGCGGTTGTCGGCCAAGGTACTTTTGTGTCCTGTCGGGACGGACTATACTGCCATCGTGTCCCTCTTCGAGCCGATCTTCGAAGCGCTTAATCGCGCCGAGGCTCGCTACGTCGTCGTCGGAGGGCTTGCCACGGTGCTGCACGGGTATGCGCGTCTTACGGCAGATGTCGACCTCGTCGTCGACCTCCGGCCCGTGGAGGCCTGCAAGGTGCTGGCCGTCCTCGAAAACCTGGGCTTTCGGCCCCGCGCGCCGGTCAACGCCATCGAGTTCGCGGACCCTATCATCCGCGCCAGCTGGATCCAGAACAAGGGGCTGCGGGTGTTCTCGATGTGGGATCCGGCGAACCCGATGCGGGTAGTCGACTTGTTCGTCGAGCATCCCATCGACTTCGAACGCTTATGGTCCGGTGCACAGTGGATCGCGCTTTTGCACACCTCGGTACGGGTTGCGTCGATTCCAGACTTGATCGAGCTGAAGCGGCTCGCCGGGCGGCCGCAGGATCTGCTGGATATCGAAGCGTTGGAGGCGATCGTACAGCGCAGGGAGCTCGACAATGGATGACGAGCGACCCACGGATTCAACGAGCGGAGAATGGGACAGTGGATGGGACGCGAAGCGCCGCCAACTGACCCTGGCACTGGCCGCCACCCCCGCCCAACGGTTGGCCTGGCTCGAGGAGATGATCGCACTTTGCCACCGCACCGGCGCTCTGCCGCGATGGCCGGTGAAGGAAAAACCCGGAGGGTAGGTACGCGCGTATGACCCCGCTCGCTCTCGCGCTGCCCAAAGGGCGCCTGCTCGACGAGGCGGTGGCCCTGTTTGCCCGTGCCGGCATCGCTTTGGCGGGGCTCAAGGGCTCGCGGCGCCTCGTGCACGATCTCGATGGGCTGCGCATCTACGTCGTGCGCGATAGCGACGTGCCCACCTTTGTCGAACATGGGGCCGCCGATCTCGGCATTGCCGGCCGGGATATCCTCGATGAGCAGGGCCGCGACCTCTATCGGCCGCTCGACCTCGGCATCGGACGCTGCCGGCTGGCGCTGGCTGAACCGGCGGCTCGGCGAGCGGACCCGCTCCACCTGCGCATTGCCACCAAGTTCCCGAACCTCACGCGGCGCTACCTCGAAGAGCACGGACTCGTGGCCGAGGTGATCAAGCTCTATGGCTCGATCGAACTGGCGCCGCTCACCGGTCTCGCCGACTGCATCGTCGATCTCGTGGCCAGCGGTGAGACCCTCCGGCAGAACCAGCTGCGCGAGGTGGCCACGATCCTCGAGGTGTCGGCTCAAGTCGTGGTCAATCGGGCGAGTTGGAAGCTGCGGCGCGGGGCCATCGACGAGCTGATCGGGCGGCTGCGGGCGAGCGTGCAAGTATGATAGGGTGGGGGCGTGGATCGGATCCGTAGCGCGATCGTCGAAGGTCTCATTCTGCATCCACGCGTCCAGCAGCAATCGATCGCATCCACCGAGCGTGAGAAACTGGCGGCGGCTGTCCCCAAGCTGATGCCATTTCGGCCCCAGCCCTTGCACGAAGTGGTGGCCCTCCTCGACTGGGATCACCGACTCCCGTCTCGCAAGCTGACGCTCCACGTGCACCTCTTCTATGATGGCGCCGCCTTCCGGCGATTTCAGGCGACCCTCGAGGGACGCCTGGCAGAGATCAGCCAGCGCAATCTCTACCCCGAGTTTGATCTCCCCGATCTCACCGAGCTGCCCGCCGACGAGAGCTACGCCATCGATCTCACCCTTGAATGGGAAGCGGAGGTGACCCGGCTGGTCTCCCCTTGGCGGCGCGAGGTGGACAGTCGAATTGGCCACGGTGCGGTCGATTCGGTCCGGCGCTCGAAAGAGTTCGCCGAAATCCGCGCGGCCACCACCGTGCGTGCCCCCCATCTCGGCGATCTCGAAGCCGTGGGTTGGATACCGCCCTGTGAAAGCGGTCAGCCAGGCTGGGCCGTCGATGTCTGGTGGCTGACTTCGTTTGACGGTCGCATCGGTCGAGGTTGGTCGTTTCTCGTCGAGCCGAGGGGTTGCAACCTCCTAGTGCACCGCGAATTCACCTTGCGTGCATCCTAAACCACTTCAAGGTCCGATCGCGTAGACCTTCTTGTCATTCGAGCCGATGTAGATCACACCATTCGCACCGATCGCTGCCGAGCTGGTCACGTAGCCCGCCGTAGAATAGGACCACTTCTTCGCGCCCGTCTGGCCATCGAAGGCGTAGATCTTGTTATCGCTCGAACCCACGTAGAGGAGCCCGTCGCTGCCGATCGCGGGCGATGATCCGACGTAGCCACCCGTCAGATAGGACCACTTCACGGCCCCGGTCTGCCCATTGAGCGCATAGACATACTTGTCATCGGAACCCACGAAGAGGGTGCCATCCGCCCCGACCGCGGGCGAACTCTCGACGTAGTAGGCGGTCAGATACGACCACTTCTTCGTCCCCGTCTGCCCGTCGAGCGCGTAGACGTACTTGTCGCCGCTGCCGATGTAGACCATGCCATTGTCGCCCACCGTCGGTGAACTGGTGATCCATTCCGTGGTCGTATAGGACCACTTCTTGGTGCCCGTTTTAGAATTGATCGCGTAGACGGTGGAGCCGGAGGCGCCGTACACGGTTCCGTCGGGGCCAATCGCCGGTGAAGAGGCCACAATATCGGGCGTGGGATAGGACCACTTCTTGGTGCCCGTCTGACCATCGAGCGCATAGTAGGTGTCGTTGCCGGCGATGTAGACCGTCCCATCCGTCCCGAGGGCCGGCGCGGTCACGACGATGCCGGAGGTCGTGTAGGACCATTTCTTGGTGCCCGTCTGGGGGTTGAGCGCATAGACGATCGCATCTGTCGAACCGATGTAGACGGTGCCATCCACTCCCAGCGCCGCCGCCGCGTTCACCTCCCCCAGCGTGGGAAACGACCAGACCTTGTTCCCGCTCTGGCCATCGAGGGCATAGACTTTCTTATCGGCGGAGCCCACGAAGACGGTGCCATCGGCGGAAATCGTCGGCGAGGAGTGGATCACACCGCCGGTCAGATAGCTCCATTTGACCTGCGCGGCCTGGGGTCCCTTCGAAGGGCTGAGCGCCTGGTGTCGGACATCGCGCCCCTGCATCGGCCAGGGCGAGCCGGGTTGGAGACCGGTGACCGCCATATCGGCGGAAGCGCCAGCCATATCCCCCCCTGGAGTCGCCAGGTCCGCACCCGGGCTGGTCGCCATGTCCTCGCCAGAAAGGCTCGCCATATCGGACGCGGGCGCCATGGCCAGATCCGCCATGCCCCCTCCCACGCCCACATTACCGCAGCCCACCAGCAACACACCGAGCCCGAGGAGGTTGTGCACACGCATGATCATGTGCGGGATTATCACACGCCTTGCCGGCCAAGAAAAGAACCTACAGCCGGATTTCGATATGCGCCTTCTTGCGTAGCTCCGTCAGCCACGCCAAGGTCTGCTTCTCGAGCTGGCTCGCATAGAGCTGCTGCCGCAGCTGCTCCTTCACCTCGGCAAAGGGCCGCACATCGCCCTCCTTTTTTTCGACCAGCTGCAACACTTCGAAGCCACGCGCGGTCTTGATCGGTCCGCGTACCTCGCTCGGCGCCTCCAGGGTCAGCACCACTTCGTCGACCGCATTCTCCAGCACGCCCGGCTCGACCCAGCCTAGGTCGCCGCCCTCCTTCTTGGTCGCCCCATCGTCGGAATAGGTGTTGGCGAGCTCGGCGAAGCTCGTGCCCGCACGCGCCTGCTCGACGACCCGCAGCGCGATCCGGCGCCGTCGCTCCACCTCCTTCTCGTCAGCGCCCGCCGGGAGCGCCACCAGCACATGGCGCAGATGGCTCTGCCGCCGGCCGCCCGATTGGCGTGCGCTCTGCTCATAAAACGCCTTGAGCTCATCGTCGCTGATCGAGATATGCGAGCGCACCGCAGCGTTGATCACCTTGAGCCGTAAGAGCTGTCGCCGCAGGTCCCGGCGATAGGCGGCGAGGGTATAGCCCTGCGCACTCAGCGCCTCTTTGAACTGCGCCGCATCGAGGTGGTTCTGCTTCATCACCTCGTCGGCGGCGCGGTCGATCTCGGCCTCTTCGACGGTGAGCTTCAACTCGACCGCCTGCTGCACCACCAGGACATCCTCGACCATCCGTTCCACCAACTGCTTGAGCTGCCCCTCGCCCACCTCGCCCGCCTGCGCCAACATCGCCGCCCGCTCCTTCACCTCGGAGAGCAGGATGATCTCCTGGTTGACCACCGCCGCAATGCGCTCCACCGTGGCCGGCGCCGCCAGGGCGCTTTGCACCCCCAGCACCACCATCAGGGCAGTGCGCATCACTGCCCGGGCGGCTGGATCATGCCTGCACCACTGGGCGTCCCCGGCATGGCCGGACCCGCCTGAGGTGCGCCTGGCGCCCCCGGGTGGAACATCCCCGGCGCGGGCGGCGGTACACCCGGCCCGCGATAGGCCTCCGGCCCTGTCCCTTCGATGCGGACCTTGGCCAGCCGATCCTCGTGCACTTCGATCTTGGCCTTCGACCGCAACCCCTTGACGAACTCCTCCATACCGGTCTGTCGCCGATCGCGGTAGAGCTTGTTGCGGATCTGCAGCTTGACCTCTTCCCAGCTGCGGTTGAGCGCCTTATGGCGCCCCGTCAGCTTGAGAATGTGCAGTCCCGCGCTCGAGCGCACTGGCGCCGAAACATCGCCGATATTCTGCAGCGCAAAGGCCGCCTTCACGATCTCCGCCGGGATCTCCTTACTCGCCGCATCGAAATAACGCAGGTCGCCCCCGCGCTCTTTCGTGGCCAGATCTTGCGAATACTCCGCCACCAATTTCCTAAAGTTCTCACCCTCTTGCCCCTTCACCCGCGGATCAGCGAGCACCTTTTTAGCGCTCTTCTCATCCTTGACCAGAAGGTGCGCTACCCGCACCTCCTCCGGCTTGTTGTACTCCTCCGGGTGAGCATTGAAGTAGGCCTGGCACATGGCATCGCTGATGTCCTCGAGCTTCACCCGGCTTTCGAACTCCTCCTTCATGAGCTTTTGGATCATGAGCTGCTTCATCGTGAGCAGCACCTCGGGATCCTTCTCCAGCCCCCGACCGCGCGCCTCCTTGGCCAGCACCTCGAAGCGCACCAAATTGTCGAGGAACTCCTTCTTGCGCTCGATCGACGTATAGCGCGCCCGCACGTAGGGCGATTGTTGGTTGATGCGATTTTGAAACTCTCCAACGGTGATAACGGTCTCGTCGATCTTTGCCAACGCCTCGCCGAGCTCCTCGGGACGCTGCCCGGGCGCGGCTTGGCTGGACGGTGTCGCGTGTTCGCAAGCGAGATGCAAAAGGGCTCCGAGCGCAACCAGACCAAGCGACCGGGAAAGGACCTTGAGGCGTGGGCGGCGGGACATTCTGTGGCAATTAGCACACTGCTGCTACAAAGTCACCCGTGCCGAACGCATCGCTCAGGGCAATCGCATTTCAAGTACGCGAACAGAGATCGTGTTAGGAATTGGCGTTGTGTGGGGAAATCTGATCTACGAATCGGTATTTTTGTCGATCAAAAACCCAGGTCTGCGCCATTACCTTATTAAAACTCAAGAACCGTGAGGAGATCATGTCCTATAAATTCAGCCTGATCTTGGTTCTTCTTGCGGCGTCCGTCGATGCTGCGCCTATGGGATCTATGGGGTGGCTTGGCAAGCTCATGCCGCAAGGCGGCAAGAATCTGACCGCGAAGCAGTTCGGTCGACTGCGCGCCAAGCTAACGCCGCGAGTCCGGGCCCAGCGCGACTTCAACCGGTGGTTGCGCGCCAACCCCGCGCTCGCTACGTTTCGCAGGGAGGAGCAGTCTCAGCGGACCCGGAGTGCGGCGGTCAGCGCGCTGGTTGGAAGTGGGCTGGGTGCTGTCACGGGTGCAGCCTTTGCCGGAAATACTGGTGGCACAGGCGCGGCGATTGGTACCGCCGCCGGTGCTGTGGCCGGTGCATTCACGGGTTGGCACGTCGGCGCGCGGACCGGCGTTATTCAGGGGCAGGCTCACCCGGACGCAGCGACGATCTTCGAAGCGGCGCACCGCGGCGTGCCCGGGACGGCACACATCGCCGAGACGATGCTGCGCACGGGTCTCTTGACCCAGCCTTCGCTCGTCGACGCGGCTGCTCTCCGGCAGCTGAGCGACACGATGGAGGCGGAGGTGCAGAGAAAGAGGGAGGCCAACAAGCGGTACAATGCCCGCCACTCGCCCCTCCGAGGCCTGCCCAAGTAGCAAGTTGTACTAAGGTCTGTCCTCAAAGTCCTCCTGTCGTCGGGTTCGTTCTCGCCGCGGCTCGCTTTATCGCTCCTCGGTTGTCTATCGCCAGTAGGCGCCCTCGTCGCTCCGCGCGATCCGGACTGCGAACTTCGCCCAACTCGGTCCGGACTTTGAGGACAACCCCTAGTCATCCACCCGGACCCAGGTGAGGCCATGCGCAGGAGCGGTCGGTCCGGCACGGCGCCGGTCGCGGCTGGCAAGAATCGCACTGACGTCGGCGGCGCTAAAGCGGCGGCGCCCGGCGTAGACCAGCGTGCCGGCGAGGATGCGCACCCTCTTGCGCAGAAACGCGGTGCCGTGGACCTCGATAATGATTTCAATCACTTCAAATGCGTAGGCCCTGGGGCGATTTTGCGAGCCTGTTCAAACGCCAGGATAGCTCGTTTCCGTGTGGTGCCACCCTGGCCGAGGATCCTCCCACAAGGAGAACTCTACCGGTCGGGCCATACGGACAATAATGACGCAGGGCAGCAAAAACCTGAACAATTGTAGGAGGATGTAGGTTTTTTGTGGCCCTCCAACTATGATCACAATGGCTTCAAGGACTTAAAAATTTGCTCTTGTCACGTATTGCCGTTACGATACGATACGTGGCCCTAGACACTACTCGGGCGGGGTTGCCCCTCGGGAGCAGGACCATGGTAGCTCGCACAGATTCTTCGTCGCCGACCGTTTGCCAGCTCACAGGATATCCACACCAATCCCCCCGGGTTTATCCACAGTTTAATAACATAAACATACGAAATCACATCGATTTTGTCATTGACGGGTGGCTCCGTGATTTGGTAGTTTTTGCCTTACCGCACGGGTAGCGCGCGGTAGGGAGGCTCCCGAGGGCTTCGCCCGAAGGAGCGGGGGACGGGAAGGTCCCCACATACATAGTTTTCGCCTTGCCGCGCGGGTAGCGCGCGGTAGGGAGGCTCCCGAGGGCTTCGCCCGAGGGAGTGGGGGACGGGAAGGTCCCCCCATAAAGGAGGCCAGATGGAAAAAGTTGAACCGCGCAAAGCGACCGCTACGAACCGGGCGCAGCCACAGAAGCGCCGCAAAGGCGAACCGAAGGTCACCGGCCAGGGGCTCACCCTCACGCGCTTCTTTACCCGCGCCGGGGTGGATCCCTTCGAGCAGGTCGAATGGGAACACCGCACCGCCGCGATCTCCAGCGAATCGGGCAAGACGGTCTTCGAGCAGAAGGATGTCGAGGTGCCGAAGAGCTGGTCGATGCTCGCCACCAACGTCGTGGTGCAAAAATACTTCCGCGGCGCCCTCGGCACGCCGACTCGCGAGCGTTCAGTCCGCCAGCTCATCTCCCGCGTGGTCGACACGCTCACCGGCTGGGGGATGTCGCAAAGCTACTTCGCCTCGCCCGTCGATGCCGAGATCTTCCGCGATGAGCTCAAACACCTCCTCGTCGAGCAGAAGATGGCCTTCAACTCGCCGGTATGGTTCAACGTCGGCGTGGAACCACATCCGCAGTGCTCCGCCTGCTTCATCAACTCCGTGGACGATACGATGGAGTCGATCTTGGGGCTCGCCAAAACGGAGGGCATGCTGTTCAAGTGGGGATCGGGTACGGGCACCAACTTCTCCTCGCTGCGCTCGTCGAAAGAGCAGCTCGCGGGCGGCGGCTCGGCTTCGGGACCGGTCTCCTTCATGAAGGGCTTCGACGCGTTTGCCGGCGTCATCAAGTCAGGCGGCAAAACCCGCCGCGCCGCCAAGATGGTCATCCTCAACATCGACCACCCCGATGTCGTCGAGTACATTAACTGCAAAGCCGCCGAAGAGCGCAAAGCCTGGGCGCTCATCGATGCTGGCTACGACGGCACCTTCACCGGCGAGGCCTACGGCTCGGTCTTCTTCCAGAACTCCAACAACTCCGTGCGCATCACCGATGAATTCATCGAAGCGGTGCTCCACGACCGCACCTGGCACACCAAAGCGGTGACGACCGGTGCCGTGGTCGACACCTACCGCGCCAAAGAGCTGTGGCGGATGATCGCCGAGGCCGCCTGGCAGTGCGGCGATCCCGGCATGCAGTTCGATACCACTATCAACGCCTGGCACACCTCGTCGGTCTCGGGGCGAATCAACGCCTCGTACCCCTGCAGCGAGTACATGTATCTCGACGATTCAGCCTGCAACTTGGCGTCGCTCAACCTGCGCAAATTCCAGGACGCGCAGGGCGATTTCGAAGTCGAGGCCTTCAAGCGTGCGGTCGAGTTGACGATTTTGGCGCAGGAGATCATCGTCGACACCGCCAAGTATCCCAGCGAAAAGATCGCCGAGAACAGCCATACCTACCGGCCGCTCGGCCTCGGCTACGCCAACCTCGGCGCGCTCCTCATGTCGCGTGGCCTGCCCTACGATTCGGAGGCGGGCCGCTCCTATGCCGGTGCGATCACCTCGGTCATGTGCGGCCACGCCTATGCCACCTCGGCCAAGATCGCGCGCGATGTCACCGGGCCGTTCGAAGGCTATCTGCCCAACCGTGAGCCCTTCCTGGCAGTGATGGAGAAGCACCGCAAGGCGGTCGAACAGATCGATGCGGCGATGGTGCCCTACGATCTCATGACGGCGGCCCGGGAGGCTTGGGATACCACCCTGCAGATCGGCCGCGAGGAGGGCTTCCGCAACGGCCAGGTGACCGTCCTGGCACCGACCGGGACCATCGGCTTCATGATGGACTGCGACACCACTGGCATCGAGCCCGATATCGCACTGGTCAAGTACAAGCGGCTGGTCGGCGGCGGCATGCTCAAAATCGTCAACAACACCGTTGGTGAGGCGCTCGGCAAGCTCGGCTACATGCCCGCCGATGTGCAGTCGATCCTCGACTACATCAATGAGCACGAAACGATCGAAGGGGCGCCCAGCCTCCGGCCCGAGCATCTGCCGGTATTCGACTGCGCCTTTCGGCCGGCGCAGGGGCAGCGCTCGATCCACTACCTCGGCCACATCCGCATGATGGCGGCCACGCAGCCATTCCTTTCAGGGGCGATTTCAAAGACGGTCAATCTCCCCAACGAGGCCACGGTGCAGGACATCCAGGACGCCTATCTCGAAGCCTGGCGCCTCGGCCTCAAGGCGATCGCGGTCTACCGCGATGGGTGCAAACGGTCGCAGCCGCTGTCGACGGCTCGTGTCGAGGACACGAGCGGCGGCAAGCGCGCCTCGCAAGTGGCACCCGAGGAGCTCCTGCGCCAGGTGGCGGCGACGCTCAAGCCGACCGGCGCGCCGGTGGCGATGCGGCGCAAGTTGCCCGAGGAGCGCAACTCCAAGACCCACAAGTTCTCGGTCGCGGGCCACGACGGCTACATCACCGTCGGCATGTACGAGGATGGCACGCCGGGTGAGATCTTCATCCGCATGGCGAAAGAGGGCTCCACGGTAGCGGGTCTCATGGACTGCTTCGCCACCGCGGTCTCCTTGGCGCTGCAGCATGGCGTGCCGCTGCGCTTGCTGTGCGACAAGTTCTCCCACACCCGGTTCGATCCGGCGGGCTTTACCGGCAATGAGGAGATCCCGCGCGCTTCGTCGATCATGGACTACATCTTCCGCTGGCTGCAGGCCAAATTCCTGGCCGAGCCCTCGGCCGTAGAGCCCGAGCAGCTCCCGCTGGTGATGCCCCCCGAAGCAGTGGCCAAACCGGCGGCCATGGTAGCGACCAATGTCGAGGCACCCAAAGCCAAGGTAGTACCGATCGGCACCAGTCAAGTGAAAGTGTCGTGGGCGACCGAAACCGATGCCCCGCTGTGCCACGAGTGCGGTTCGATGATGGTCCGTTCCGGCGCCTGCCACAAGTGCATGAACTGCGGCGCTACTTCCGGTTGCAGCTGATCCGTCTATCTCTTCTCGACTGGCGTTCCCACACATCGAGCCTGTGCCCTTCGAGGATCAGCGGATCCGCCTGGCGAAACCCCTGGCCGAGGTAGGCGGAAAGCGCTGGGCAATTCTGGGGGGAAAACCCTGGCTCGAAACGGGGATCGGGGAGAACGATCATATCCGGAGTGAATTTCAAATCTTCACGCACCACTTGTGCGATCGACCGCTCCCGCGGATAGAACGACCAGTCACACACATTGATGAGCAACGAGTCATAGACGTTCCGCCATTCCGGAAAAACCAGCCGAAAGGGGTCGGGAGCCAAAATACGGGCGGTCCTAGGAATGCGCGCCCGCAGCGTCGCCTCCATCCGCGCCACAGAGGCCGCATTGTATTGGATCTGCTGGCCGCTGGCTCGCCCCTCGAACAGCTCCCGGGTAAAGCGCAGAGAGGCCCCGGCCGCCCCGAGACAGAGCAGTCCATAGGCGATCCGGCGTGGAGTGCCGCGGTGAGGCAGCGCCGCCAGAAGCAGCGGGTAATAGGGGTGAAAAGCGACCAGTCGGTGGATGGCCACGAAGCTACCCGGTAGAAGAAGAAAACCGCAACAGACGCTCGCAGCCGCCATGAAGACCGTACCGGAGTCCTCGCGCTTACGAACCGCAGTGGCCAGCGCCACCGGCGCCGCGAGGATGCCCAGCCACCCGACGAACGAAAACTTGCCATCGCCCCATACGGTCCGAGGGATATTGAGAAGGCTCGACCCGTAGCTCCGGTCGTTCGCGAGGGCGGCCATCTGGGCCTGAAAAATGCCGTGCCGCGCTGCGTCCCCCCAAATATAGAGGGCTAGCGGCGCCACCACCACCAGCGCCCCCAGGGCAAACCCCACCGCCAGCCTCCCCCTGCGCCGGACGATCAGGCCCAGGCCGATTCCCAGACCCACCGCCGCGCCGACGTAAAGTGTCAACGTCGTCAGGCCGCTCACCATCCCGGCCAGAATCGCCTTCACGAGGGAGCCCTCGAGCGCCTCGCTAGCGAGCCAAAGCGCCGTCAGCGAAAGCAGCATGAGCAGTGCGCCATAGGAGGGGAAGGTGGAAAAACTATCGAAAAATGGATCGAGCGCTAGCCCCGCCAGCGCGGCCCCGGCGGTCCATCCCGTAATGCCAAGGCGACCGAGAAGACGAGAGAAAACGATGAGCTCGAGCACTGCGAAGGCGAACGACAACAGGTTTCCGGAGAGATACCAGTAGCGACCGTCGAGCGCGCCATCAACGAGCGACAGCAGAAACGGGTACAACGGGGGATGGATGAAGGCGCTCTGATCCACCCCTTTCCAGCCCGCCAAATGGGTCAGCGCCAGATGGCCGGTGCCAATTTGGCGGGCGAAATCAAACCAATAGGCGTTATCTCCCCCAAAGGCACCGATCTGCAGCTGGTACCACACGAAGCGCGCCACACAGCCCACGAGAACCAGGCCGAGCGGCCACGAAGCGCGGAAGGGCCCCTGGGCAGTGGACCCGGAAAGGCTCATGGCCCCTATCTGTCGGGTTCACGATCCATTGTCAACTGCGCCCTTATGGCATCTAGGGTATTTTCTCAATGAATAGGTGGACGGTCACGCCCAGTTGCGATGAGGCGGTCATCCCTTGCCCCATCGGATCGAGCAGACCCGTGCCCCCGACTCCGTGAAAATAAAAGTGCAGCGGCGGCGGCAGCGCAATCACCTCTTTGCCGACCAGCGTGAATTGGTCGACCGGCGGAAGCTGCGCAATCGTGGTTCCATAACAGCCGCTGCCATTGTTGTTCGGCCAGTTGCTTTCGAAGAGCGCCGAAGCGTCGCCATTGCTGGTGGACAGGTTGGCTCCGCCGGTGCACTGCACGCGGATGCGCCATTGGCTCTTGAGCTCGTTGGGATCGAGGTCGCTCTTGATCCAGAAGGCCGCCCACGTGTCGTAGGAGCCCTCTGCCGCACCCACGCTGCCGCTGGTGCTGGCCATGGCGCTACCCGTGAGCGTGATGACATACTCCGCACCGTTGCCCACCGCGCCGCCGCTCATCTTGATGGAGCCGCTGCCTGAACCGGTGCCTTCGGTGACATTGCTCGCCTGCGCATGCGGGGCCATCAGGCCATTGGGATAGAGCGCGCAATAGGTCGCATTGATCGGATCGGGCGGATCGGACACCGTCAACTGAGGTGCCGGCCCCTGAAAGGGACCATAGCCGGCGTGAGCGGTGGCACATTCGCCATCGCCCGCGTGCTCCACCTCGAGCCAGAAGTGCGTCGGGCCGCACGACTGATCGATCGGGACCAGCACATCTTCGCCCGCTTTCACGGCGGGCACAGGCGCCTGGCGACAGGCGAGATCTTTTCCTCCCTTGCGTGCTCGTACCACCAACATCCCCTTGGATCCCGGTGGGAGCGTCAGCACGGGAACTTCTCCTGCGGTAGAAACGCTGAATTTGGCAATCCCTGGTGCCTCTACCTGATACTCGTCGGCCCCCGCTGCCGCCTGCAGCAGGAGCAGCGGGGAAAGATCCAGGTGAAGATCGCCTGACGCTAGCAAACCCTTCAACTGGGCACCGCCGTAGCCGAGGGTAATCGGCTTCGTCCCGATGCCGAACACCTCTGCCATCACCGCGAGATCGGTCAGCTTGCGATCCTGAAAGGGCGCGATGGTCTCGGTGTCCAGGACGCCATCGCCGTTGAGGTCGATGCGCGGATAGACGTTCTCGTCGGGCGGCTGATGCGGCGCATCCGCATGGCACTTCGTGCTCGCATGGCCGAGCACCGGCTGGATCGCCTGGCCCGCACGACGGATGCAGCGATCCTGGTTGAGATCATTTTTCGGGTTGTAGAAATCGCCGTCGAGTTGGCCGCCCGTGGGGGCCGATAGCGAAAGTAGCGAATCGCGCAGCACCCGAAAATCGCGCAGGTCCACCCGGCCATCCCCGGGGCCGATCGGCGCCACGACTTCGCACAGCGAGGCCTTGCTCACATCATGGTTCTCGCAGCCCGGTTTTCGCAGATCCCAGCGCTGGTTGCCATCCGCCGAACCATCGTCGAGATCGGCGAGCGTCTGCTGGATCTCGTGACGGTGCAGCTCGCGATCGATTTCGACCGAGGCGGCAAAGGCGTCGATGGCCCGCTCGGTGCCGCGACCCGTCGTCTGCAAGATCTTCTGGACCTGCGCCGTCGCGAGCTCGGGCGCGAGCGCCCAAAGCCAGGCGACCAGCCCCGTCACCATCGGCGCGGCGTAGGAGGTCCCATTGCCAGTCTGATAGCTCATGTTGCCATCGGCGTCGTCGTCGAGGGTATCGTTGGCTTCGACACCACGCACCTCTTCGCCCGGCGCCGAAAGGTTACCCTGGCGATCGCTGAAATCGGACAGCGCGCCATTCCAGTCGATCGCCTGGACCGTAAGGTAGTGCCCCCCCGCATAGCGCACCGCCAGATTGGAGAGCGGACCGTTGTCTTCCGCGCTGAACACAAAATCGTCCGCCAAATTGGTGCACTGGTTGCCGAGCGCCAACTTAGCCGGCCAGGGCCAGGGATTCTTCTTTCGTAGCTGCGGCACCAAGACGCCGCAGTTGCCCGCTGACGAAACCAAGATCAGGTTGCGGTTCCGTAGCACCGGCTCGAGCGCCAGCCGGTAAAACTCGGCCTGCGCTCGAACATACTCATGCCACGTCACCTTGGCATTGACCGCCACCTTGTGAACCGCCGGGTCGTAGCAGGGCTGATAGCCGATGACCTGCCCCTGGCCGTCGTAGATCTCCTGCTGCGCACAGTAGAGATTGTAGCCGTAGCTGTTGTTGACCACCTGCACAGACGGTTCGCGCAAAAGGCGCAGTAGCGTATCGAGCGCCCGCAGATGGGGCATGCGAACAGTATGGGGCCCCACCTCGAGATGGTGCTCGAGCCCTGGGTTGCGCGCCAGCCGAACCGGCGTGGTAACCGGCATGGCGCCCGCGATGCCGAGCTCGTTATCCCAAGTCGCTGCGATATAGCCGAGCACCGCCGAGCCGTGGTCGTGCGCCGATTCGCCCGCGTGCGGCGACACGGGGTTGTCATCGGGCGGGCTGTAGTGATCGAGATCTTCGTGCTGGTAGGTAAAGCCTTCATCGACGATCCCGACCACCGGCACGCGGTTCTTGTGCTGCTGCAAAAAGTCCCGGAGGTTCCAGGCCTGAGGAAAGCGCGAGCGCTTGAGCGCCCAGTTACCGCCGTGCGCTGCCTTGGCAAACGCGGGATCCCACACCTCCCAGGTCCAGTTGGCGTCGTTGCGCGGCCGAAGCTGCATGGGATCGAGCTTGGTGGCGACCTGATAGAGCGTGCCATCGATCACACTCGGCGGGAGCGCCTGGGCTTCGAGCAGCGCATCCTCTACCGCCGCACCGAGGAGGCGCGGATCGGTCGCGAGCTGTTCCCCAAGCACCATCAGCTGCTCGGGCGCGCGATCGGGTAGTTGTAGAAGAAGCAGCGCCGCTTCCGGCGTGGAGCCCACCAGCGTTGCACCGAGGGAGACCAGAAGTTCATTGGCCTGTGCCACCGTCGTAGAGGGAGAGAGCACCACACCGATTTCGCGACGCGAGAACCCCTGCGGCCGGCCCGGGATCTCCTCGAGCCATGCAAACATCGCTGGGTCGGGCGCTGGAAAGGGGATATCGGGCAGATGTTGCGCCGCGGGATCATCACCCGGTCCAGCGATCGGCCCGCTGCTGCAGCCGATCACGAAAAGCAGTAACGCTGAAATCCGCTTCATACGACGCTCCGTAGGCTCGCTAGAAATTCTCGATTTTCGTCTGGCGTGCCAACGGTGATACGCAGGCAGCCGGCGAGCGGTCCGGGACGATCTAGATTCCGCACGAGAACACCGCGGTCCACCAGGGACTGCCAAATCCGAGCGGCATCCCGGACACGGATGAGCAGCAGATTCGCCGAAGAGGGAAATACCTCGACGCCGGGCAGCATTGACAATGCCTGCGCCAGCCGCTCCCGCTCGGCGATGATCTCCTCGACGTGAGCGAAAAGCGCGGAGCGGAACCGTTCGAGCGCAAGCGCAGCAGCGAGTTGGGGAAGCGCACCGAGATTGTAGGGCGGCCGCACCTTGTCCACTTCGGCGATGAGCGGCTCCTGCGCGATCAGCACGCCGACCCGCAGGCCGGCGAGACCGATCTTCGAATAGGTGCGCAGCACCGCGCAGTGGGGCCAGTGAGCAACGAGCTCGAGCAGGCTCGTGCGAGCATAAGCGCAGTAGGCCTCATCGAGCACAAACACGGTGTCGGGATGAGCGGCGACGATCTCCTCCAGAACTGCGCGCGGCCATTCGGTGCCGGTGGGATTATTCGGCGTGGCGACAAAGACCAGCGAGGGGCGCGCCTCGGCGATCGCCCGCTCGAGGGCGGCGCCATCGGCAGCAAAGCGCGACCCGAGCGGCGCTTCGACCGCGCGGAGCCCGGCGCCGGCAGCGGCAGTGCGATAGACGACAAATGATGGCGCGGGATAGACGATCGCTGGGCGGGCGGCGAAGGTCTGGCAGAGGAGGCCGATCAGCTCATCGGAGCCATTGCCAAACAGGAGCTCCGTCGGCGCGACGCCGAGGTCGCGCGCGACTGCGGTCCGCAGGCGAAGCGCATGCCGGTCGGGATAGCGATTCCACTGCTGCCGCGGCAGCTCTTCGGCGATCGCGGCCAACAGCTCCGGCGGCGGCACGTACGGGCTTTCGTTGGCATCGAGCTTGATACGCGCGGGGAGTGACGGAACCTGGTAGGCCGCGAGCGGCAAAAGCTCGGGCCGAACAGCATCGCGCCAACTCATTGGGGCCCCAGCCGCAGTTCGACCGCGCGGCCGTGGCCCTCGAGGCCTTCGACGCGCGCCAGCTCGACGATATCGCCCGCCTGGGCCGCAAGCGCCGACTGCGAATAGGCGAGCACCGAAGTGCGCTTCAAGAAATCGTGGACTCCGAGCGGTGAGCCAAAGCGCGCGCTGCCGCCCGTCGGTAGCACGTGGTTGGGGCCAGCGAGATAGTCGCCCGCCGCTTCGGGGGTAAAGGCGCCGAGGAAGATCGCCCCTGCGCAGCGCAGCTTTGCAGCGATCGCTTCGGCCCCGCGCAGATGTAGCTCGATGTGTTCGGGTGCAAAGGCTTCGGCGAGCGCCACCGCCTCGTCGAGCGATTCGACGACGATCGCCGCACCCTGGTTGCGCACCGCCGCCTCGGCGATCGCTCGGCGCGGCAGCGTCGCGATCTGCTGCTCGAGCTCTTGCACTACCGCGTCCGCCAGTCCGGATGACGTGGTGACAAGCACTGGATAGGCGGCGGTGTCGTGCTCCGCCTGCGCCAGCAGGTCGGCGGCTACGTAGATGGGATTCGCCGAATCGTCGGCCAAAATCAGCACCTCAGAGGGGCCTGCGATCTGATCGATCGCCACATCGCCAAACACCAGCCGCTTGGCCGCCGCCACGTAGGCATTGCCCGGTCCGACGATCTTGTCGACGCGCGGCACCGACTCCGTGCCGTAGGCCAGCGCCGCGATCGCCTGCGCGCCGCCCAGCGCAAAAACCCGATGCACGCCACTGAGCTCGGCGGCCAGCAGCACCTCCGGGCTCGGCTGCGGGCAGGTCAACACAATCTCGTCCACCCCCGCCGCTCGCGCTGGCACCGCGCCCATCAACACCGATGAGGGGTAGCGCGCCGTCCCTCCCGGCGCATAGATCCCAACGCGCGAAAGCGGAAAAATCCGCAGCGCCAGCCGCGCCCCCTCGGCATCGGTCATTTCAAACCCGCACCTGTGCAGCCGCTCGGCCTCTTCGGCGTGGAACTGCGCGATGCGCTGGTGCGCACAGGCGAGCGCCCGCTTCACCCCCGGTGCCACGCCGGACGCTGCACGCCGCCAACTTTCGCGTTCGATCTCAAACCCGAGGAGCGCACGCTGCTCAAACCGCAGCGTCCAATCGCGCACCGCCGCATCGCCGCGCGCTCGGACATCCCCCACTACCTCGCGCACCGCTCGTTCGATCGCTGGATCAGTCGTTGAGGCCCGGTTCACCAGGCGATCCAGCACCGCCTGCCGATCGGGCTCGCCCGGCAGCACCTTCCGTAACATACTCAAACCCTACGGGACCCCACCCTGCGTTGACAACCCATTTCAGAATGGTATCGTCCCGCCTCTTTCAAAGGAGCAGCCGATGGCCGATTTCCTCTTCACCTCCGAGTCGGTAACCGAAGGGCACCCCGACAAGCTATGCGACCAGGTTTCCGATACGATCCTCGATGCGATCATCGCCCAGGATCCCGGCTGCCGCGTGGCCTGCGAGACCCTCACCAAGACCGGCTTTGTGATGGTGGCAGGCGAAGTGACCACCTCCGCTACCGTCGATATTCCTAAGCTGGTGCGCGAGGCGGTCAAGGAGATCGGCTACTCGAGCTCCGAGATGGGCTTCGACTGGAAGACCTGCGGCGTGCTGGTGGCACTCGAGCAGCAGTCGCCCGACATTGCCCAGGGCGTCGATGGCAAAGGTGTCTACACCAAGGACGAGCAGGGCGCCGGCGATCAGGGCATGATGTTCGGCTACGCCTGCGACGAAAACAAAGAGATGATGCCCACCCCGATCGCGCTCGCCCATCGGCTGACACGGCGGCTCGCCACGGTGCGTAAAAAAGGCATTCTCAACTTCGTCCGCCCCGACGGCAAAAGCCAGGTGTCAGTGCGCTACGAAAACGACCGTCCGGTGGCGATCGATAACGTCGTCATTTCGACGCAGCACAGCGAGGATGTGAAGTACAAGACGCTGCGCGATGCGATCATCGAAGAGGTGGTCAAGAAGGAGCTACCCTCCTCGCTGCTCACGCCCAAGACCAAGTACTTCATCAACCCGACCGGCCGCTTTGTCGTCGGTGGGCCGATGGGCGATTCGGGGCTGACCGGGCGCAAGATCATCGTCGATACCTACGGCGGCTGGGGTCGGCACGGCGGCGGCGCCTTCTCGGGCAAGGATCCCACGAAGGTCGACCGCTCGGCGGCTTATTATGCGCGCTACATCGCCAAGAACATCGTCGCGGCCAAGTTGGCGCGTCGCTGCGAAGTGCAGCTCGCTTACGCGATCGGCGTGGCGCAGCCGGTGTCGATCCTGGTGACCACCTTCGGCACCGGTGTCGTCTCCGACGAGGCGCTCTCCAAGCTGGTGCGCGAAAAGTTCGACTGCCGGCCGGGCGCGCTCATCCGCGAGCTCGATCTGCGTCGGCCGATCTACCGACAGACCGCCTCCTACGGCCACTTCGGCCGCAGCGAAAAGGATTTCACCTGGGAGCAGCCGTCGCGCAAAGATGAGCTCACGGCCGCTCTGTCGCGCGCCCATGGCAATGGGAATGGCAATGGCCACGCTCCAAAGCGGGCACCCGCACCGAAGAAGGTTGTCGAAACCGCCCTCGCCTAAGTGAACGTCGCCTTTCTTGGTCTAGGCACGATGGGCACGCCGATGGCGCGCCGCATCGCTCGAGCTGGCCACTCCCTCACAGTCTGGAACCGCGCCTTGGCCCGCACGCAGGCACTCGTCGCCGAACCCGCCATTTCTGCCGCCGCCACGCCGGCTGAGGCCGCCGCCCAGGCCGATGTCGTCATCACCATGCTGGCCGATCCTGTCGCGGTTTTGTCCGTGGCCGAGCAAGCGCTCGCGGCGATGGCACCGGGCACCCTCCTCCTCGAAATGTCGACCGTCGATCCAGCGACGATTCACTCCCTCGCCGCCCGCGCTGCGCAGCGCGGAATCGAGCTCGTCGATGCGCCGGTTTCCGGTTCGCGCCGCCCTGCTGAAGAGGGTACGCTGCTGATTCTGGCGGCCGGCGAAAGAGCAGGCGTCGAACGCGTACGGCCGCTCCTCGAAACGATGGGAGAAGTTCACTACGTTGGCCCGAGCGGCAGCGGTGCGGCGATGAAGCTGGTGCTCAATGGCCTCGGCGCACACATGCTCACCGGCTTCACCTCCATGCTGGTGCTCGGAAAGCGACTTGGCCTTGCGCCCGAACGCATCCTCGAAGTGGTTCAAAGCGGCGCCTTTTCCTCACCGCAGTTCACCACCAAAGGGTCCAAGATCTTGGCGCGCGATTTCAGTCCTGATTTTCGGATGGCTCTCTTCCTCAAAGATCAGGAGCTCGTGCTAAAAACCGCCGAATCACTGGGCATGCCCCTCCCCGTGCTCGAATCGATCCGAGTGCAAATTGCTGCGGCCGTCACTGCAGGCTGGGGCGAGCTCGACCTCTCGGCGCTGATCCAACAATTCGAATAAAAAAAGGCCCCCTCCACGCGGGAAGGGGCTCTGGGTGGGAAGCCTCAACGCTAGACCGACCTCACGTTAAGTTGACCTACTCGGCGGCCGATTCCTTCGGGGATACTTCGTCGCTCCTCCTTGGATTACTACAGTAGTCCTGCGTCGTCGCTCCTCGTCTCGCCTCGGTCTCGGGGTCCCCCGGTCCGAGGACGTCTGCGGCCGAGGCAGAGGGGATCGCCTCGCTACGCTCAACTTAACGTGAGGTCGGTCTAGCAGGCTGAGCCGTTCGGCATGCAGGTATTCTTGGGCCCACTGAGGGTCTTACAAACGGTGCAATAGGTGCCTTTTGCGCAGCCGCCACAGGCGTCGAGCGGCTGCAGATTCGCCTCGCAGCGACCCGGCACATCCGGAATGAACTTAGGCAACATGATGAGAAGTGGGACGTTTTAACCATCGTGCAGCTCGCACCGATGGGCATCGGTATCGCACTCGAAGTATCCAATTCCCTGGATATCGTACTGCTTGCAGTCGAGATCGGTGTCGCAGTAGGGACGGTCGTCCTCTTCGTCGAAAACAGGGCCGCAGGCCATACCGATGAGAACCAAGGCCGCAATGACGAATCGCATTCAGAACCTCACAAAAAGGACGAGTGGCCGTGTGGCCCGACCAATAAGCAATTCGCGTACCTTTTCCGGGGATGATCGATCCCTGGCAATCATCAGGGGTTAGCCGCGTACCGGGTGACTACCCAATTGGCCATGGCTAGCACGCTAGCCATCTTCCGATGCCTACGCCTCTTGACAACGTGAATGCAGGCGCGAAAAGCCCGCCCCTCGGACGGCCAGAAGCGCTACGTTCCTGCTGAATAGTCGGTGGCGTATTTGACCTGCTCAGGGGTCAGCGCATCGATGGCGAGGCCCATGGTCTTGAGCTTGGTGCGCGCGATCTCCTGATCCTGCTCGGGGGGCAGCTCATAGACGCGCTTTTCGAGCGAGCGTCCCTCGCGGGCCAGCTTAAGCAGCCCGAGGAACTGGTTAGCAAAGGACATGTCCATCACCTCCGATGGATGGCCCTCGGCGGCGGCGAGGTTGATGAGCCGGCCCTGGCCGAGCACGTAAACGCGGCGACCATCCCGAAGCGTGTACTCCTCGTTATTGGCGCGGATCTCGCGCTTGCCCTTGGTGCGGGCGTCAAGATCGACGAGATTGATTTCGCAGTCGTAGTGGCCGGTGTTGCAGACCAGCGCGCCATCGCGCATGACATCGAAATGGCGCCCGACGATGATGTCCTTCATCCCGGTGGCGGTGACGAAGATATCGCCCACCTTGGCCGCCTCTTCCATCGGCATGACACGGAAGCCCTCGAGTGTCGCCTTGAGCGCCGCCGTCGCCTTCACTTCGGTGACGATGACATTGGCGCCCATGCCCTTGGCGCGCGACGCCACGCCGCGGCCACAGTGGCCGTAGCCGGCGACCACAAAGTTCTTGCCGGCGATCAGCACCGACGAGGCGCGCAAAATCCCGTCGAGCGACGACTGCCCGGTGCCATAGACGTTATCGAAATCCCACTTGGTCTCAGAATCGTTGACGGCGATGATCGGGTAGAGCAGCTTGCCGTCGGCCGCCATCGCACGCAGGCGGTGCACTCCGGTGGTGGTCTCCTCGGTGCCTCCGTAGATGTCCTTCGCCAGGTGGGCGTGTTTAGAGTGGACCGTGAAAATTAGATCGGCGCCATCATCAAGGGTAAGCGTGGGTTTAAATGCCAGCGTCTGCTCGATCGCCCAGTAGAATTCGTCCTTGCTGAGACCGTGCCAGGCATAGATCGAAGTGCCTTCGGCGGCGAGCGCGGCGGCCACATCGTCCTGCGTCGACAGCGGATTGCAGCCCGACCAGGAGACCTCCGCCCCAGCGGCGCGCAGGGTGCTCACCAGCACCGCAGTCTCCTTGGTGACATGGATGCAGCCAGCAATGCGATGGCCACGGAATGGCTTCGAGTCCTTGTATTTTTCGCGCAACGCCATCAGCACTGGCATGCGGGATTCGGCCCATTCGACGCGCAAACGGCCCTTATCGGCCAGTTTCAGATCGGCAACTTTGTAGTTGGACATGGCTTCGCCTCCGATTCGCAGCAGTCAATGCGATGGGCTAAGTGAAGTCAAGCGCTGATTCTGGTATATCTCGACGAACATGGGTAGCCGCTTTTCGGAACTACTGGCCGAGCTTCTGCGTGACCACCAGCGGGGCGTGGCGGCCGCGTTCGCCTGCATCACCGTGGCCCTCGTCGCTCGGATGGGCTCACGCGGGCGTGTGCAGGCGCGCTTTTCGCTGGTCTACATTGCGCTCTATCTGGCCTCGCTGCCGCTGCAGGCACTCCTCATTTCGCAGCACCTCGAGGGCGAGCGCGATCTCGTCACCCTGCCCGCCGAAGTCTGTCTCTCCTTCGGCATCATCGGCCTCTCCTCGATGGTGCTGTTCGACGTGCTCGGGCGCAGCTTCCGCAAGCTGCGCATTCTGCGTGACGTCACCTCGATCATCGCAGCCATCGTGGTGCTGTTCGTGCTGCTGCACCAGACCGGTGTGAATCTCAGCTCGATCGTCGCCACCTCGGCGGTGCTCACCGGCGTCATCGGCTTTGCGCTGCAGGAGACGCTCGGCAATGTCATCGGCGGGATCGCGCTACAGCTCGAGACCACCCTCTCGATCGGCGACTGGATCACGGTCGGTGAGGTCACCGGCCAGGTCGCGGAGATCCGCTGGCGCTCGACGGCGATCGTCACGCGCAACGACGATCTCATCATCATTCCCAATGGTCAGCTGGCCAAGGGTCAGATCACCAATCTCTCGCGCCCGGTCGGCTGGCATCGCCAATGGGTCTACATCAATATCCACAACCGCCATCCGCCCAACGAGGTGCAGCGCGTGGTGATCGAAGCGCTCAAGGGCGTGCCCAACGTGAAGCCGGACCATCCGGCGCCCGACTGCATCCTGTTTCGCGCCGAACAGGATCATCATCAATACGCCGTGCGCTATCGCCTGACCGACCTGCGACAGGATGACACCACCGATAGCGAAGTGCGCAAACGCATCTGGTACGCACTGCGTCGCAATGGGATTGAGATCCCCTACCCCTCGCGCAATATCTTTGTCACCGAGCTCAACAAGGAGCGCGAGGAGGCCAAGTGGCACAAGGAGCACGTGCGACGGCTGCAGGCGCTCCAGAGGGTCGGTATTTTTGGGCCGCTCGCCGAAGAACATCTTGAGCATCTGGCCGATGGCTGCCAGGTGGAGGTGTTCGGCGCCGGCGAAACGATTCTGCGGCAAGGGGCTCCGGGCGATTCGCTGTTCGTGATCCGGCGCGGCAGCGTCGCGGTGCGGGTGACGATCGATCAGACCGAGCACGAGGTCGCACTGCTGACGGAAGGGCAGCTGTTCGGCGAAATGTCGCTCATGACGGGAGAGGCACGTGCTGCCACGGTAGTGGCCAAAACCGACGCGGAGTGCTACGTGATCGACCGGGCGCTCTTCCAGGAAGTGATCGGCCGGCGAACGACGCTCGTCAACGACATCTCGGAGATTCTCACCTCGCGCCAGCAGGAGCTGATCGGCGAAGTGGCACACATCGATGCCGAAGTCGCCAAGGCACGGGAGGCCCAAAAGAAGGATCTCATTGGACGGATCAAGAGCTTCTTCAGTATGGGCGCGGGGAGCGGCTGATGGCGCAAGATCCGGTGTGTGGCGCTGAAGTCGACCCGCTGCGGGCGCGCGCGATGGGGATCTTCGAGGGACGCACCTACTACTTTTGCTCGGCCGCCCACAAGGAGGCCTTTGCTCACGGCGAGCGCTGGGACGACAGCGCGGCGCAAGGCCGCAACTCGCCCACGCCGGCCCCTCTCCCCGTGCTAGCGGCTGTGGCCGAGGAGGAGGCGACCGTGCCATCGCCCCCACCGCGGATCGAACCGGCACCCTCGCCCAAACGTTCGCCGTTTTGGCTGATGGCGATCGTTCTGCTCGCCGTGGCCGCAGCGGTGTTTAAGCTTCTCTAGACCCATGGCCAATCCTGCGAGCGATCCCCTGGTCGGCAACCTTCTCGACAGCCGCTTTCACATCACGCGCCGCATCGGCGAGGGCGGGATGGGGATGGTGTATGAGGCGGTACAGACGCTGATCGGGCGAACGGTCGCCATCAAGGTCCTGCACGACCGGCATGCCGAAAAGCCCGAAGTCGCTGCGCGACTTTTGCACGAGGCCAAGCTCGCCTCATCGATCCAGCACCAGCACATCGTTGAGATCTATGACGTGGGTACGACGAGCGATGGCCGCAACTATGTGGTGATGGAGCTCCTCGACGGGGAATCGCTCAGCACATTGATTCAGCGTGAGGGACCGCTCGCCGAAAAACAGGTCATCGATATCGCGCGCCAGGTGGCCAGCGCGCTCGGCGCCGCCCACGCGCAAGGCATCATCCACCGCGATGTGAAGCCGGAGAACATCTTCTTGGTCCAGCGCGATGGCGAAACCTTCGTCAAGGTGGTCGACTTCGGCATCTCCAAGCTGGTACGCGTCGACGACGCCGATACGCCGCGCCTCACCCAGACCGGCATGGTCCTCGGCACACCCCTCTACATGTCCCCCGAACAGGCGCGCGGCGAAGAGCAGCTCGACGGGCGCGTCGATATCTACGCGCTCGGTGTGATTCTTTATGAGTGCTTGACCCGCGAGGTGCCGTTCCGTGGCAGCAATTACCTCGGCATCCTATCGCAGGTGATCACCGACCCGCCCCTGCCGCCTCGCCAGGTGGCACCCGGGCTGGCCATCTCCGAGGGGATGGAGCGACTCGTGCTCAAAGCGCTCGCGAAATCGCGCGACGATCGCTACCAGACCATGGCCGACCTGGCCACCGATCTCGAACGCGTCCGCAGCGGCGTCACTATCACCGCGCTGAGAGCGGTCTCACAGCCGCGGGTCGGCAGCCGCTGGGCCTGGATTGCGCTCACCATGGCGCTCTTCGTCGGAGGGGGGCTGCTGCTCAACGCGCGCCTCCATTCCCAGCCGCCGCCAGCAATCGTTCTCCAGCCCGCGGCGCCCGCCTCTCCTGCGCCGCCGGCCAGCGTGATCGTGCGGGTCGCCACCCAACCGCCGGGCGCCAAGATCCTCGACGGCGCGCGCAACCTCGGAGAAAGCCCGCGATCGATCGAACTCGTGCGCTCCCAGCAGCCGGTGCACCTCACCTTTCATCTCGACGGTTACGATGAGGCCGCCTACGACGTCACGCCACTCGTCGAGGGACAGGAGATCGCGATCGATCTATTGCCGACCAAACGCGCCAATCGAACCAACCGTCGACGCACGAGCGGCGCAGCCGACAAGGCCCCCGCGGCCGATCCCTATCGCAAGCACTAACGGCCTAGGCCGAGTTGCTTGTCGATCAGTGAATTGACCTCTCCGTGCCCCATTTCGGTCTGTACGACGCAGCCCTCGGTCCGGATCGGACGACAGGAAACGGCGCAGTTCTTTCCCACCAGCTGCATCCGCGGAGGATACGCTACTTGCCGATGCAAAACCGCGCGAAAATCTGGTCGAGCACCTCACCGTCGACTATCTCTCCCGTGACGCGGCCCAACCGATCGATCGCCATGCGGAGATCGACCGCACTGAGCTCAAGCGGCTCCTCTCGTTCCAGCAAGGCCGTCACGCGCGATAGCGCCGCGCCCGCCTCTTCGAGCGCTTCGTGCTGGCGCGCACTCGAGATGGCCGCACTCTCCTCCTTATCGCCGTCGTTCAGCGTCTCACGAAGGACCCGCTTGAGTTCACCCAGCCCCTCGCCCGATCGCGCGCTCGTGACTACGACGTTCGGCCGCCGTGAGGGCGCCAAATCGCACTTATTCCAAACTGTGACCACTGGCCGCGCCGCCTCGCCGAGGAGCCGCTCTTCGAGCTCGGTCCAGCCCACCGTGCCATCGACCACAATCAGCCAGACATCCGCGCGCTCGCGCCGCCTGCGCCCGAGCTCGATACCACGCTGCTCAAGCCCCATCAATTCGCTCACGCGCTCACCCGCGGTATCGACGAGCCGCACCATCCACCCTTCGAGCTCGAGCTCCACCTCCACCCCATCGCGGGTGGTTCCGGGCACCGCATCGGTGAGCGCACGCTCCTCCCCGACGAGCGCGTTGAGCAAGCTCGATTTCCCGGCGTTGGGCCGACCGATCAGCGCCACTTCGGCCCCCGAAGCGATCAGCCGCCCGCGGGCATATGTGCCGGCGAGTGCCGCCACCTCGCTCGCCAACCCCAGGGTCGTCTGTGCCAGCACGGCCGGTGAAAGAAAATCGAGTTTCTCGTCGGGAAAATCGATCTGCGCCTCCACTTCCGCGAGCAGATCGATCGCGCGCCGCCGGAACTGACCGACCCGTGCAGCAATCGCACCACCGCGCTGGGTCTGTGCGAGGCGCACCGCCCGCTCCGATCGTGCCGCGATGACCTCGGCCACCGCCTCCGCCTGGGTGAGATCCATTCGGCCTGCCAAAAATGCCCGCCGGGTGAATTCGCCGGGCTCCGCCACGCGCGCTCCTGCTCGCACCACCGCATCGACGAGGCGCGCCAAGTTGCCCGCGCCGCCGTGGCCTTGCAGCTCGAGCACCTCTTCGCCGGTGTAGGAATGGGGCGCACGCATCGCGCAGGCGAGTCCTTCGTCCAGCGCTTCACCCGTCGCTGGATCGCAAAAGGTCGCCAAGTAGAGCCGATGGCTCTCGGGCCGCTCGGGCCACGGCTTCAGCAAGCGCCGCGCCATCGCCGGTGCCTCCGGCCCGCTCACCCGGACGATCCCGATGCCGCCCCCCGCGCCCGTCGCGATGGCAGCGATCGTATCGTTCGCCATCTGCGTGTGCGGCTAGCCGCTCGCCGGCGGATCTGGATCCGGTACGATCACCAGATGGCGCTCCGGCCCCTCGCCCTCGGAGTGGGTCGACACGCCGGCCGCCTCGGCAAGCGCGACGTGCATCACACGCCGGTCCGCCGGATTCATCGGCTCCACGGAAACCGGCCGCCGCGTCTGCCGTGCCTTTTCGGCGAGACGCAGCGCCAGCTCGGTAAGCGAGTCGGCCCGCCGCTGCCGATACCCCTCGGCATCGACATAGATTGGCTTGCGATCGCGGGGCTCGGCCCCGCGCGGCGCCAACATCTTATTGATGAGATACTGCAGCGCATCGAGCGTCGCGCCCTGCTTGCCGATGATGAGGCCCGTCTCCGGCCCGCTGATTTCGAGGAGGACATGGTCGCTCTCCTCGCGTCCCACGACCTCGCCCACCACGCCCATGTGGCCGAGCAGCTGCTTCATCCTCTCGACTGCAATCTCCGTCATGCTCTCTTCGGCTCCGTTCGATTGATCAGGACCTGCTGCACCAGCCCGAGCAGCGTGCTGGTGAAAATGTAGAGCGTCGTACCCGACGGTAGCATGAGTGTAAACACCATGAACATCGCCGGCATCATGTACATCATCATTTTTTGCTGCTGGGAATCGACCTGAGTCGGCGCCAGGCGCTGCTGTACAAACAGAAGGCCGCCCGTCGCCAACGCCAGCGGCCAGAAGGGCCCGCTCAAATCGTTGATCGGCCCCACAAAGGTCGCGCGATAAAACTCCGCCGTATTGGAGAGCATCGAGTAGAAGGCCCAAATGATCGGCAGCTGCAGCACCATCGGCAAGCAGCCGCCAAACATGCTGACCTTGTGGTCCTTGAACAGCTTCTGCTGCGCGAGATAAAAGCCCTGCTTGTCATCGCCGTAGCGCTCTTTGAGCTTATCGATCTCCGGCTTGAGCGCGCCCATTTTTTTCGCCGAGCGCATCGATTTTTGGCTGGGATACCAGAGCGCCGCCTTGAGCAAAATGGTAATCGCGATGATGGCCAGGCCCCAATTCATCGTCACGCGATGGATTTGGCGCAGCAGCCACGCCATCGGCCGCGCCACGAATTCGAAGGTGTAGTTCAGTGCATCGCTGAGCTGGGCATCCGCCCCACCCACAGTCACCGCATCGAGCTCGTCCTGCAGCTTGGGCCCCAAAAAGGCCGCCATCTCATAATCGGCGCGCTGGCCCGAGGCGATCTGGCGCTCCGCGAAAATCGCCCGCGCGGTGATCCGCCCATTGGGCTCGCCCGCCACCGTGCAGGCGCGACCCTCCGACTGGGGGGCAAACGCCAGTGCCGTCATAAAGAACTGTTCTCCTGTGCCAATCCAGCGAACCTCCCCAGCGGCGGCGACCGCCTCGCTCCAGCGCGACGCCCCGCCCGAGCAGCCCCCCCCGCCGCCGTAGCTCACCCGATGCACCTT
>JAHFDT010000001.1:0-63791 GCA_023248875.1 Myxococcales bacterium | reverse complement strand
GATCGCACTCCCCGTCGGTCA
This sequence comes from Myxococcales bacterium, assembly GCA_023248875.1. Lineage (GTDB taxonomy): Bacteria > Myxococcota_A > Polyangia > Palsa-1104 > SHYY01 > JAHFDT01. The sequence goes on along the minus strand of JAHFDT010000001.1, from coordinate 63,770 downwards.
TGCTCAACCGCCGCCCCATACTGAGCGCGCCCCCCTGTTGCACGTTCGGATTCTGCCAGCTCGACACTGCGATGAGGGCTCGCGCCCGTACCGGTTTCGCAGCGCCGCGATTTTCGACGGTCAGACGGAGCCCCAACCGGTAGCCCGCCTCCGGCAGCTGCCAGCGCTTCTCGAGATGGACCGAGCCGACCTCGGTCGCATAGACGAGCTCCTGGCCGCTATTTGAAACGAGCTGCCAGACCGCGTCGGGCGCCAGATCAAATTCCGAGCGTTCGCTCTCGCTGGCCGTCGTGCTAAATGCAACCGTAAAGGGTGGCGTGCCGGCCTCGGGTCGGATCATGTCGATCGGAACATCGCGGCCGGAGACGGACACCTGGTACTGTGGATGGAGCAGCGTAAACTCGATGGGCGCCGCGCCCCAACTGGAGAAGACCGCCCGAAAATAGCCTGGGCGCTCGATGGCCAAACGCTCTTCCTTGGGTCGCGTGGCGTTCGGCGTGGCCGTTGGCAAAGCCGTTGGCAAAGCCGTCGGGTCGGGAGCCAGGACCGGCGCGCCAGGAGCCGCGACCGGCGACGCAGGAGGCGCCGGGAAGTAGCGGCGCTGCAGCCAGGTCCAGCCGAACAGGATCAAAAACGACAACCCAATTGTTGTAATGAGGCGTTTATCCATCATTTTTCGCACACCGGGTGATACCCGCCCGCCGCCAATGGGTGACACCGTAGCAGGCGATGCAGGGTTCGCCACGAACCCCTAAGCGGGCCGAACCGGCGCAGGGCCTCCTCGGCATAGCTGGAGCAGCTGGGTTCAAAGCGGCAGTGCCCGCCGAGCCAAGGAGAGGCCAGCAGGCGATAGCCGCGCAGCAACCCTAAAAGCACGAGGGTCATCGCCGCTGCAACCGCCGTGAAAACAGCTCGATTTCGCTCGCTGCCTGGGAGAAAACCACCCCCCTCGCGCTGGGCTTGGCCACCAGCACCAGGTCGAACCCGGTGGGAAACCAGCGGCGATTCCTGCGACAGATCTCGCGGAGCCGCCGCTTTAGTCGATTGCGTACCACCGCTCCTCCGACCCGCTTCGACACCGTAAAGCCCACGCGCGTCGGCGCCATCCCCTCCGTCGCGGCGCGCACAAACAGGAGAAAGTGCGCACTCTCGAGCTTGCGCCCGCGCCCCTGGATCGCCAAGTACTCGCTCCGCTTGCGGATGCGTAGGCATAGTGGAAACGTCTCAGTCTCGGGCAACCCCATGGAGGGGGCCGCTGCCCCGGCTACTTTTTCGCGACCGTGACGACCAGCCGCTTACGCCCTTTGCGACGACGTGCGTTTAGCACCAGACGGCCGCCACGTGTGCGCATGCGCTTGCGGAAACCATGGGTCCGCTTGCGTCGCTTGTTATGAGGCTGGAATGTGCGCTTCACGGCCTTCTCCTCGTCAAAGGTGGCGATCCATACCAGCGTGCTTCGCCCCTGTCAAGGGATCGGTTTTTCCGTCGAGAAATCGAGTTTTCAGCCGTTCGCGTAGCGCGTTCAAAAATTCTCGCTACCGATTTTCGCTCTTGATCCAAGCGCTTCCGACCTCATGTCGCCAGCGCACTTTTAGCGCTAGAATTTTCTGCCGATTTTGATCAACTTTTTTCCGAATTATTTCATAGCAGATCAGACTCATTCGCATTTTTCTCCTTGCCACAAAGAGCGTACCTTTGCTAAGAAACCCAACGCTTCGGGGGGTCTGGATGCTCGTTAGTTCCTGTTCGCACATTCGCCGTTGGTCGGCCATCTGTTCAGTAACCATTTAAAACGACACGTATTTTTATTGGAGATGCGTTATCCACAGACGTGGATAGGTTGTGGATAAGTTTTCTCGTAAGCGTTCACGCGGTGAAAATTGGATCGTCACGGTTGCATCCCTTCCGCGCGCTCCTCGCGCGGTGAGGGGGAAGGCTCGATGAGCTTTGCTCGTCGAGGGGGGGACGGGAAAGTCCCCCCTGTGAATGGATAAGTTTTCTCTTTCGGGGGTTCATGGCAGCGATTTGGGAAGCGGCGCTTGGCGCGATGGAACAGAAGATCAAGCGCCACAATTTCGATATGTGGCTGAAACCCATCCAGTGCCTGGCGGTGGAGGAGGATCGCATTCTCCTGCGCGCCCCGAACCGATATATTAAGGAATGGTTTGAGGACAACTACCTCAGCATCGTCCAGGATGAGCTCCGCGCGCTGACTCATCTCGAGTACCGCATCGCCCTCGAAGTCGGTGAGGACGTGGACGTGGCCGAAGTGGTGCCGGTGCTCGCCGATAGCGAATTGCTCCCCTCCGAGGAAGCTGCTCCCGTCGCCTCAGCGCTTCCGGCCAGTCCTCACCCGAGTCTCCTGGCCAAATACCGCTTCAATAGCTTCGTGGTCGGCCCCTCCAACCAGCTGGCCCATGCCGCTTCACGTGCAGCGGTCGAATTTCCGGCCGGCAAGTACAACCCGCTCTTCATCTACGGCGGCGTAGGGCTCGGGAAGACCCACCTCATCCACGCCATCGGCCACGCGGTCCATGAAACTCGGCCCGATTGGAACATCTGCTATCTCAAGGCCGAAACCTTTATGAACGAGTACATCACCTGCGTGCGTTCCAACCGCATCGACGAGTTTCGCCGTCGATACCGCGAGCATTGTGATGTCTTGCTGATGGACGATATCCAGTTCCTGGCCGGCAAGGACCGCACCCAGGAGGAGTTCTTTCATACCTTCAATTCGCTGTTCGAATCGCACCGGCAGATCGTGGTCACGGCCGATAAGTATCCGCACGAAATCCCCGACCTCGAAGACCGCATCCGTTCGCGCTTTCAGTGGGGTCTCATCGCCGACATCCAGCCGCCCGAGCTCGAAACCCGCATCGCCATTTTGGAAAAGAAGGCCGAGGTCGACCAGATCGACCTGCCCAAGGATGTGACGATCTTTCTCGCCACCCACATCAAGTCGAACGTGCGCGAGCTCGAAGGGCTCCTCATTCGCATCGCCGCCTTTGCATCGCTTACGGCACAGCCCATCACCATCGACTTCGCCAAAGAAACGCTCAAGCAGTTCCTCAGCCAGTCGACTTCGGCCGTGACCATCGAGAGCGTGCAGAAGGAGGTCGCCCACCACTTCAACCTCAAGCTGACCGATCTCAAATCGCACCATCGCCATCAAGCGCTGGCACGGCCGCGCCAGATCGCCATGTATCTCGCGCGTAAGCTGGTCAAGGCGAGCTATCCCGAGCTCGGGTCGAAGTTTGGCGGCAAAGACCACACCACGGTGCTATCGGCCTGCCGCAAGATTGAAAAGCTGGTTCAGGACGATCCCAAGACCCGCTATGCCGTGGAAGAGCTGGAGCGGCGGTTGACGCAGTAGGATGCAGCGGCCAACGATTCTTTTCGTCTTGCTAACGGTAGCGGGTTGCTCCCAGAGCGCGCTGCCGACTCCGGGTGGGTCCGACTTACAAATGGCGGCTAACCTGGATCTGTTCTACGGGGGAGATCTGCGGTTGGCCACGGCCGATTTGGGTGGCTTTTGTGGTAATCCCAACTCACCGCAGATCGAGCTCAATGGAAAGCTCGCCGCCAGCCCCGCTGTGTCCGCCCACCCCCTTTACCTCAACTGCTGCGAGGCCGCCGCGTTTGATGTCATCAGTGCTCAGCTTCCCACTCCCATTATGGTGCGCTGGCAACGTTTCGTCGGCCCCCCACCGCAGTGGCCGGTTACCGTGGATCTCGCCAAACTGCCGCCGGGTTGGATAGTAAGTTTAACTAGCGGCTGTCTTTCGAGCCAACGCAACTGCCAACCCACCGATCTCTACAACGAGGGCTTTACAGGTACGCTGACCATTGCACAGCTAAACTTCGGATCCTATCAGATGAGCACTTGCCTGAGCGTCAACGAATCAAGCCCGCACCCAGTGATCCACTCGCTCCATTTTTGGAGCCCCACCATCAGCACGCAATAGTCGCTTCCTATGGTCATGACCATACGCGTTTTTCATTGTATGGCGACGGGCCGAATGCTAACCAATCGAGCCTGTGGGAATACTTGGGGAACAGCCTGTGGCGGATCTGGGGACAAGCGGGTGCTGTGGAAAAAGTGTCTCCTGCGCAGATTTCGTCCCCCGTTCCAGCCACAGCTAAAGCGGATAAGCTGCGGCGCGTTGCGGGAGTTATCCAGGTTTTCACAGGACTCTGTATAGATCCGGATCTTTTAATTTAGTTCTAAAGAAACAGAACAGAGCTGGGGTCAACAGATGGAACTGAAGATCGATCGCGAAGTGTTCTTGAGCGGCTTGGCGCTCGCGCAAAATGTTGCGGATCGCAAAGCGACTATGCCGATCTTAGCGAATGTGCTGCTCCGCAGTGATGGCAAAGAGCGTGTGCTCCTGGGCGCGACCGATCTGGGTGTCACGGTTACGGCCGAGCTGCCGGCGGCGGTGGATAAAGAGGGCGGCATTACGATCGGAGCAAAACAGCTGCATGAAATTGTGAAGTCGCTACCAGCGGGAGAGCTATCGCTCAAACGTGGGGAGAACAACTACGCTGAGATCAAATCCGGCCGGGTCGAATACCGCATGGTAGGCATGGCCGATCGCGATTTTCCCAAGCTACCGAACCATCGGGAGGTGAAATTCTCCAAGGTAGATGCGGGGGCGTTTCGCGATCTCATCGCCAAGACCTTCTTTTCCATCTCGAGCGATGAGACGCGCTATCACCTCAACGGCGTGCTGTTCGAGTGCGATGGCAAGCGCGCGCGCATGGTGTCGACCGATGGCCATCGGCTATCGAAATGCGAGCGCAATTTCGCGGGGGGACCGGAGCTTGGACAGGGCGTGATCATTCCGCGCAAAGGGCTCGCCGAACTGCGGCGCGCGCTCGAAAACACGACCGGCGAGTTCGAGCTCGGCCTTCGCGAGAACCACATCTTCGTGCGCACTGGAAAAATTGCCATTTGCGTCAAGCTAGTCGAGGCCCAGTTTCCGCCCTATCAGCAGGTGATCCCCAAGGATCACGATAAAATCGTGAAGCTTTCGCGCTCGCAGCTCTACGACGCCTTGCGCCGCGTTTCGATCATGTCGTCGGACAAGACCTGGGGCGTGAAGTTTTCGATCGAAAAGGGCCTGCTGCGCGTCACCTCCGACAATCCGGACCTCGGCGAAGGGCGAGAGGAGCTCGAGGCCGACTATGACGGGGCGGCGCTTTCGGTGGGCTTCAACGCACGCTATTTTATCGATATTTTGGGGGAGATTGAGGCGCCGCGAGTGCAGCTGGAATTGGCGGGCGAGCTCGATCCGGGTGTGGTGCGGCCGGTCTCGCAGCGCGACGATGGCGCTGACTATCTCGGCGTCGTCATGCCCATGAGAATTTGAAGCTTCTCGCCGTCGAAGTAGGCAATTTCCGCAACCTCATCCAGGTGCTGATCGAGCCGGGCCCGCGGTTCAATGTCTTGGCCGGCGATAACGCCCAGGGCAAGACCAACTTACTCGAAGCGATCTACTGGGTCGCCACCCTCACTTCGTTTCGCGCCAGCCGTAACGAGGAGATGGTGCGATTTGGCGTCCAGAACGAGGTAGCAGCGCGCGTACGCGCTCGGCTCGAGCGGCAGGGCCTCTGCAGGCTGCACGAGGTGGAGCTCCAGGGGGCGCCCCTGCGCAAGCTCGCAAAGGTGGATGGCAAACCGGTGCGAGCCACGATCGATCACTTCGGCGGTTTCAATGTGGTGCTGTTTGGTGCCGACGATCTGGCGCTACCGCGCGGGGCCCCCGAGGCGCGGCGGCGATTTCTCGACCGCGCGGTATGGAATGCCGATCCCGCGCTGCTCGCCGATCTGCGCGCTTATCAGCGGGTCCTACGCTCGCGCAACGCACTTTTGCGCGACCCTGAGAAGACCGATCAGGTAGTGGATTTAATTGAAGTTTACGAATCACAACTGGCCCAATCAGGGGCCGCGGTGGTAGGGCATCGCCGTCGGTACCTAAGGGCGCTCGAGCCGCGCGTGGTGGCCGCCTTTGAGCGTATCACCCGCTCGGGATTATCCTTGGCGGTGCGCTACGCGAGCGATTTTTCTGGCGCCGATGGCCAGCTTGCGGAGGAGCTTGCGAGGGCGCTCGTCGCGGCGCGGGCGCGCGATTTGGCGCGCGGCTTTACCGGCGTGGGTCCTCACACCGATGATCTCGAGCTCATCCTCGATGGTCGCGAAGCGGGGTTGCACGCCTCTCAGGGGCAGCTGCGGGCGCTCATGCTGGCCCTGAAGATCGCCGAGATCGAACAGCTCGAAGCGGTTCTGGGCGAGCCGCCGATCCTGCTCCTCGATGATGTTTCCTCCGAGCTCGATGCCACGCGCAACGCCCAGCTGTTCGATTTTCTGCACGGTCTTTCGGCCCAGGTGTTCATCACCACCACCCACCGGGACCATGTTCTATGGGATTCCGAAAGGCGCGATTTTCGCGTCGTAGAAGGGGCGATTTTGTGGTAGAAAGCACCTCCGATGAGCGAGCTCGACCCCGGCGTCCCGCCAAGCACTTATACTGCTGAAAGCATTCAGGTTTTAAAGGGGCTTGAGGCGGTAAGAAAGCGCCCCGGGATGTACATCGGCGATACCGACGATGGCACCGGTCTGCACCACATGGTCTACGAGGTGGTCGATAACTCGGTCGACGAGGCGCTCGGCGGCTATTGCACGCGTATCGATGTGACCATCCACTTCGACAATTCGGTGACCGTCGCCGATAACGGCCGCGGCATGCCGGTCGATATGCACCCGACCGAGCGCCGCCCCGCACCGGAAGTAATCATGACGGTGCTCCACGCGGGCGGAAAGTTCGATAAGGCCAGCTACAAGGTTTCCGGCGGGCTCCACGGCGTCGGCGTCTCGGTCGTCAATGCGCTCTCCGAGTGGCTCAAGCTCGAGATCCGGCGCGATGGCAAGGTCTACCACCAGGAGTACCGGCGTGGCGATCCCGCGACGGAGTTCCGCGCGATGGGCAAGTCGGACCGTTCGGGGACGACCGTCACCTTCAAAGCCGACCAGACGGTTTTCCGCCACATCGAGTTTTTGTTCGACACACTGGCGCAGCGGATGCGGGAGCTGGCCTATTTGAACCGCGGCCTCGCCATCACCATCACCGACGAGCGCTCGGCCGATCCCAAGCAGCAGGAGTTCACCTCGACGGGGGGCATCTCCTCGTTCGTCGAAGATCTCAACGAGACCAAAGAGAAGGTCAACGAACGGCCCATCTATTTTTCTGGCACGGGCATGCACCCCGATGTGCCAGGGATGGAGATCGCCGCCGAAGTGGCGATCCAGTGGAATGATTCCTACAGCGAGACGATTTTTTGTTTCACCAACAACATCAAAAACAAGGACGGAGGTGCGCATCTCACCGGCTTTCGTCAGGCGCTGACGCGCACGATCAATGCCTACGCGACGGCCAATAATCTAACCAAAGATCTCAAGCAGGGCCTTTCAGGATCGGATCTCGCCGAAGGGCTCGCGGCCATCCTTTCGATCAAGCACCCCGACCCGAAATTTTCCAACCAGCCGAAGGACAAGCTGGTCTCTTCGGAAGTGACCGGCATCGTCGCGCAGATTGTCAACGACAAGCTCGGCACCTGGCTCGAGGAGCACCCGCGCGAGGCCAAGGTAGTGATCGCCAAGTGCGTGATTGCGGCGCGCGCGCGGGAGGCGGCGCGCAAGGCGCGTGAGATGGTGCAGCGCAAGGGCGTGCTCGATGGGCTATCCCTGCCGGGCAAGCTGGCGGACTGCCAAGAGCGCGATCCCGAACTTGCCGAGCTGTTCATCGTCGAGGGCGATTCGGCCGGCGGTTCGGCCAAGCAGGGGCGCGACCGGAAGCAGCAGGCAATTTTGCCGCTCAAGGGCAAGATTCTGAACGTGGAAAAGGCGCGGCTCGACAAGATGCTTTCGTCGCAGGAGATCGTGACGCTGATCACCGCGCTCGGCTGTGGCGTCGGCGAGGATAAGGACCTCGCCAAGCTGCGCTACCACAAGATCATCATCATGACCGACGCGGATGTCGACGGTTCGCACATCCGCACGCTGCTGCTCACGTTCTTCTATCGCCAGTACCCTGAAATCATCTCGAACCGCTATCTCTGCATCGCGCAGCCGCCGCTGTTCAAGGTCAAGAAGGGCAAGCGTGAGCTCTATTTGAAGAACGAACAGGCGCTCGAAGAGTTTCTGCTCAGTTCGGCGACGGAGGAGCTGGTGCTCATGACGCGCAGTGGCGGCCGCGTCGAAGGGACAGCGCTGCGCGCACTGGCAGAGCGGAGCCTGCGCTACACGAAAGTGCTTGAGCAGGTCGACAAGAAGGGGGATGCCCGGATCGTCGATGCGCTGGTGAAGGTGGGCCTGGCGAAGAAGGATCTCGCTGATGCGCAAGCGGCCTCGCGCGTGGTTGACCGGATGCTCGCGCACCTCCAGCGATCGGCGCCCGAGCTCACCGATGTGAAATACGACCTGCAACCCGATGCGGAGCATGGCGGCACGCGGATCATCTATCCCGTGCGGCTCGGTGGTGCGCGCAAACAGACGGTGGTCGACTGGAGCTTTCTCGATTCACCGGAGCATGAGGAGCTGCAGCGTTTGTGGCACGATGTCGGTGGACTGGGCGAGCCGCCCTACACGCTCACGGGCACCGGCGAGGGCAAGAGCGGACCGGTGCGGATCGAACGTTTCGAGCAGCTGGGCGCCCACATCGACGCCGCTGGACGCAAGGGGTGGATGATCCAGCGCTACAAGGGCCTCGGTGAGATGAACGCCGACCAGCTGTGGGAGACGACGATGGATCCGAGCAAGCGCACGCTCCTCGAAGTGCGCGCCGACGACCTCGCCGAAGCGGAGCGCGTCTTTAGCATGCTGATGGGCGAGGCGGTGGAGCCGCGCCGCGAATTCATCGAGCAGAATGCGCTCAACGTTCGAAACTTGGATATCTGATGCGTAAATCACGCATCGCCGGGCTTGGCAGTTACGTCCCCGAACGGATCGTCACCAACGACGATCTCAAGCAGTGGGTAGACACCTCCGACGAGTGGATCCAGGAGCGCACCGGCATCAAGCAGCGCCACTGGGTGCCGGATGGCGGCGGGATCGGTTCGTCCGACCTCGGCTGCGAGGCGTCGAAGCGCGCGCTCGCCGACGCCGGGCTCGAGCCCAAAGACATTCAGATGATCATATTCGCCACGCTTTCGCCCGACCACATGTTTCCCGGCACGGGCGTGTTTCTCCAGCGCAAGCTGGGTGTTCCGGCGGGCACCGCAGCGCTCGACGTTCGCCAACAGTGCACCGGCTTCATCTACGGGCTTTCGGTCGCGGATCAGTTCATCCGCACCGGCATGTATGACCGGATTCTTCTCGTGGGTGCAGAGGTGCATTCAAGTGGGCTCGATCGCTCGACGCGCGGGCGCGATGTCACGGTGATCTTCGGCGATGGGGCCGGTGCTGCAGTGATCACTCCGGCGGACGAGGAGAGTCAGATTATCTCGACGCATCTTCATGCCGACGGCAATTTTGCCGAGGACCTGTGGCTCGAGTACCCCTCGTCGAAAGAGCACCCCCAGTGCGGCGTGGAGCAGATCTCGGGCGACCATACCCGCCACTTTCCCAAGATGAAGGGGCGTCAGGTGTTCAAGCACGCGGTGCCGAAGATGGCCGAAGCGGTATTTGAAGCCTTGGCAAAAAATGGCGTTTCGCTCGCGGACCTCAAGATGCTGATCCCGCATCAGGCCAACCTGCGCATCAACGAGTATGTGGCCAAACAGGTGCTGGGGCTGCCCGACGAGAAGTGCTTCAACAACATCGACCATGTGGGCAACACCACGGCGGCGTCGATCCCGCTCGCCCTCGATGAGTGTCGACGCCTCGGCAAAGTACAGAAGGGTGACCTTGTCTGCTTGGCAGCCTTTGGCGCCGGGTTCACCTGGGGCTCCGCCCTGCTGAGGTTGTAGCCATGAGATTCTTCGCGCTGGGGTTGCTCGCCATGGCGGCGTGTAGCCCCACGGGGCCTGTCGCTGTGTTTCCCAAGAGTTTTCAATTCGGCTTTGCCACCATTGCCTACCAGTCGGAGGGCAGCCTGCGCGGCGATGGCACACGCGTGGCCAGCAATTGGAGCGAGTGGGACGAGCTTGGCAAGATCAAGGGCGGCCAGCACAACGACCATGGCAACGGCTTTTTCGAGGGCTATACCACCGATCTCGACCTCGCTGCTTCGCTGGGTGCCAACGCCTTTAGCTACGCTATCGACTGGGCACGGCTCGAGCCTGCGCCGGGCGTCTTCGATGACGCCGAACTGGGACGCATCGTCGCCATCGTCCAGGCGATGCGGGCGCGGAAGCTGCGCCCCGTGATCGTGATGTTCCACTGGGTGACGCCCACTTGGGTACAGTCGCCTAAGCAGGGGATCGATCTTTTATCCCGCTCCGACCGCGCGTTCGCAGAAGCCTTCGTGCCTCTCGTCGACCACGTGGTGCCCGCGCTGGCCGGCCTCGTCGACGATTGGCTAACTTTCGAAGAGCCCTACTCCATCGTTGGTGCAGAGTATTTGGCCGGCCTTCATCCACCCGGCAAATTTCTCGACATCAAATCGTCCCAGCGCGCACTGGTGAACCTCATGTACCTCCATGCTCGCACCTATCACCACATCCATCAGCTCGATACCCAGGACGCCGATGGCGATGGCGTGGCCGCCTTCGTCGGTTTTGAAAACCTCGCACTCGAGTCGGTGCCGCTCGATGCCACTTCGCCCGATGATGTGCAGGCCGCAAAACATTTTGACTACATTGTGAACCACCAGTTCATGAAGGGGATCTGGGAGGGCGATATCGACGTCGATCTCGATGGTCGGGCTGACAATCTCAAGACCGATCCGCCCGAGGGCCACGACGAAGAGCTTCGGCACACACTCGACTTCATCGGGCTCAACTACTACCAGCGGATGCGCGTCGAAGCGGGGGGCATCCTCAGTAAGGTGGCGCCCTTTTTTGGCACGCCGCACCTCGATGTGCGCGAGTATGACACCACGCTGCCCCATTCCGACCGTTACTGGGAGATCTCATCGCCCGGGCTGCGCACCGTGATCGAGGAGTACAGCAAATATGGTCTGCCGATGAACATCACAGAAAATGGCGAGGCAGATCTCGACGACGACGAGCGCCCATTTTATATCCTCGACCATCTCCGCAAGGCCGGGGAGGCGATCGCCGCTGGCTACGATATCCGCGGCTACTATTACTGGACCATCAGCGACAATTTCGAATGGAACGACGGGATTGAGCCGCGCTACGGTCTTTTTCAGGTCGACTTTACCAAGCCCAACTTTCCGCGCACCCGCACACCGCGCGCGGCCGATGTGTTTGAAGAGGTGGCCAAACGCGGGGCCATTGACCGAGCGTTGTGGGACCGGATTGCACTGCCGAGCTATCCGGTCGGACCGCCCTAGCTGTTTTGGTTCGCCCGAGTTACGCTCTAAAGACATGTCCCGGGAAATTCAGGCCCTGCTTACCATCGTGCGCGACTTTCAAAAGCGTGCGCCGCTCGAGGAGATGTTGCAGGGGATCGTCGAACGCACGGCGGCGCTGCTAAAAGCAGGGCGCGTCAGCCTGCGCCTTTTCGACACCACTCGCACGCGCCTGTTGGCGGTCTGCCGCGCGGGCGAACAGCTTCATCGCAGTCTTTTGGTGGAGTTCCGCCCCGGAGAGGGGCTGATCGGTTGGATTGCACAACACGGAGAACCGATCCGCACGGGCGATGCTGACCACGATCCACGCTTCGTTCGACGGTTGGACATGAAGGGCCCGATGGGCTCGTACCTGGGTATGCCACTGCTGGTGGACCGCTCGTGCATCGGTGTTCTCTCGGCATCAGATGCTGCACCGGATCGCTTTACCGCGCACCACGAAGATTTCTTGGCCCTCATTGCCGCAATTTGCGCCCCGCACATTGAGATTCTAAGGCGCGCGCGGCTTGAGCAAGTCGACGAGCTCACGGGAGCGCTCAATCACCGCGGACTCGACTTGGCGATCCCCGAGCTATCGCTGCTCTCCGTCATCGCGATCGATGTGGACGGCTTTGCCCGGGTGAACGAAGCGCTCGGGCATGCGGTCGGCGATGAGGCACTCAGAGGCATCGCTGGGTTTCTGGCCGGTGTGCTGCGTGTCGGTGACACCACCGTGCGCCTCAGCGAGGATCAATTCTTACTCGTTCTTCCCGCGACGGATCGCACGCGCGCCGTGGCGATCGCCGAAGAAGCGCGTACCCGGCTGCAGGCGACCGGGATCTCGGCGGGAGGAGCCACGGTCCGGCTTACGATCTCCGCAGGCGTGGCCGAGCGCCGTCCCAACGAACCGAGAGAGGCGCTCGTCGCACGCGCGGCAGCGGTGTTGCTGACGGCCAAGCGGCGAGGGCGCAACCGGACGGAAGCGGCACAGTAAGGCGCCCGGCCGGAATAAACTGCACATCTCGGCAGTCGAGGCGCCCTGATTCGCGAGGCGCGACGAGGGAGAATACTCTCTGCATTTGACCGAGAAGCAACGAGGCGAGCAGGGATGGATCGGCTGCCCAGTTGCGCAGTTTATTCCGGTCGGGCGCCTAATCTACTGCCAGCAGTCGAAGTCGGAGATGAACTTGCCGACCGAGGGGTAGTAGTAGGCCCAGAAGAAGCACATCTCGTTGTCTTCCGCCGACTGACCGAAGTAGTAGGTCTTGTTGTTGGGGTTGTGGTACTGGCACTGCCAACGAAACCCTTCGTTCGGCTTGAAGGTGACGAGGTGGTCATCGTCGTAGGTGACAAAGGGCGGGTTGTCGTAGGGCTGGCCCATGGTCAAGTTGGTGCCAGGCGTGCTGCTGGTCGATTTATCGAGGGTCATGAGCGCGCCACGCTTGTGTTGGTGGGTGGTGAGCGCGAACACTTTGACGCCGGCGGGTGGCTTGTAAAAGCCGGGCGGGAGCGTCGTATCTCCCGGCGGCACACCGGTGCCGAGTTGCGAGCTTAGGGCCAAGACCGAGCCGCAGAACATGATATCAGCCAGCTGGTAGGTTCCTGGCTGCAGCGGCACGGAGAGATTCACCTTGCCCAAACCATCGACCGACTGGTTGGTGGCATTGAGGTAGTGCGCCTCGAGCTTGACCATTTGACCGGCTTCAAAATGGTAGGCTGCGCCCTTCGGGAGCGGCATGCTGTTGTTGGCTTCGGTCTCGGCGATGAAAACCGGGACATCGCCCTTCGAGATATCGAGCGGCGGGCAATCAAACGGCGGCACCTTTTCCAGGGTCGCCTTGGATTTGTACAGAACCAGGTGGTGCGAGCCCGGCGCCAGTGTGGCGTTGATCTGGATGACATCGATCGGATTGGCATTCGGCAATTTGAAGACGCTACAAACAGTCTTTTCCTGACCCGGATTGAGCGGAATGGGCCCAATTTGCAGGGGCACGATCTGCACCGGGGTGGCCATATCGGGCGGGCCGAGATCGGGCATCGGTGACGGCAGTTGAGTTTGCGTGCAGCCGACGACGAGGAGTAGGGCGAGCGCACGCATCAGCGTTTTATCCCGAGTAGCTGGTCCATCGTGTGCTGGTCGGCCGCAGGAAAGGGGTAGCGCTCGAATTCGCTGGAGAGCACCCAGCGAAACTCCTTCACCTTCTTGGCGACGAGCGGCCGGCGTTCGTCGAAGGTGGCGTTGTAGAGGACCAGCGTCACTTCATAACCGTCGTAGACGTGGTGCTTTTCGCCCGCCTTTTTGCCGATGGTGGCACGCGCATCGAGACGCTCCCGCAGCTCGCGTTCGAGCGCCGCCTCGTCGCTTTCGCCCGCCTTCACTTTGCCACCGGGAAACTCCCAAAGCAGCGGCAATACCGCCTGCTCACGCCGCTGCGTGATGAGGTAGCGCCCCTGGTTTCGCACCACGGCCGCCACCACTCGAATCGATTGGTTCGCCATTTGAAATGTGATTATCATTCATCCCTTCCTCTTGGTGCAAGCATGGAGGGCAAGATGGCGGTGAAACGGATCTCTCCCACGGAAGCACACGACCTCATGGGGCTGGGGTATCGGTACGTCGATGTACGCTCGGTGCCCGAATACGAACAGGGCCACGCCGAAGGGGCGGTCAACGCACCGCTCATGCACGCGACCGGCATGGGCATGGCGCCCAACGGAGAGTTCACAGCCGTGATAGCGGCGAATTTTGCGAAGGATGCGAAATTGATTCTGGCGTGCAAGGCGGGCGGACGCTCTCAGCGGGCGGCGATGGTGCTCGAAGCGGCGGGCTTTACCGAGCTGGTCGAGATGCGCGGCGGCTGGAGTGGTGAAGCAGATGGCATGGGGCGGCTCATGGAAAAGGGCTGGTCGGCGTTGGGGCTTCCCGCCACGACAGCGCCCACGCTGGGTGGGAGCTGGAACGAGCTCAAGATGAAAGCCTAGTCTCCGAACAGCTGGATCAGCTTGTGTCGCGCGGTTTCGAGCGGTTCGGGTTGGTCGCGCGGTTGGCGGAGAAATCGGTAGGCCTCATCGATCCGTTCGAGCGCCCAGTCGGTGTCGGCATCGCTGCCGCGACGGTAGGCACCGAGCTGGATGAGTTCGCGCTGGCGTTCATAGATGGCGACCACTTCGCGGAGATTGGCGGCGGCCCGTCTTTGGGCGGGAGAGACAATTTCATCCATCACGCGGGAGAGGGAACGCACGATATCGATAGCCGGCCAGTGGTTGCGCGCGGCCAGCTCCCGGGAGAGCCAGATGTGGCCGTCGAGAATGGCCCGGACCTCATCGGCGATCGGGTCGTCACCATCGTCGCCGCCTTGAGCGGAGGTCAGCACCGCATAGAGGGCCGTGATCGATCCGCGATCAGACTGGCCGGTGCGCTCGAGGAGGCGCGGCAATAGCGCAAACACTGAGGGTGGAAATCCCTGTCGAGCAGGTGGCTCACCAGCGGCCAAGCCCACTTCGCGCTGCGCACGGGCCACCCGCGTGAGCGAGTCGAGCAGCAGGAGTACGCGTTTGCCGCGCGCGCGAAAGTGCTCCGCGATGGCGGTCGCTACCAGCGCGGACTTGAGTCGCAGCAGTGGCGACGCATCGGAGGTGGCAGCAACGACCACGGAGCGGCTGAGCCCTTCTGGGCCGAGCTCGCTCTCGATGAAGTCGCGCACTTCGCGGCCCCGCTCTCCGACGAGTCCAATGACATTGACCTCGGCGGTCGAGGAGCGTGCGATCTGGCCGAGCAGAGTCGATTTGCCGAGGCCGGGTCCAGCGAAGAGGCCGATCCGCTGTCCTTCTCCGATAGTAAGACAACCATCGATGGCACGAACGCCAAGGCTGAGCGGCGCGGTGACGCGGCGGCGGCTGAGCGGTTCGGGGGAGTTTCGTTCAACCGACCAGGGTTCGAGCCCTTCTGGTTCACCAAGGCCATCGATCGGCTCACCGATGCCATCGAGCACACGGCCGAGCAGCGAGGGGCCGCAGCGGATCGAAAACGGTCGCCCCGTGGGACGAACCACCGAGTCTGGTCCCACGCCAGCAGCGTCGCCGAGCGGCAGCAGTACCACCTCTTCGCCCCGAAAGCCGACCACCTCGGCCCGCAGTGGTCCGCCGCGGGAACGGTCGATGGTGACGAGCTCTCCAGCGCGCGCCCCCGGAGCTGTGGCGCGCATGACCAGACCGGTGAGCTCGGTGACGCGGCCGGCCACGCGTGTCGGCTGAAGGTGATCGAGAACACGCAGCGCGTTCTCGAGGTCGAGCGGGCTACTCATCGCCGCGAAGGGCTCGTTCGATCACATCCAGCTGTGTCGATAGGCGTGCATCGATGGTCGCCAAATCGCTTTCGATGATGCAACCGCCGCGTCCCACCTGGGGGTCGCTGCGAAACTGAATCGCCTGCGCGCGGGCACAACGCTCGACAAATCGTGGTCGCCCTCGTTCGAGCGCAGCCAGATCATCGGGATGGCAGCGCAGGGTCAACTGGTGAGCCGTGCTGGCGGCACCCAGTGCTTCGGCGACCAGATCGGTCACCGCATCGGGCCGCAAGGTGAGCTCGCGGCCGAGCAGCTTCTCAGCGATGCGGACTGCGAGGGCACGCAGCTCCGCCGTCGACTGAGATCGCATTCGCGAGGCCGCCGCGCGGGCCCCGACGAGCAGCTCCGTCACTGCTGCCATCCCCCGCTCGCGTCCTTCAGCCGCAGACTGTAACCGGATCCGCTCCGCCTCCGCTTGGGCCTGGCGCAAGATCCGCTCCGCTTCACCGCGCGGATCGTCCACATCCGCCGGCACAGCCTGAAGCTCACCCGTCTTGTTGCCCCCTTTGAGGATTCGGCTCACGTCCCTATTATAGCGGGTTCCCGCAATCACTGGGACAGGTCTGCTTTTCCGTGGCCCGCCGGGCGCATGTCTCTCCCAGCTCCGCCGGCCAGCGGCGGGTCCAGTGATTGGCAGCGAGGTCGAAGGTCCAAACGTCGTTGATGGGCCCGCAGTCGGTGATCCCGCCGAAGAGCCAGACTTCACTGCCGAGCGCGACGAAGCTCTGCTTGTTGCGGCGCTCGGGACTGAGAGGGTCGACGCCGGCAATCGATAACTCGCTATCGCCACCGATGAGATTCTGCCAGCTACCGGTTTTTCCATCGGAGGAGAGGGCGAGGCTCCAGCTGTCGTTGACCAGACCGATCGGACCATCGTCATGGCCGCCGAATAGGAGGATTCGGTCGCGCGGCTCATCGCGTACCAGGGTCGCCCAAAAGCGTTTCGTTGGACGGCCGCCGCTCATATCGACGAGATGCCACTCGTTCTTCGACAGTTCGAAGGCCCACACCTCATCACTGTAGTTGCTAAAGTCGAACGCGCCGCCGAAGACCAGCCACAGGCCGCGGCTGGCATCGAATGCGGTACCTACATCCTGTCGAGCGCTCGGATGCTGCGCGGGTTTCAGCTCCTGCCAGGCGCCATCGCCGCCGCTGGCAAAGCTCAGCTCCCAGGTGTCGCCGAGTACGTTGCCGCCGAAAAGAGTCGCGCCATTGCCGCCAAAGAGCAGCAGCCGGTCACCGGTCGGATCATAGACGACGCGATGGCTCTGGCGCTTCTTGGGCGGGCTGCCCGAGGGCCCGAGCTGCGTCCATTTCTGCGCGATCAAGTCGAAGCTCCACAGGTCATTGAGGAGCTCATAGCCGTGATCGTTCTTGCGCCCGCCGACGAGCAGGATGCGCTGGCGTTTTTCGTCGAGCGTCGCCGCATAGAGACCGCGCCGGCCGGGTGCGCCGAGACCTGTGCTACGCGACCAGCTTTGGCAGCCGAGATCGTAGCTCCAGAGCTCGTCCACGTAGACCGAGGGCGTCATACCATTCGGGTTGAAGGGCGCGCTATCGCCGCCGTAGACCCACAGCTTGCCATTGCCCGCCACCGCCTGGTGCGCATAGCGCGCGCCGGGGCGCAGCCCCGAAGGGGTGCACATCGCGCCTGCATCGTTCGCGCTGTCCGGAGGGGTGGAAGTGCATCCCAATATGAGAAGGAGAAAAAAGCACCGTGCCATGCGGGCCACCTTGCCATCATCTCGGCTGCGCTGACAAGATGCAGCATGCGCGGGCTCTTGCTCTTGGCGTTCGCTGGATGCGGCGCCGTGGATGTGGCCGATGGCGCTGCCTTGCAGGTGGAGCTGGCGATTTACGACCGCGCAACGATGACGCTCCAGCCGGTGCACGATGGCGATCCAGCCGATCTGGTCTTTCCGCCGCAGGGGGGCCACGTGATGTTTGTCGGCGGGCGCATCCGCAACGGTCGCGAAACGACCGTACAGCTCGACGGCAGGCTGCTGTCGCTCGATGGTGCGACGCTCTACGGCCAAAACGCTCGCACCGTGGAGCTCCTTCCCGCAGGCGAGGACACACTGATCCCCGATCTGCGCAGCTACACCAATGTCTCCAACATCGCCGTCTGCCCCAACAATGCGCGCATCGATTTTTTCGGGAACAGCTACCTGCTCGAACTCAGGGTAACCGAGCTCGCGTCGCGCCGCAGCGGCACCGCCCGAAATCGGGTGGTTCTAGCGTGTCGCCAAAAGGACGCCAAAGCGCAGGCGCTTTGCCAGTGCCAGTGCGCGGCGAGCTACCTGTTTGGCAAGTGCTAATACCGCCTCCCCTTGATTCGTCGCGTTGCGAGGCAGCCGAGCCCACGGCGGGGCGAGGAGCGAGGCCGCAGGGCTACCTAGGCTGTTGATAAAGTCGCTTTTTAGGCCCGCACGGGGTCCCCCGGTCCGAGGTCGTCCGCGACCGAGGCCGAGGGGCTGGGCCCGCGGCGGAGTCGCCGCGTGGGCAGGGGTGAGGCTCCGACGGCTTTGCCGACGGAGCGGGGCGGCACGCCCCGTTAGATCGACTAGCAGGCGGCAAACGATTTGGATGTGAAAATGGCCTCATCGGAGTTTTTCAACAGCCTGCTAGAAGGTAACTCAAGGCCGAGCGACGAGGCATTCGCCGAAGGGATCGGCTGCCGCAGTAGCGACGAACCAAGGGGAGGCGGTATAAGGGTCCTAACGAACCGTGATCGCCACGCGGAAACCGACGGTGTGAACGGAAACGCTCGCTAGCGTGGAGCGCCGTGCCGCACAACGCAGCATCGCGAGATCATCGTCAGCCCACGAGCCCCCACGGACGCAGCGGCGCACGGTTGCGCCCTCGACGGCAGCCTTCTCACGCCCATCGGCTCCCTTGTAGGGGTAGGGTGAAAAGAGCGAGGAGCACCATTCTGAAACGTTGCCCGTCATATCGAGGGCGCCATAGGGCGAGCCATTGGTTGGAATGCTACCGACGGGGAGAGGCTGAGTCGACTCCTGGCCGATCTTGCTGCGGCAGAGCGCAGAATTGAACTCGTTGCCCCAGGGAAACTCGCGCTTATCAGTGCCGCGGGCGGCCTTTTCCCATTCTGCCTCGGTCGGGAGGCGCAGTCCTGCCCAGGCGCAATAGGCGCGTGCGTCGGCCCAGGTGACGCAAACGACTGGCGCATCATCGCCCCATTTTTTGGCGTAGTCGCTCCACCAGTTGGAGATCTTGTAGCTGGTCGCCGCAACGAACTTGCCGAACTGCAGATTGGTGACCGGGGTCTTGCCGATCGCAAAGGTCGGCAGGTTGAGCAGGTGCTCGGGCTCTTTCTTGTGGCCCTTGGTTCCCATGGCAAAGGTGCCCCCTTGGACCTGCACCAGCACCGAACCCTCTTTGGCGTGGACGATTTCCTTCATGGGGTTATGTTTTTCCCATCGATGATGGCCACGATCGCCGCGTCGATAGGATAGGGCGGCTGTTCGCCTGGGGGCAACTTTTCCGCGACCGCCACGCGTGCGGCATGGCCATACGCAACCACCACCTCATCGCCCACACCAGCATCGAGTACATCGGCGCACACCACGGCGTCGTGGGTGGGAGCCGGGGTCGACGCCGGCACATCGGTCAGATCGGCGAGCGAATAGGGGCGCACCAAGAGGAGCTTGAGCCCCTCGATCTGTTTCCACTTGACCGTCGACCAGACGGTTCCGATCACTTTGCCAAGGAACATCAGCCGCCATCCACGAGTAGCGCCACCGCGGCATCGGCAAGCTCGGCGCGGTTGTCCGGTCCCGGGGCCAGCACATTGCGCGCGCCCGAGCCGAGTGCGACCAGCACCTCCTGCCCGGCCCGGGCCTCCAGGGTATCGACGGCCACCAGCACGCGGTCGACCGCCGGCTGGGTCACGACGACGAGGCGGCGGCCGTCGAGCCCGCGGGCATGGCGCGCGCCCCATACCTCGCCCAAGATCCGACCGCGGATCATGGGACCACGCCCTCCGGCGCGATGCCGTCGACGAAGGTGAGCGGCCGCAGCCCCACGTCCGCAGCGATCTCGACGCGGTCCACTACGCCCGCGATCGCTGCTTCGAACGGTAGATTGCCGCTGCCCGCGGTGCGCCGTGCGCCCTCGCCGAGGCACACCAAAACCTCTTGTCCAACGTTCGCACCGACGGTATCGACGGCGACGAGGTGGGACGTTTCGGCGGGCGGGGCGTACCAGAAATAGGGGCGCACCACCAAGAGTTTGTGCGCGTCGAGCCCCGCATGGCGCCGCGTCGCCCACACTTCGCCGACCACGCGCCCCAAGATCACCGGTCGACTCCGTCGACGATCGCCACCACGATGTCCTTATCGGCGACCTCTGCCCCGACGGTCAGGTCGCGCACCCTCGAACCGTGCGCGACCAGCACCTGCTCGCCCGGCCCTGCACCGAGGGCATCCACCGCCACCAGGCAGTCGCCCCCTTCGCACTCGATTTCGAGAAGCTTTACGCCTTGCAGGGTCCGCGCGCGCCGCGCTCCCCACACCGGACCGATCACCCGGGCCAGCCGCAACTAGTTGCGAGTCGCCGACTTCAACAGGTCGAGCACGCGCGCCGGCGACCGCTTGGCCAGCTGCGCCACCTTGGCGACATAGGCCTGGTCCTTCGCTTTGCCGACCGCCTTGGCCACCGTCTCGGCCAACTTCTCCGAGGAGCCGTACTTTTCCTTCACTTCGCTCGCGACCTCGAGCAGGCGCAGCAGCTTCTTATTGGAAGCGGCCAAGAGACGCGCCTTTACATCGTCCTTCGAGGCATCGCCAAGCTCGAGCTTGCCGAGCAGATGGTCGACCAGCGCCTCCTTGTTCTTGAACAGATCCTTCACCTGCGCGAGCGGGGACTTCTTGCCTGTGGCCATGATTTCCAACTCCTTTATGGTGCGACTGCCCTCCCCATCGGGGGGATCATTCCGCCCCCCAGCAGACCCTGAGCTCGCATAATCAACTCATCGAGCTGCTGCTGGGTGAGCTTCACATTCAGTTGAAAGGCCGAACCGTGGGACACCACCTGGATCGCATCGATGTAGGAAGCGAGCCCCATCATCATGATTCGGCTGCTCTTTTTCCACTCCTGGACCTGCTGGGAGACCTTGTCGGAGAGCTCCTTGGCCGCCGCATCGCTGCCGAGGTCCACGACCGCCGAAAGCATTGCTCCGGTGGTAAAATCGAGCGAGCCGTAGGCATCTTTCATCGAAGCCGCGACCGCCAGCCGCGGATCTTCTTTGAGGCGGGCGCGCATCGCGTCGGAAACCAGTCCGATCCCCGAAAAAGCTGCCGCACCATCGACCTTTTTCAGGAGTTCGACGAGCGGCGCGTTGGCGCGAGCACCGGCGCCCGCTTTGCCGGTGGCCAGGTCGACCATTTTCTTGATCCACTCGCGACCCGCCACCACGGTGGTATGCGAATCGAGGAGGGTGAAGCTCATCGCGCTCGATAGGGTATCGGTGTAGACCTTTTTACCGGCGTAATCCTCCTCCTTGAGCTCGCCGCCATCCTGTTTCACCGTCGCGCGGGCACAGGCGACTAACTTTTGTGGATCGAATGTGCCATGGAAAATGGCCCCAAACTGACCGGACATCGCGGTCGCTGGACCGGCGCTCGGAAGCGCGATGGCGATGGATGTCAGCTGTTTCAGCGGATCCAGGCCACAGCGAGCCACGAACTCTTCGTAGTCCTTGGGGGCGCCGTCGCCGGCCGGCGGCTGGGTGGCGGCGGCCCTCTTTTCGCCCCCGCGCAGCTCCATGAGTTTGCGCCAAAAAGCGGTGGTGCGCGCCTTTTCCAAATTGGCGGTGAAGAGGACGCCCGTTTCCTGGGGCAAAAGCGCGATATCCCCCTGCGAATCGGCGGAGCGGCGGCAGGACGAGCAGGCCGGTAGCGCCGCGGCTGCAGCCAGCACCAAGAAGATTCGCAGGCCGAAAGGCATCGTACAGCTCCGCATGGAAACCCGGGGTTATAGGTGCACCCTCCCCAGGTGTCAAGCGGCTTACGCAACTTTTCGCGGCAGCCACCGACAACTGTTTCGTGATGGAGGATGCGAGTGTTGGAAGAAGGGCGATCGCCGGCTGGTGCCTGGAGGTGAGCGCGCTGGTGGCGGTTTTTCCGATCATCGATCAACTGCTGCAGGATCAGCCGTTCAGTGGGTGGGTGGCTGTCGGAGGTCTTTTTTCTGCTATTCGTGCTCTTGTCGCAGGTCTATCTTTGCTAAAGGAGGAGCGATGAAAGGCATGGAGGGAATTCTCATGACGACCGGCCTCGTCCTGCTCGTCGCAACCTACGGGTTCTGGCTCAAGCACAAAGAGAAAAAGGCCAAGCAGGAAAAAAAATAGATCTACGAATTCGATGCTTTGCGACGTTTTCGATGCGGATGTCCCATGTTTTCGTTGGGTGCCGAATAGTCGGTCCAGCGGTAGCTCGGTTCGGGCCGGACATCCACGTGGATGAAGCCGGCGCGCGGGTAGCGGCCGAGCCCCATGCCCCCGATGTCTAGCGTTCCCACGTAGCTGTGCAGCGTCTTCTCTGAAACGCCGGGGATGCGGATATCCGCGGCGCTGCCATGAAAATGGAAGCTGGTGGTGCGTTTCTGGTTGCGAAAACCCGACACCAGCTCGATCGTGCGCCCGTCAAAATGGTCTTGAATGGCCGAAAGAATCTCAAACAGGTGGGGGTCGATCGGCTTTTCGGTCCCCGTACGGCGGCAGCGCCACAGGTGGTTGAGCGTATCCAGCGCCTCGTCATCATAGCCCCCGTCCGGGCCGTAGAGATCCACTTCGGCTTCAGTACGGAAATTGACCGCGCGCAGTTTCAAATGGCCCGACGGCCGCGGCAGGGGCTCCTCCCGTAGTTGCGAATGGGGCACAAGAAAGCCTGAGAGCACCGGGGGGTGACGTTTCTTACGGCGCAGCTGGGTGTGGCGCTCAAACGGTCGGACGGAGGAGGGCCCCCCCGGATCGGGCCGATCGGCGTGCGCAGAACTGCCCATCAGCAGCATAACTCCGCTGAAACAAACGAGATATGTCGGCCATCCAGACAACAAACCCACAGTCTAGGGCGCGACTCCCCAGGCGGTCAAGTAGTTTTCGGGCTAGCGACGAGCGCCTCCTCCGCGCCCGCCGGAAGGTGGTGCAGCTCGATCCCGAGCCGGGTCGCCACTTCGAAGATCCGGGGATCTCGGTAGAACTCGCCATAGACGATCCGGCGCAGACCGGTGTTGGCGATCTGCTTGAAACAGCTCCAGCAGGGCGAGGCGGTGACGTAGCAGGTGGCCCCATCGATGAGAACGCCGTTTTTGGCCGCCTGGAGGATGGCGTTCGATTCGGCGTGGATGGTAGCGACGCAATGGCCGTCTTCCATCATGTGGCCGACTTCCGTGCAGTGGGGCAGCCCGCGGATCGACCCGTTGTAGCCCGTGGAGAGGATCGTCCGGTCCCGTACGATCACCGAACCGACGTACTTGCGCTCGCAGGTCGAGCGGGAGGAGACCACGCGGGCGATGTCCATGAAGTAGCGATCCCACGAGACGCGCGCCATGGGGCGAGACTATCACCAAACGCAGTTGGCACAATCGCCCATTTCGTGCGACACTTATCGTCAAGACGAGGGTCTCGATGGACGACTTTCACTGCTCCTTTTGTGGCAAACGCCGTCGTGAAGTTCGGAAGCTCATCTCCGGACCACGGGTCTTCATCTGCGATGAATGCGTCGGCCTCTGCAACGACATCATTTCCAAGGAGGAGGCCCAGGAGCGACCCAAATACCCTCGCCCCAAAGAGATCACCGAGGAGCTTGAGCGCTATGTGGTCGGGCAGGGGCGCGCCAAAAAGGCGCTGTCGGTGGCGGTCTACAACCACTACAAGCGCGTGCTGCGCGGGGCCAAGGCGGGCGAGACGGAGATCCAAAAGGGGAACATCCTCATGCTCGGTCCGACAGGGAGCGGGAAGACGCTCCTCGCGCAGACGCTGGCGCGCAAACTCGATGTGCCGTTTGCGATTGCGGATGCCACCACGCTGACCGAGGCGGGCTACGTCGGGGAAGATGTGGAGAGCGTGATCAAGTCGCTCTACCGCAACGCGGGCGGCGATGCCGAGAAGGCCTCGCGCGGCATCGTCTGCATCGATGAGATCGACAAGATCGCCCGCAAGGGTGGGGGACCGTCGGCGACTCGCGATGTCTCGGGCGAAGGGGTGCAGCAGGCGCTGCTCAAGATCCTGGAGGGCAAGACCGCGACCATCACGCCCGACGGCGCGCGCAATCGACCGCAGCAGGAGCTGATCCAGATCGATACCACCAACATCCTGTTCATCTGCAGCGGCGCGTTCAACCACATCGAGGACATCGTGCGGCGCCGGGTGGGCGAGCGCGGGCTGGGTTTTGGCGCCCAGCTGGCCGAACGCAACGACGACAAGGACGCGCTGCGCTCGCTGGTGCGCACCGAGGACATGGTGAAGTACGGCATGATCCCCGAGTTCATGGGGCGCCTGCCGATCATCGTCTCCTGCAACGCGCTCGACGTGGATGCACTGACGGAAGTTCTGTGGAAGCCGAAGAATGCCCTGTCGAAGCAGTATGAACGGCTGTTCGAGCTCGAGGGAGTCAAGCTCCGCTTTACCGAGGATGCATTGCGAGCGATTGCTACGGAAGCGCACCGCCGAAAGTCTGGCGCGCGCGGGTTGCGGGCGATCGTCGAAGAGGTGATGCTCGATGTGATGTACGAAATCCCGTCGCTCTCGGGCGTGCGCGAGTGCGTGGTCAACGCCGAAGTGGTGGTCAATCGCCAGCGGCCTGTTTTGATCCGGGAGAAGAAAGCCAGCTAATCCCCTTCGTGAAGCACTTCTTGCGTGGCCGAGCAGGCCTATGCGAAACTAGCGCCAAAGACGATGAGCAACGAATCGATCGAACCGGGGACGGAGCGGCGCGTTCACGAGCGCGTGCCACTCAAGGTTGCTGTGACGATGAGTTCTACCAGCAACTTCTACGCAGGGATCACCAACGACATCAGTGAGGGCGGCCTGTTCGTGGCTACAACCGATCCGCCGCCGGCCAATGCGGAAGTCGAAATGACCCTCTCGTTGCCGATTGGCGAGCCCTTCGTCATCGAGGGCGTGGTGTGTTGGGTGCGCGGCAAGATGGGTGGCACCAGCGGTGTTCTCGCCGGGTGCGGTATCCGGTTCACAAAGATTGCAGAGGATTCGCTGGTCCTCATCCGCGAGTTCGTGGAGCAGCGGGACACCATGCTCTATGAAGATGGTTCGCTGCAACCGCCCGCCGAGATCGTCAAGGAAAAGATCAAGTCGGTTTCCGACCTGCGACGCGAGGCGGAGGAGCGCTACGTCGAGCAACGCCAGCACGAGCGCGTGCCGCTCAAGGTGGCGGTCAACATGGGCTCAGCCAGCAACTTCTACGCGGGCATCACCAACAACATCAGCGAAGGCGGGCTGTTTGTGGCCACCAAATCATCGCCGCCCATGGGCACCATGGTGGAGATGATGCTCTCGCTGCCCGGTAACTCTGAGCCGTTCCGTGTGGAGGGCGAGGTGCGTTGGATCTGCAACAGCACCAGTGAATCGGAGGCTGGTTGCGGCATCCGCTGGACCAGTCTGTCGCCCGACGCACTCAACGCGATCAAGCGCTTTATCGAAAAGCGGGACACGCTGCTTTACGAAGAGAATGAGTAGCCGAGCGGGCGATGATCGCCCGATTCGCCACTTCACCATCGCGGAAGCCGACGCCCTGGTGCCCCATTTGGAGAGCACGTTTGCTCGTATCCTGCGAATCAGGACCGAGCTCCATTCGGCGGCAGCGTCGCTCGATCGGCTGGGCGAAGCGACGGATCCCGAATCGCTCCGGCGCACGGAGGGTGCGCCCGAGGTGCGTGCGATTCGGGGACGTGCGATCGCTCTCCTCGAGACGCTCGGCGAAGAGCTCGATGGGCTACTCGAGCTAGGGGTGCAGGTGAAGGATCTCGATACCGGCCTGTGCGACTTCGTCGTACGTCGGGAAGGGCGCGATGTGCTCTTGTGCTGGCGGCTCGGAGAGAAGCAGATCGGCTACTGGCACGAACTCGATAGTGGATTCCGTGGACGCCGGCCCCTCGACCAGGCGTTCGAGCGCCTGCTGCATTGATGACCTCCGGGGTCGCGCTGGTCACGGGGGCAGGGCGCGGCATCGGGCGGGCGATCGCCTGCACACTCGCGCAGACCGGCGTAGCGATGGCTATCTGTGCCCGTACTCAGTGCCAGCTCGACGAGTCGGCGAGTGCGATCCGAGCGGCGGCGGCGCGCCCGATCGAACTTCTTGCCCATCGGTGCGACATTTCCTCCCCGGAGGAGGTCGCACAGCTGGCGAAGCAGGTTCGCGAGCAGCTGGGCGTCGTTCGCATTCTTATCAACAACGCCGGTATCGTCGCGCGCGGCCGCCTTGATGAGCAGCCGATAGAGTCCTGGCGCCAGGTGGTCGACGTGAACCTATTCGGTACCTATCTCGTGACGCGCGCCTTTTTGCCGCCCATGCGTGCAGCGAAGGCGGGGCGAATCATCAATATCGCTTCGATCTCTGGCCGACAGGGCACTGCCCAGCTTACCGCCTACTGTGCGGCCAAACATGGCCTGGTGGGGATGACCCGCGCGCTGGCGGAGGAGCTCCGCGACGAGGGCATCCAGGTCAACGCGGTCTGCCCTGGCTCAGTCGATACCGAGATGCTGGTGGGCACCAGTTTTTCTCCCGCAATGAACGCTGAGGATGTAGCGCAGGTGGTTCGTTTCCTCGCTATCGAGGCGCCCGACGCGATGACCGGTGCTTGCCTCGATGTGTTCGGCTGATGCGGCTCTCCCGCTTGGCAATTTTTCCGCTGCCTGAGGTGCAGCTCTTTCCCCATTCGCTGTTGCCGCTGCATGTATTTGAACCGCGCTACAGAACCCTCGCGCGCGATTGCCTGGCCGGTTCGCGCCGCTTCGCCATCGCTACGCTGGAGCCGGGCTACGAGGATCAGTACGAGGGGCGGCCGCCGGTCAAGTCGATCTGCGGCCTCGGCGAAATCGTGGCGCATCACCACCGCCACGATGGGCGTTACGATCTCTTGCTCCACGGCACGGCGCGCTTGCGCATTCTCGAAGAGTTGAACGAAGCGCAACCCTATCGTCTGGTGAACGCGGAGGTGCTCGATGACCTGTGCGACGAAGAGGAGAACCTCGTGTCGGCGCGAGATGCGTTGATCGTTCTGTGCGATCGGCTTGCGACCGTGCTGCCTTCTGGTGGAGAGACGTTGCGGAGCCTGGCCCGGCAGGAGAGCGATCCCTCGGCCACGGCCGATCTCGTGGCGGCTGCGGTAGTGACCGATCCCGTTGCCCGGCAGGAACTCATCGAAATGCTCGATGTGGCCACCCGCATCGAGCGGGTGTCGACACGCGTGCTGGAGACGCTGGCGGAACTACGGCCGCCGGCTCCTTCGAACTAACCCGCTGGCCAGCGACCAGAGCGCTGGCGGCACCCACGGCTGGATGGCACCGCGCAGGCGCCAAATCGCTGCGCCGCGGTCACCTGGCCGATCGCGAAACACCACGCCGTGCTCCACGGGATCATCCTCGGCAGGCCGTCCGTTGGTGTAGTAGTAGAGTGCCAGCGATTTGCGCGAGCGTCCTTCCGGGCAGGTCAATGGATCGGGATGACCGTGGAAGGAGTGCCGGCTGGTACTGAACACCACACAGCGGTTGAAGATCGGCAGCACCCGCTCGACAGACTGCTTCATCTCACGGTCCCAAATTTCGAGGTGACCCCCATACTCCTCACGCCAATCTTCGTTGAGGTAGACAATCACATTCAGTCGCCGATCGAGCTGGAGCGTGGGATGGCGATTGAAATCGACATGCACCTTGAGGAGACCGTTGCGCACTGTCTGATGCAATCCACCGCCGATGAGATGGGGATCGGGAACGATGCCAGAAATTCCCGTGAGCGCTTCCAGGAAATTGATGAACGAAGCGGAGTTGAGCTCGTGGAACAGGCGGCGGGTCGCAGGGCCGAAATGGGCCTCTTCCGGTGTGGAGAGCTTTCGCTCCGCGGCATGCTGAGTCGACTGCCATGGATTAGCGCCGAGCGGAGGAAACTCAGCGAGGACTTGGCGGAGCGTGGCCTCGGAAAAGAGCCCATCGACCACCGCGTGGGGATAGGGGCGAGCCTGGCGATAGCCCTCCCCATGGCGCTGTGCAGCCTCCGCAAGACGAGCGAGTTCGAATGCTCTCGTATCCATACAAGAAATCATCTTGTCAGGGCGGAGAAGCTCGATCAAGCCCCCGCCAAATCCGCCAGAGTGTGGGCGAGAACCAGCGTCCCCGTTATGAGATCGTCGCTGCGGCTCGCCTCTTCCGGGCAGTGGCTCTTGCCGGCCAGGGAAGGAACGAAAATCATGGAGGAGGGGCCGAGATGGGCCATGTGCAGCGCATCGTGGATGGCGCCTGAGACCATCCGGTGCGAACGGCGTCCGGTCTGCTCGGCAGCGTGCTCGATGGCAGCAACGATGCGTTCATCCATGGGGCCCGGCTCAACGCGCTGCAGTGGACGCAGTTCTACCTGGATGCCGGGTCGGGTCGAGGAGAGAAGCGCACGAACCTGGGCATCCAGCGCATCCAGCAGCGCTCCATCGCTGGCGCGGAGATCGCAGATCGCGTCGACACGCCCTGGAATGATGTTCTTGCCGCCGGGCGATACCACCAACTTGCCGACAGTAGCGACAGCGCCCGGTCCGATTTCATGCGCGGCTCGCTCCAGGCCGAGCAGCCATTCCGCCGCTGCACAAAGGGCATCGCGGCGAAGGGCCATCGGCGTGGCCCCAGCGTGGTTCGCATCGCCGAGGAAAGAAACCGCGTGTTGAACCAGGCCCGCGATTGCCGTCACCGCACCGATGGGAACGCCGGCCGCTTCCAGGACGCCGCCCTGCTCGATGTGGAGTTCGATGAAGGCATGCAGAGTGCCGGGGGCCATCCTTGCCGGAAGCGGCGGGCCGGTATCGCGATAGGTGGCCAGTGCTTCGCTGAAGCCAATTCCATCGGCATCGCGCAGCGCCAGAATCTCGTCGACTGGGAGATCGCCGGCCACTGCCGCCGACCCGATAGTTCCGCGCGGAAAGCGCGATCCCTCTTCACCAACGAATACCACGATTTCGATCGGGCGCTGGGTGGTCAGTTTCGCCCGCGCGATCGCTTCGACGGCACACAGCGCACCGACCACACCGAGCGGCCCATCGAGATAGCCGCCGGACGGCACGGTATCGAGGTGCGAGCCGGTCATCACCACCGGTGCATCCGGGGTTCGTCCTGGGCGGCGGGCCCGCAGATTGCCTACTTCGTCGTGGCGGATATCGAGGCCAAGCGTGCGCAGCCGGTGGGCCACATAGCCCCGCGCGTCGGCATCTGCGACCGACAGCGCCGTCCGCGTCCAGCCTCCGCTCGGGCTACGGCCAAACTGCGCGAGCGCCTCCAAGTCGCGCTGCAGCTGTTCGCCATCGATGTGAAGATCCATTCGCGCTATCGTAGCCACAATGAGTGAGACAAAAAAGCGCCAGCTACGAGTTTTTCCCGGCCTGGAAGCGCGCCACTTTCAACACCCCGCCGATCTCACCGCCACCGAGGCCCTGCGCGCGATTCCCGGGCTCGACCTGCTGGTCGCAAAGCTGATGGAGTACGGCATCGAGCGCGTGCTCTATTTGCAAAACATCGCTGGCAGCGTGCGTGTCACGCCGAAGATGTTCGGGCGCCTCCACCGCAGCCTGAAGTGGGGCTGCAAGATCCTCGACATCGAGGAGCCGGAGCTCTACGTGACGCTCAATCCCGTGCCTAACGCGTTCACCTACGGCAACACACGGCCGTTCATCGTCATGACTTCGGGCCTCATCGATATGCTGAGCGACGAGGAGCGCTTCTTCGTACTCGCCCATGAGCTTGGCCACATCAAGGCCAACCATGTGCTCTACACGGTGCTGGCGCGCAACGTGGCGACGGTGATGGCGCTGGTGAGCCAGATGACGCTCGGCCTCGGAAGGCTCCTTGGCATGGGCTTCGAGCTGGCGCTGCACGAATGGTATCGACGCTCCGAGCTCACCGCCGATCGCGCAGCACTCCTGTGCGTACAAGATCTCAACCCCGGCATCCAGACCTTTATGAAGCTCGCGGGTGGAGCCACTCGGCTGTATGCCGAAATGGACCAGGAGGAGTTCCTGCGCCAGATCCGCGCCTACGAAGAGAGCGATGCCTCGTCGCTCAATCAGGTGTACAAGGCGCTCATCACCGCGTTTCGCGACCACCCGTTTCCTATTCTGCGCGCCAAGGAGCTGGACGCCTGGCACTCGACGGGGTATCGCGAACTAACTGGGCCGAAGGGGTTGTTGTCGACGGGAAGGTAGTCAGACCGAAGCCTTGCCATCACGGTATTGATGGAACCACTTCGCCCAGGGGTCCTTCTCGCAAACGACCTGGCATGGCCCGCTTGAGTAACCAACTTTGGGCCGCCGCCAGCCCTGCAGAGGAGGTGAATGGGTCGCCCAGCCCCTCGAGCGGCTGCCCATGATGCCGCGCATTGTGGGCCACATAGTTCAGCGCGTGCTTCACCTCGGCCGGCGTTCGCAAGAGGTGCTGATGGTAGCGGTCCGCAAAGACGCCACCCGAGCGCGCCATCAACTTGTTGAGCCCCTTGGCGATACGGATCGCCAAGCCTTGTATACCGCGCGATAGGGCTCGCCGATTTTCCGCTTCGCAGACGAGGTGGAAATGGTTGCGCTGTGTCGAGAAATGGACCAGGCGGAAGCCGAACTGCCGGCAGCCGGCGATAAAGGAGCGTTCGATGATGCGGAAACAGCGCTGGCTTCGCATGTTCCAGACATGCTTCTGCAGCCGCAATGTGACGTGGACCGGAACGTGTCGCGTGAGTTTGAGGCGCGTGCGGTGAGCCACGTTCGGCCTGGGGCTCCGCCGCTTTCTGCCGGCACCCGGCCGTTGGCCTCCCCACGTGGGCAACTTCATTGCTAGCTGGGTGTTTCTGGTGTTCATCTTGATTGGGCATATGTTAACCAAACCGGCATTCATTGTCAACACCCACATCGGTATTCGAGATGGTGGGCGTTTCTTCGGGCGGCTCCGGGGACGCTTCGCTCAGCCTGATGGACAGTCCGCAGACGGACTGCCCACAGGCTGGCCCCATCGCCTCACACGGTCGTCGCCGTTGGCTTTTCTTCTTCCAGAAGCTCCGTGCTTGGGACGGCAGCGGACGGCAGAGGCGGTGGGGCGTTTCTGTGGGCGGGCTAAGCAGATTGCAAAGCGGGAGCCCGTCCCCAGAAAGAGCGCAGCGTCCCCGCGGCCGTTCTACGCGGTCTGGACGACCTGGAACTGTTGCTCGTCGAGCGCTGTCGCTCCGAGCCCCAGTCGGCAATCAGATGATAGAGTGCCGCCCGAAAGTAGCCCGCTCGGGCACGCTCGCGATCGAAGCGACCTTCCGTTTGCTGCGCGCTCGTTGCTACCTCATTTCCCACCGAGCGCCATGCCTGCACGAACGAGGGCCCCAGATCGGTCGCCCTCGAGAAGGCGCGCTTGACCTCCACCGGATCAGCGCCCACGAACTGAAGGGTGCGAAGCATCATGCGCATCAGCGGGAGCCGGGGCAAGAAACCCGTCCGCAGGAGCAGCGTTGTCACGTAAGCCTGCATGGGCGGCGATAGGGCAACGAACGCTTGCTGGAGCAGGTTTACCAGATCGATCTTATCGGATCGACACCAGCCCTGCGACCCGTTTGGGTGCGCTCTGCGTCACCACCGCAATTTGCGTCGCTACCTCGGCGGCGATCTTCATGAAGATCTTGGCGTGCTCGCTATCGGGCGCGCCCACCACCACCGGCCGGCCGGAATCGCCACCGAAACGCACTTTGGCATCGATCGGCACTTCGCCGAGGAATGGCACACCCAGCGTCTCGGCCAGCTTGCGCCCGCCGCCGCGCGAGAAGATCTCGTCGTGGTGGCCGCAGCCGGGGCAGACGTAGTAACTCATGTTTTCGACAACACCGAGCACGGGGATCTCCACCTTCTTGAACATCGATACGGCTTTGACGACATCGATGAGCGCTACCTCTTGCGGCGTGGTGACCATCACTGCGCCGGTGATAGGAATGAGCTGCGAGAGCGAAAGTTGCGCGTCGCCGGTGCCGGGGGGCAGATCGACCACGAGATAGTCGAGTTCGCCCCAGTCGACATCCTCCAAAAATTGCTGCAGGAGTTTGTGCACCATGGGGCCGCGCCACACCACAGCGCCATCCTTTTCAATAAAAAATCCGACCGACATGAGCTTGATGCCCCAGTGGATCGCCGGGACAATCTTCTGTCCGACTTTGGTGCCCGCCGGGACATCGGGTTCACCCAGCATGGTCGGCATCGAGGGGCCATAGACATCGGCATCGAGGAGGCCCACGGTCGCGCCCCACTGGCGTAGCGCCAACGCCAGATTGCTCGCCACCGTCGACTTACCCACGCCGCCCTTGCCGGCAGCGACGGCGATAATGTTCTTGGCGCCGCTGACGCGCCCCTGATCGGGCCGGGCGCTGCGCTTGACCACCTGTGCGCTGACCTCGAGCTTGACCGAGCGAATGCCGTCGAGCTTCTCCACCGCGGCCGTTACGTTGCGCTGAAGCTCCTCGCGTCCAACCAATGCCGGCGTCGGCAGCACCAGACCCACGGTCGCGATCCCATCGACCAGCGCCACGCTCTTTACGAACCCGAGCGATTCGAGGTCGCGCCCAAACACGGCCACCGGTATGCCGCCGACCGCCGTCCGAATCGCCGTTTCCGTCGCCATTCGAATCTCCTATTCCCGATGGCCGAGCTTGGACCGCTTGACCTCGAGATACTCGCGATTGTGATCCCCCTGCGCTACCCACAATGGCACCCGTTCGACCACGCGCACCCCGGCTGCTTCGAGCCCAGCCACCTTGTCGGGATTATTCGTCATAAGCGCCACCGAGGCCACCCCAAGATCGCGCAAAATCGCCGCGGCCAGCTCATAGCTCCGCAGGTCCGCTGCAAAGCCGAGCTGTTGGTTGGCCTCGACGGTATCGGCACCTTCGTTCTGCAGCGCGTAGGCGCGGATCTTGTTGCCGAGGCCGATGCCGCGCCCCTCCTGGCGCAGATAGACCACCACGCCCCGTCCCGCCTCGGCAATCGCCTGCAGCGCAGCGTCGAGCTGTGCGCGGCAGTCGCACTTGAGCGAGCCCAACGTTTCGCCCGTCCAGCACTCGGAGTGAACTCTCGCCAGGGTCCGCTCGCCCGCCGGGTCGCCTGCGACCATCGCCATGTGCTCCTGCGGCGGGTTCGCCTCGGGCAATATCCGATAGACCACCAGCTGGAGTTCCCCCGCGGCCGTCGGCAGCTGGGCCTCGGCATAGCGCTGAATCTCGGGCGTCGTCGGGTCCAAATCGCCGTCACTGTAGTGAAGCAGAGCCATTTGTCAACGCGCCCCCGCCGCGCTATTCTTAGTTTTTAGATGGCACTGCTTCCCATCGTCCGTTTTCCCGATCCGCGCCTGCGCGAGCCGACCGTGGAGGTGACCGTTTTCGATGCAGATCTAGCGCGCCTCATCGAGGATATGGCCGAAACCATGTACGCCGCCAATGGCGCCGGTCTGGCAGCAATTCAGGTGGGTGTCCACCAGCGCATTTTCATTGTCGAAGGAGGAGCGGCGGGGGGTAGCGAAAACGATCCCCCGGTGGTCTTTATCAATCCGACCATCGAGTGGCTGTCCGACGAAACCGAAGAGAACGACGAAGGCTGCCTATCATTCCCCGGCATCTATGTGCCGGTCAAACGCTCGCTGCGCGCGCGCCTCCGCGCTTTCGATGTCCACGGCAAGGCGTTTATCGCCGAGGGCGAAGGGCTCTACGCGCGGGCGATGCAACATGAAAACGACCATCTCATCAATCGGTTGCTGATCGATTACGTCGGCCCGATCAAGCGCCAGATGATCCGGCGCAAACTCGAGCGCGATGCCGAAGAGGGCATCGAGTACCCGGCCCAAGAATAGATGCGGGCGGTATTGGCGATCGTCACGCTGGCCATTGTCCTCACCTTTGTCGGCGGAGTGGGTTGGATCGCCTGCCGTGTCGCCGAGGCGGAAATGGCCCGCATCGTCTTTCAATACATTCTGATGGGCGCGGTCTACACCACCTTTGCGGCGCTGGCGCTGGCGCTGGTGGTGGGCGTCTACCACCTCTATCTCTACCTGTTTACCCGCAAGAAGCCGGTCAGCCTGTTCGCCACCACATCGCGCGATGAAAAATAGCCCCGCGACCATTTCGGTCCGTAACCTCGAGTTCCAGGGGCGCCACGGTGCGACGGCGATCGAGCGCAAGACCCATCGCCGCTTCCAGGTCGATATAGACCTCCACCTCGACGTGGTGCGGGCCGCCGCCTCCGACCGCCTGGCCGATACCGTCGACTACCACACCGTCTGCGGCCTGCTTTGCGAAATCGGCACCGGCCAGACCTATCGCCTGCTCGAGGCGCTCGCTGGTGCCATGGCCGGCGCCATCGCGGAGCGCTGGCCGGGCGTGGGGATCGAAATCGAAGTGCGTAAGCTCAACCCGCCCTGCCCGGGCAACCCCGCCTACACCGCGGTTCGTCTGCGCAGATAGTCCTACTTCTTCTGAAGCAGCCCGCCCAAGAAATGGGGGTTCTGCTTCAAGATCTCGAGCTGCGCGGCGACCTCCGGGGAGACGCCCTCGAGCGTCCCTAGTACCTCGGCCAGCTCCGCCTGCAGCAGGGCGTCCGCCTCCGTCGCCGCTTTGCGTCGCCGCGCCTCCTCAAGCGCCCGGTACTCGATCACCCGAGGGTCGGTGTGCGGCATGCTCGTCATGAGGGCCCCCGCCTCATCGCGCAGCCACAGCGACGCCATCTCGATGCCGGTCTCGTCGTGGATGCGCTGGCGCTGCTCGGGCGTCAGCACCACCTCGGTCGAGCCGAGAAAAGTCGACGGGTTCGCCTCGGTAAACTCGTTGCCCATGCGCTCGAGCTCCGCCCCATGCCCCTTGAGCTCCTCTGCGATCGCCAAAATCCGATCGCAGTCCTCCTCACCCACGAGCTGCTCTGCCAGCGCGGTCATCTCCTCCTGTTTTTTCTGCAGATCTTCGAAGGTGACCGCCATCAGTTGATGTTCACCTTGGAACCCTTGATGGTCATGACGCCCGACGATTTCATATCGAGAGTGCCACCGGTGGTCTCGATCGTCGTCTTCGATTTGGCCTTCATCTGATAGTTCTGCCCGATCTCCAGCTCGGCGTCCTTGTCGGTCTTGAGCTCATACTTCTCGCATTCCATGCGAATCGTCTTCTTGGCCTTGATCAAGATGTCGCCGGTCTTCGACTCCATCGTGATCTTTTTGTTCTTGGTGTCGATGAGGATGTAGTTCTCCTCTTTGCCGTCGTAGATCTCGATCTGCGTCGGCTCGTTGCCCTTGTCATTCAGTACGATACGATGTTTCTTGCCTGACGACAGGGTGACGCGCGGCTCGCTCGCGTTGCTATTGAAAATCAGCTCATGCCCCGCGCGGAAGCTGAGCGACTTCATGTCGTTCTTCTTGGGATCTGTTTTTCCTTTGAAGATCGCGTCGTTATCCTGAAACCGCTGGGTCTCGCTTTTGCCCTGATTTTCGCTGTAGGAGGGTTTGTCGACACCGTTCCACAGGCTTGCGATGATGATGGGCTTATCGAAATCGCCCATCTCGAAGATCACCACCACCTCGTCGTGGAGCTCGGGCAAAAAGAAGGCGCCCACTCCTTTGGGGCTCGCCATGAAGGTCCCGATGCGCGCCCAACCCGACGCATCCTGTCCGGGCAGGTGGGTGTATTTTATCCGCACGCGGTAGTCGTTCTTGGCCACCGCTCCCCCACCATAGGTAGGGCCCTCTTTGTGAACGATGTCGGTGACGACGGCCAGAACCGCACCGTACTGTTTGCTGCCGTCGCTATTTCCCCCTGATGCCATGCGTTGGGCCTCCGTGGACGCCAGCGTACCAAAAGATTATCGGCGATTACTCAGAAAAGTTGCTGCATTGGCTATAATACAGCGATGGCCCTCCAGCTCGCCCCCAACGAGAACGTCTTCTACCCGATGCCCTACGTCGAGACCGAGCCGAATCTACTGGTCATCACCAACCAGAGGATCGTCAATTTCGGCGACGAGGGCAAGCAGGAGCTGCCGGCCAAACAGATCCAGTTTGTCGGCAGAATGTCGCTGCGGCCGCTGGCGATCTTCGGTGTGATTCTCGCGCTGGCGGGACTACCGCTGCTCGGCGTGGGTGCCTACTTCATCTACACTTCGGGCGCGATCCCGGTCAAGCTGCCGATCCCGGGTGCTGCTGCCCCGCCCGCTGCGGGCGATGATCCGGCCGCCGCTCCGGCCGAAGGCGAGAGCGGCGAAGGCGATGATCCCGCGGGTGCTGCTGCGGCACCCACGAGCGGGAGCGGTGTGTCCCACAAGCTCCTCGGCTTCATCATGACCCCGGTGGGCCTCATTCTCTTATTACTGGGCGCGCTCATGACCCGACTCCAGCGCCACTACGTGCTGGTGCGCGGCGAAGCGACCGCCATCCAGATCCGCACCAAGAACACCATCGAGCAGACGCAGATCTTAGCAACAGTGGGTGCTCTGCAGAGTGCCAATAAAGGTGCCGCCGCGCCCACCAAACCCGCCGCCGCGCCCGCGCCGATCAAGGTCGATGACAAGGGCGACCCGGTCAAAGCGCTGCAGGAGCTGGCGGCCGCGCGCTCGGCCGGCAAGGTGGGCGAAGAGGAGTTCCAGGCCAAGCGCGAAATTCTGCTCGAACGCATCAAGGCGCGAAAATAGCTTTTGAGCGCGCCCTAGCTCAGCCCGCGGGCGGCGCGGCAGGTCTTGGTGTAGAGATCGCGAAAAAGGTTTTGGGGATCGGTGATCTGTTTCACCGCGGTGTAGTTCTCGCGGTTCCAGATCTGCCAAAACTCCTCTTCACCGTAGTAGTTGAACGAAATGAGCGTCTTGATGCCGTTGAGCTCTTGCAGCTTCTCTTCGAGCAGGCGGTAGTAGTTGCGGCCGCCCCGCTGCGGGAAGCCATAGATGGCCAGATCGACCAGCAGCTCATCGTGCATACCGGCGTGCCACTTCGGCGAGAGCCACTCGTAGCGGCGCGGCGGACGATAGGGCACGCACCAGAGCCGGTAGGGGCCGAACTCGCGCCAGTACCAGTCCATGAACTCGCCGAAGCGCGAATCGGGAAGAAAGACATCCACCGTCACCGCTGGATCTTGGGCCGGCAGGGCCCACGAGAGCTTCTCCGCTAGGCGTAGCCACTGAGACGAGTGCATGAAGCGGCCGAACAGAATCCGCCCCAGCGTCGAGTGGGGTCGCACATTGGTGACACCGCGGTCGTAGCGGAAGAAGTAGTCGGGCGTGTGGAAGTAGTCCTCTTTTCGCTCAGCGGTGGTCTCGTAATAGGCCTTCACCCAGTTGTAGGTGCTGGTGTAGGGCGCTTCGTCGACGAAGTAGCCTACGGACAGCACGTATTGGCGTGGGGAGTGGATGATGCCGTCGATAAAATCGACCTCCGGGCGGCGCGCCTGCGTTCGGATCGCCGCCTGGTAGTCAGGCAGATTGTCATGCTGCAGGTATTCGACCCGCACGTAACGCTCGGCTGGCACGAGGCGGAACTTGAGTTTGCCGAGGATGCCGAGCGTGCCGAAGGAGAAGTGCATCATCTCGAAGATCAGGCGGTGCTCGTTTTCAGGGGTGCAGTGGAGCACTTCGCCGGTCGCAGTGATCACCTCGTATTCGAGGCAAGAATCGTGAAAGCCGCCGTAGCGGAAGGACATCGATTCCAGTGACCCACCCGAAACCGCGCCGCCAATGGTGATGGTTTTGAGCTCGGGCACAACTACCGGCACGAGGCCGTGCGGCAGAGTGGCAGCCACGAGATCGACGAAGGTGACGCCCGGCTCGGCAGTGCACGTCCGCGCGACAGGATCCACCTCGAGGACCTGGTCGAGATCCGAGAGGTCGATCTTTTCATCGCGGTATTTGCGATCGCCGCGCTTGGGGACCTGATGGCTGGTCGAGCGTTTGCGGAGCGATAGCGGCCGGGTACTGGTCCGTTGGCGCAGCGCTTGGGCAACCCGATCGATCTTCTCGGGATGGTTCATCGCTGCCACCTTCGCTGAAGGCCCCACCAGAGCCCTGCCACCAGGGTCAGGAGCGAGGCCAGGAGGCCGGCGCGTACCGGCACCGATCGGTTCTCGAACCAAATCAAATGGTCGCCGAGGGGCACGCGGGTCCCCAGAAACGCCAGGTTGACGCGCTCGATGGGTAGCTCCTGCTCCTCGGCAAAGGCGCGCCAGCCGTCGATGGCGGCAAAATTGAACACCAGCAGGCAGGGCTGCTGTTCGCAATGGACGCGCAAGGCGGCCCGATTGTCGATCACCTGCTCGACGATCACCCGATTGCCGCTCCCGCCCGCTTCCGAGGGAGCCGCACCGTCGGTAAGAAGTGCTTCGTGGCGGGAAAGCTTTGCCAGCACTCGCATCTTTTCGTCCGCCTCGGCGCGATAGGCTGGCCATTCGGCGCGATTGTCAAAGGCGCTGAAGTAGGCCTTGAACTGGTCGAATTGCGCGAGCGAGGGATCGGCATGGTGAATGCGCTCGGCCAGGAAGGCGAGCCCATTCGAACGCTGATCGCGGAGCAGTACGAAGTCGCGCTCGGAGCCGAGCGGCAGCCGTTGCGGGAGGGCTACGACATCCTCCTTCGCCTGCAGGGGAGCGCCATCCCAGTCCTTTTGATGCGCCACGTAGTAGTCGATGCCGGCGAGGTTGTGGATCCGGCGCGGGGCGGAGTTCAGCACACGGACCAGCTTGGGGATCCACTGCATCGGCGCGACCGAGGTCCCCAGCTCCTGGTAGTAGTTGCCCGGCATGAGATAGAGCTCGTGGATGGGCGGAAAGCTGGCCATATAACGCGAATCGATCGACTCGGCCGCGTTGTGCATCAGGAAACCTTGCCCGATGCCAATCGCGGTTTCGTCGCCGGTGGCGAACAGGACCCGCTGGTTGCGGCCGACGGATTGGAGCAGCGCAGCCCGGTTGGGATCGGGCACGCGATAGTTTTTAGGAAAGCCGGGGCGGTAGATGCAGCCGTACTCGTTCGTATAAAAGTGGTCGAGGAAAGGAGCCAACTTGATCGCGGCCGGAAGCAGCTCCTCGCGCACGAGTTCACTCGCTGATTGGTAGCGAGCCAGGCCGAGGAGGGCCTGATAGGCGCGGGCCGTTTCGGTACCGCGCAGATCGACCGGTTCCCGCACGTCCCGCTCAAAGTCGAGGAAGCGCTGCCGCAAGGCGTCGAGGCTACTGGGATCCGGCGCTACGCCGGGGTAGTTGGCAAGCACCGTGGCGAGCAGGGTGTAGGGTCGACAGTCCCGGGGGTTCTGGGGATCGACCACAGGCTGGAAAAAGCCGACGGTGCGAGAGAGCGCAGCCATCCCGATGGCCGCCGCCACAAGCAGCGCTGTCAGCGCGGGCCTGGCTCGACGAGGCAAGCGATCTCTGACCACCAGGCCGACCGCGATGGCCAACGCCAATAGCGAGGTGGCCAGGGCGGGCCTCGACCAGTTGTCATCCTCGAAGAAGGCGCCAAAGAACTCCAAGGCGGAATAGAGCGAGGGGCGGAGCAGGTACAGTAGGCCACCGACTGCAACGACCCCGGCCAAGCCCAAGAGCGCAGGGCGCAGCCGAGCCGTTCGCAGCGCCTCCAGTCCATAGAGTGCCAGTACCAGGAGCGCCCAGGCGTAGTAGGTGGCAAAGCGATAGAAGGTAAAGAAATTGATCGTGGGAAAATGGATCTCGAGAAAGCTCGCCAGCCAGCCCGATTCGCCGGGAACAAAGAAGAGTAGGAACCAGAGCAGCACCGCGAAAAAAAAGAGCCCGATGCGATGCCGCTGGCGGTCGACCGCTAGCACCGGTAGCAGGGCCAGCGCGCAGACCACCCAGGGCCATAGCCCTTCCAGCGACGAGGAGAGCAGATCGACGGGGCCATGGAAACTGTGGTTGA
The DNA here is from genome assembly GCA_023248875.1 of Myxococcales bacterium. Taxonomy (GTDB): domain Bacteria; phylum Myxococcota_A; class Polyangia; order Palsa-1104; family SHYY01; genus JAHFDT01. The sequence goes on along the minus strand of JAHFDT010000001.1, from coordinate 23,842 downwards.
AAGCGCCCTGCTTGTGACCGAAGTAGATCACTTCTCCCGCTCGAACCATGTGGAAAAGTGGCCAGAGGTAGGCGGCGGCAGCGAAGAAATAGGCGACGAGCGAGACGGCGGCCAGGCGAATACCGACGACGAGCGTCTGGGGACCCCCAAGGATCAGAAACAGGAGATAGGCGAGATAGACCCAGACGCCATGCATCACCGCCTCGGGGTGGGGCGCGATAAGGTAGAAGGGCAGCGCCAGTGCGATGCCCGACGCGCCGGCCCAGAGCGCTTCGCCCTCGTCAAAGGCGAGATGGAGAAAAAGCAGAGAGAAGGGAAAACAGACGAAGACGGTGTAGAAGGCGGGATAGTCGCTCGCCATCATGAAGGCGAAATACTGGTTGTAGAAGACGAAGAGAACGCCGCCGATCGCCGAGACCGCGAAGGAGAGGCGTAGACCCCGGTAGAGGTAGAGGTAGAAGCCGAAGGAGCCGAGCACGCAGGAGGCGAAGGTGATGATGAGGAGCAGCCGATGGTAGGTGTCGGTATCGACGGCAGGGAGATCGAGGGTGAAGCTCAAAAAGGGGATCAGCCACGAATAGAGGCCGTTGGCCGAACGGAGAATGGCCCCCCAAAAGGCATGGTCGAGGCCAAAAAAGGAGAAGAGTTTGGCGTTGACGTATTGGCTCTTGAAGACGGAGGAGGAGACCGGGACGAAGCCGCCGCTGCCATAAGGATAGTTGACGAGCGGATTGGACCAGGAGAGCGGTGAGGCGAAGTGGTTACGAAAAACGTGGGTGAGCGTGGTGAGGAGCAGCACCGAAAGGTGTGGCATGGCAGCGCGCCAAGCGAAGCGGTGACGCTTGCGCACGATCCAATAGACGGATAGGCCGATGAGGTAGAGATAGAAGCCGCGAAAGGCCAAGCGGCGAGAGGCCGGAGCGAGCGCCAGTGCGAGATAGGCGAAGGAGCTCAGCAGTGCAAAGCGGCCCCGCTCGGTGAAGCGCAACAGGAAGAGGGCGCAGGTCAGCCAAAGAGCCAGTGTGAGCAGGAAGACCAGCAGCACGAACAGCGTGGTTTCGGCGCGAAAGAGCAGTGGATAGACGGCCGGCAGAGCGGGGGATACTCGGACGAGCTGTTCGAATTTCAGCCAGCGGGCGAACAAAAAAGCGGCGGTGAAGATCGCCAGGCCTGCGACCGCGAGCTGCCAGCGCCGATCACGCACGGCGGCATCCTACCACGGGGCCATGGCGACTCGACTAGCCAGCCAAGGTCTCCCCGCGGTGTGCCAAGTCGCTAATTTTGTTGCTTCCGAATGCGGCATGCGGGTTGCTTGAAGCGGCCGGCATGACCCGCTTCTCCGTCTGCGTTATCGCCCTGGTGCTCCTGTCTCTGCCTCGCGCTGAGGCGCGGCCGCGGCCCGCGGCTCCCGCGGTCGCACCGCTCAAACCGGTCAACCCCAATGCCTTTCGCGGCAAGGGCGCGTTCGATACACCGCTCCCCACCGCAGTGACTCGCAACCACCTCGGTGTCGTTCTGCAGCGGGTGAAACTGCTCAAGAGCCAGGGGAAGCGCCCGATCGTCGTCACGGATATCGATGGCACGATCGCGACGGAGCTCGAGAATGACATCGGGTTTGCCGATGCGAAGCCGCTGCCCGGCGCGCCCAAGTATTTCCGGCAGCTCGAGGCGGCGGGCGCCACGGTGGTCTATCTGACGGGTCGGAAGACCAGCGACCGGAAAAAAACCGAAAAATTTCTGCGCCGCTATGACTTTCCGCTCGCGAAGGCGAAGCTGATGCTCAACCCCAGCAAGACCTACGGGAATCCCATCGAATGGAAGCTCGGCGCGCAAACGAAGCTGCAGCGGCTCGGCGGCACCTACGTCGCCTTCTTCGAGAACACCAAGAGGAATGCTGCCCTCTTTCGCCGGCTCTACCCCTATCGTGACCACCCCAGCATGTCCGTGTTCTACGTCGCCGACTATCCCAATGCCTACCGCGGCCGTATCGGCGATGGGATCCATACGATGAGGCCGCGCTACCCGTCGGTCGACGGCGTGGCGCAAATGGTGAAGTAGGTAGCACTACGAACCTGTCCCCTGTTTGATCGAAAGGCTGGCGCGCTTCCGCTCGGCGTCGACCTGGATCACCTTCACGCGGACGCGATCACCCACCTTCACTATCTCCGACGGGTCCTTGACGAAACGAGGGGCCAGTTCGGAGATATGCACCAGACCGTCGTGGTGCACCCCGACATCGACGAACGCACCGAAGCGGGTGACGTTGGTGACGACGCCGTCGAGCAGCATGCCCTCCTTCAAGTGATCGAATTCGGTGACATCTGCGCGGAAAGCGACCGCTTCAAACTGGGCCCGCGGATCGCGCCCGGGCTTTCGTAGCTCAGCGAGGATATCGCGCAACGTGGGCTCGCCACGCCGCTCGTCGAGGTAGTTGTGGAGCTCGATGCGAGCGATGAGCTCCTCTCGCCCGACCAGTTCATCTACCGTCACGCCGAGATCGGCGGCCATCCGCTCCACCACCTCGTAGGACTCCGGATGAACGGCGCTGTCGTCGAGTGGCGAGAGGCCGCCGCGCACGCGCAGAAAGCCAGCCGCCTGTTCGAAGGCCTTGGGGCCGAGGCGTGGCACCTGGCGCAGCTCAGCGCGGCTGCGAAATCGCCCCCGATCGGTGCGAAACTCGACGATGTTACGCGCCAGAGTCTCGCCGATACCCGCGACGTAGCGCAGCAGCCGCGGTGAGGCGGTGTTGAGATCGACGCCGACGGCGTTGACGCACGACTCGACCACGCCGTCGAGCGCCGTCTCGAGCGTCGGTGGATGGACATCGTGCTGGTACTGGCCGACCCCGATCGCCTGGGGCTCGATCTTCACCAGTTCAGCCAGTGGATCCTGCAGGCGCCGACCGATCGATACCGCGCCGCGCACCGTCACGTCTTCGTTGGGTAACTCGTCTCGCGCCACCTCCGACGCGGAGTAGACCGATGCGCCCGACTCGTTGACCATCACCACTTGCGCGCCGCTGAGCTGGCCCTTGCGCACGAGCGTGCGCAGCCAGGTCTCGGTCTCGCGACCGGCGGTGCCATTTCCCACCGCGATGGCCTCGATCCGATGGCGTGCACAGAGCGTCACAAGCTTCTGCTCCGCCTCAGCCGCGCGGGCATTGCCTGGGCTAGGAAAGATCACATCGTGTTCGTGCAGGCGCCCCGTCTCATCGAGCGCCGCCAGCTTGCAACCGGTGCGATAGCCGGGATCGACCGCTAGGACCCGCTTGCCGCCCAGCGGTGGCGCCAGGAGCAGGTGGCGCAGATTTTCGGCGAACACTCGGATCGCCTCCGCCTCCGCCCGTTCGCGTAAGAGCAGCCGCACATCCACTTCGATCGCCGGGTACAGTAGCCGCTCCCAGGCGTCGACCAGCGCAGCCTCGAGCTCACCCGCCAACGAAGCCTGGCGATCGCGCACGACCTGGCGGCGCATCTCACGGCACGCGAGCTCCCCGTCCATCTCGAGGAGCACCGCGAGAAAGCCCTCCTTCTCGCCGCGCCGCAGCGCCAGCGTCCGGTGGGACGGAATGCGCTGTACCGGTTCGCAGTAGTCGAAATAGTCCTGAAACTTGATCCCTTCGCGCTCCTTCCCGCGGATCGCGCGTGCCCGAATCGTCCCCTGCGCCAGTGCCAGCTTTCGTAACGAGGCCCGCAGCGGTGCGCTCTCCGAGATCATCTCGGCGACGATATCGCGCGCCCCGGTGAAGGCCGCCTCCGTGTCGGGAACGCCCTTCGTCTCATCGAGCAGTGGGCGTGCCAGCTGTTCGCGCGAGGGCAGACCGCGCTGCTGCGCCCAGATCCGCTGTGCGAGCGGTTCGAGCCCTCGCTCGCGCGCCTGCGAGGCCCTCGTTTTTCGCTTGGGGCGAAACGGTAAGTAGAGATCTTCGAGCTCAGTCTTGGAGGCCGAGCGCAGAATCGCCGCCTCCAGTGCTGGCGTAAGCTTTCCCTGCTCGCGGATCGAGCTCAGCACGGTCTCCCTGCGCGCCCCGAGCTCGTGAAGATAGGCGCTGCGCTCCCGGATCGTCTGGATCTGCACCTCATCGAGGTTGCCAGTCGCCTCTTTACGATAGCGCGCAATGAAGGGCAGCGTGGCCCCGCTTTCGAACAGCTCCAGCGTGGCCCGCACTTGGGCCGGCCGGAGCCCGAGCTCGCCCGCGATGAGAGTGGCCGCGTCGATGCTCATCCTGCCTGGCCAAGTCTGGTTAGGGCTGCCCCGTCGATCCGACAGACCTGCCACTCCGGCAAAAGCTGTGCGCCGAGGCGCTGGTAAAACTTTTGCGCGCGCACATTCCAATCGAGCACGGTCCATTCGAAACGGCCACAGCCGCGCGCCACCGCCAGCGCGCCGAGATGGTGCAGAAAGGCCGCGCCGAGCCCCAGCCCGCGCACCGCTGGCTGAACGAACAGATCTTCGAGAAAGAGCGATGGACGCGCGAGAAAGGTCGAGTAGGTCATGAAGAACAGCGCATAGGCGACGATCTGGCCGTCCTCCTCCTCCGCCACCCGCAGTTCGTAGCGCCCCGCCGTAAAATCTTCGGCGAAGCGACGCTCCGCCTCTTCGTCGGGTCCGGGCAGCTTTTCGAAGGCGGCGAGCTCACGTACGAGACCGACCACCGAAGGAATGTCTTGGGACCGCGCCGGGCGAATTTTGGAGCTCATGGAAGAGATGGTACAACGCTCTGCCATGGGGTTGTTCTCCCTCTTCGCGCGGAAGCCCTGGGGTGTTCGTTAGCTTGAAAAAGCTTCTCCTCCTCCTTTTCCTACTCCACCCTGCGCGTGGTTTCGCCTGAGCCGGCTGAAGCAATCCTAACCTTCCGGTCGGAAGGTCGGCGACGACGTTGGGGCCGGCTACCCTGCCGCGTGGAGCCCTTCAGCTAGAGCTCTCTATCACCGGTAGCTACGCTCAAACGGGCCACGCGATTGCCTGCCCCGAGATCAATGCGGTGGGCTGCGCCATGCAGTCGGTGCCCCCGGAGTGGCACGATCTCAACCTCTTCTTTTCGGATATCCAGCTGCACGCCGAGTATGGCCTCACCCGCTGGCTAGCGGCCGAGCTCGAGTGGGCGCTGCGCATCGTGCACCTCCAGTTCACGCTGGAAGATCTCGCGACACGACAGCCCATCGCAGCGCCATTTGGCGGGGAGATCCACCACCGCACTGAAACGCTCGTCGGCCCCAACGATCCGTGGCTCAGTCTGCGCGCAGTAAAGCAATTAGGGCCGTGGGCGATGGCGCTACGGCTGGGATTGACACTGCCCATCGGTTCGACGGTGCCCAACCCCTTTGCCCTGGGGCGGGAGGGAAAGGAGCACCATCACATCCAGTTTGGCACCGGCACGGTCGATCCCCTGGTGGGCACCGAGATTCGGCGCCTGATCGGCCGCTTTACACTCACCGGTTGGCTGTTCGATCGGGCCCCGCTCTATGAGAATGGTCACGGTTATCGCGCTGGCAACCAGCTGCTCGGCGGGATGGCAGCGACCAGCAATCTCTGGCTCCGACGTTGGACCTTCAGCCTCGGCCTCATGGTGTTTCACGAAGAGCCGGAGCGCTGGAGCGGCATCGTCGAAACGGAGGGGAATCTCGGACGCACCGATCTCCTGATCGATACGGCGGTCGGCTGGCAGTTTGCCGATCCCTGGTCGGTCAGCTTGGCGGTTCGGGTTCCCATCGTGACCTGGGCAGTGGGCGCTCAAATGGGCACGCCGGCGCTCGGAGTGCTGTCGGTATCGAGGCGGTTTGATCTCCTGCGCTGAGGTTGGTCCCCCAGTTGCATTAAGGGCAGCCCACACACCGAGAAAGAACCGAACGGCGGGGTTGCTCGGTTTTTCTGCGGCAAACTGGGAGGGATATTTTGACTGTCGGCAAAATTGGCATGGCCCCGGCGGTGCTACTCGACGACCTGTTTGGCGCGCTGCTTCAGGATCTCGAGGAGATCGCCGCCCGCATGGCCGCCGGCGATCAACGCGGCCAGGAGGAGCTGCTGCAATCCGCCCATGAGGTCGTCGATGAGCTGGTCGAAACGCTCTACCACCCGGCGGCGCCCAAGCTCTGTACCAACCTCTCGGACCTCTACCTGTTCATCCGCGACCGGCTCAATGAGGCGCACCTTCGCAGCGGCGCGATCGATGAGGCCCGCCGCATTGCCGCGATCTTGCGGGAAGGCTTTCAAGTGGCCACCGAGCGCTACGGCGGTTACAGCCTCAACACGTTTGTGGTCGGAGTGCGGCCGCGCCCCGAACGCGCCTTAGCCATGCTGGCAGAGGGGGGGGCGGCACACGCGCTGCCGTGCTGAGTCTTCGCTGAACTGGACCAAGGCTCACGATTCTGGGTGCGGCGTCGATTTGTCGAAGGAGGTAGCCCATGCCTCGAGTCGTGCCACAACCGCCGCGACATCGATCCGGCGACGGAAGGGAATGATGGTGACATCCGTCGGCATCGCACCTCTCGAACAGTTGGCCAGCTCATCGATACAGAGGATGACTCGTCCGACATCGACCTCTCGATATTGTCGTAACTTGCGCTCCAGATACTCTGGCATCCAGAAGCCGACAATTTCGATGACGCAGCGTATCCCGTTTTTGCGATGCTCTACCAAGAAGTCGGGGAACAGGAGCGATTGGTGGTAGGGAATCGGTTCGGGTTCGCGGATCAGGATCCAGTCGCGGGCCTCTCGCTGAAAGGCCTTGGCGAATCGCTCCTCGAGCTTGCTGTCGAAGCGCTTCGGCTGAGGCGAAGGAATGATGGGTGTTCCCGTTCCCAACCGCAGCACGCCGATCTTGCCTGAAACGGTGCAGTCGGCCTCGAGCTGATACCGATCGCACCACGATAGTAGCGGCACAATTTCACCCAGGCGCCTGCCATAGACGAGCGTTCGCCGAAACAGCGCGTAAGGCCCGGAGATATCGATCGTCGTTTTTTCGTCGTCCCGTATTACGGCACACATGAGGCCCCGCAGCTGCGCGTGCCGAACCACCGGCCGCGCCTGGCCAAGCAGGCGCAGGCGCACACGGTTCGAGCTGAAGAGAAGGCCTTGCACGATCTCCAGATTGAGCCGCAAGCACAACTCACTCGGCGAGGGTGATTTCCATGTTTTGATGCGCCGCTCGCCGGGAAGGTCGGCGAAGAGAGCCGTCTCTATCTCACTCGGTGATAGATGGAGCAGGCGCCCGCAGTGTTCAAGAATCTCGCTGCGTGGCTTCGTTCCTGGAGCTTGACGAAAGACAACGTTGCGGATCTTTCGGGGCAGCTCTGACACTACCCGAGGCCAGCCTCTCCAAAGGTATCGGCGCGCCAAGATCCGCTTCCGCGGGTCGGACGTTCGGGCGTCCTCCAGCTCCTTGAGGCTAGCCTCGAGCGCACGTTCCGGCTGTCCGGCGAATGCATGGAAACATTCGAGTAGCGATCTCAAGAAGGGATGATCGGCCTCGGAGAAGAATCGGGGAACGATCTCCGTTCCAACGAGCTCACAAGGGATCGCGACTGGCATGGAGGCCCGCCCTTCGGCGCTGCGATTGAAAGATTTCGTTGGTCGCTCGCGTGACGAGCTCGTAGACAACCGCTCGCTCTTTTCCTGGTGACGGCCTCAGAATCCGGCCGATGCGCTGAACATGCTCCCGTTCGCCAAGTGCTCCACCGACGATGATCGCTACGCTGGCATCGGGAACATCGATCCCTTCGTTGAGCACGCGCGCGGAGACGAGCGCTTTCAGTGATCCCTCGCGAAATGATGCCAATGCTTCCTCGCGTTCGGTACGCGTGATATCGCAGGTGAGCGGCATGATCAGCCGTTCGCGGGCAATCGCATAGGCCGTCGCATTGTCGGCCGTGAAGATCAGCACTTTGGCCTCTTGATGGCGCGCAAGAATGTCCTTCACCGCGCGGCGTTTGCCTTCGGTGTAGGCAACCAGTTGGCGCGCGAGGCGATGCGCTGTGAGCGATCGGCGCCCCATGGCACTGGCCATCGCGGTGCGGACGAAGTCCTCCCATTGACATTCTGGATGCTGCAGGCGGTAGGGCTGAAATTCCGCGCGAAACTCGGCAATCAGTGTCTGGTAGCGATCGTGCTCCTCCACGGTAAGCGTGAGGTTGAGAGTCACGGTGTCGAAGTTCGCCAAGAACCGTCCGGCCAGATCATCGATGGCCAGGCGAAACACCTCTGCGCCGATGAGCTGTTCGATCTTGGCCATGCTCGCAGGGGGCGTTGCGGTAAGCCCCAGCCGTGCGTCAGCCACCGACATTTCGAGCACTTCGTCGTAGCTGCCGGAACCAAAATGGTGCGCTTCGTCGGCGATCAATAAATCGAAGTGATTTCCGATCCGATCGATATGACGATAGGCGCTTTCAAACGTCGATACAGTGATCGCCTGTGGATCGAAAACACCATCACCAAGCAGCCCCACCGATCCCTGGTAGTAGCGCGAGATCTCTTCGCGCCATTGATGTAGCAGCGCACGAGTTGGAACCAAGCACAGCGTCGCCAATCGAGTCTGCACCATCGCGGCGATGGCAACTCGCGTTTTGCCGCTCCCGGTGGGAAGTACGACCAATCCCCGACGACCTGCCAGGTCCCATGCATGGAGGGCTGCCTCTTGATAGGGGCGAAGCTCTGATGCGATCCAGCTGTCCGGATTCCGGCCGGCCGGCCGGATTTCGTCCGTAATCCGCACCTCATGCTGCTTGGCATAAGTAATGAGATCACGATGCCGAAAGGCGGGCGCGCGATAGTTCGAGCTGCGAAAATCCCAAGCGATCCCTGGCCACTCGAGCGGCCGAAGCCCACTTGGAATTTCGTGGAGGACGATGGTTCCGCGATCGTAGCCGAGGCGCACGCAGGGTGGCCTTTCAATTGCTGTGCCGTGCTCGTCGCATCCCGCGAGAATCGCCGCACACCGCAACACGCCGCTCTCCAACGATTCGATCGACACGCGTGCTCACCTCCGTCCCGTGCGGCAACGGACGCGTCAAAGGGTCGATATCAGCGAAGCCTTTCAATTGTAGGTGGTCCTCGCTCAGCTCGGCGGGCGAGCGCATGTGGTCCTTGGCGAAGAGCCTCGCGTGGCCGAGATCGATCTTCCGGGTCGACGGGCTGTAGCCTGTCAATCGCAAATCTGCTTCCATTCGGTCTCGTAGCTGTCCCATGGCGTCCTCCTTGGTGGTCGCTGTTTTGCGACTCGACCGTCCAAGGAGGACGCCTCTATTTCAACAGCCCAATATCAGCGCTTACCGTCGCCTAACGGGATATCTACCCTGGTGCTGGTCCTCGCTGTTCCCCGGGGAGCATCCAACCCAGCCCGCCGCACGCACAGATGATCTGCAGCGCGCCTTCAATCTGACCGGTCCCCCTGCAGGACTCGCAGTCGCGCGCCTGTAACGGACGCTGGGGGATAAGAGAGCCGAGTTCCGGATACTTCTTGGCCCCCTGACAAAGTGCCATGCGCTCCCAGTACGGATCGGAGAGAGGCTTCACGACCTCGCGATCATCCTCGTGGTCCCACCGTACAAAAGAACCGTTCGGTCGAAGTCCGAGCGCCGCAACCCAGCCGAGGTAGAGCGGCAGAAACCCGTGTTTCCGAACCGCCGGCCTTACCCAGTCGAACCTTGGATCGTTATCAGTCAGGAACTCTTGGATCCGCGTCTCGATCGCATCGCGCATGCCTTCCCTCGATCACGATAGGTACCACATGCGCTCCATGCTGGGAGAGCTACCGCGCGAAGCGCGGTTTCGTTCAACAGCTTCTCGGACGAACGGTGTGGTCATCTCGAGGGTTGTGGAAGGAAGCGTCGCGCGTACGCGCGGCAGCTCCTTCATTCACAGTACCGACCGACGATCTCGAACAGGGCGTCTGACGAACTTCAACATTGTGGGCGTGGGGTCGATGGGCTGAACCAGCTGATTAGCGCGTGCGCACGAAGGACAGCCCCTCGCGGAAGTGGTTCTGCTCGGAGGGGGTCTCTTCGAACACGTGGTTGTTGCTGGAAACCAGCTTGAGCTGGCTTCGAGTCGGGTCGAGGAGACCCGCGATGTCTTTCACCGCTGCCGGAGAGGCGAGCGGATCATGCTCGGCGTGCAAGATGAATAGTTTTCCCATGGGTCGCACGCCGGAGGCGAGAAGTCCCCGAAGCGTAGTTAAATCTTCGGTCGCGGCGGTGAGCGCCTTTGCCTGGCCACGGATATCCTCGATCGAGACGTGATCACCGATCTTCGCTTGTGCCACCTTGTCGTGGGTCAGAGTCGGCAACCCGAGGGCCGGGAGCTTGGCGCGATTCACCCCAGGGATCTTTGCGAGAATGCCGAGGAGGGAGTTCAAAGCGTTAGGGGTGGTCGCAAAATACGGAGATTCGGCGATGCCCGAAAGTCCTTTGGGCATCTGGGCCCCCTCCAGTTTAATGCGACCAGCGTCATTGAGGGTCAGCGCACCCACCACGCCGGGGCCTCCGCCCATGCTGATTCCCATCAAGATGACTTGGCGTCCGGAGTTTGCGCCGTATTCGCGCTCGGCGACCTGTGACGCGAAAGCGGTCACCGCAGCGACGTCTCTGGAGATGCCGAATGCTCGGTCGATGCCGCCGGCCGATCCACCTTTGGTGTAACCCGCCCACTGTTGATCCATGATGATGACGTCGGCACCACGGCGGTTCAACTCCATCGCTCTTTCGTGGTAGTTGCGCCCAGTCTCGAGGAATCCGGGTGCAATGACATAGACCTCGCCCGTCGGTTTCCCGATCGGCTTCCATCTCTGATAGAAGACGTCACGCGGTGCAATCTGCATCCCATCGATGCTGCCACGAGCCGCGACAAATCCATCAGTGACCTCTTCTGGTGTACGACCGAACCGGGTGAGTGCGATCGACTTTTGTGCGCGATACAACTCGATCTGAGGAATATCCCGTTCGTTGAGAGCGGATACCTTGATCGGGTGACCTGCCGCGTTGCTCCATTCAGCCTCTTTACTCGCAACGAATGATCGCAAACGCGTCTCAGAGTTTTTCTTGCCGGCCACTGCTTCGTACAGCAGGGCGTGCAGGCGATTCAGGATCGGCTGTCGCTTGAGCACGGTGGGGCTCTTCGAACGTTCGGGCTGCCGCAGATCGCGCAGGGTGGCGCCAAGCTGCGAATGCGAACCGAATACTCCCTTGGGTCCGGCATAAGCGACACTGCCAACGACCAGCAGCGTCGCGCAGGTCAACAATATTAGCGATGATCGATCCATAAGAACCTCCGGGACGACTGCAGGGCAAGTGTCGTGCCACAGCCCAAGCATTTAATAGTACGCATTTTTTGTTTCGTGGCGGTCCACTGATCCGCCGCGCTGGGGTCAAGTAACCCGGCTAGCCGACTGGCCAGTATCGAGTGCATCGCCCCAGGATCCCCGGAGGAGGCTCGCGTGATGTGGTTCCTTGGAGCCGATGCCCGGATTTGAACCGGGGACCTACGGTTTACGAAACCGTTGCTCTACCCCTGAGCTACATCGGCGGCGACTCGGGCTAGGTATCGCGTGGCTGCCGTACGCGTCAAGTAGTTCTACTATTGGCTCGGCTGGGAGCCAAGACGGAAGCTGCGCAAAAGACCACGCTGGGCGAGATGTTCGCCTGCCGGATCGCGGGAATAGATTTCGATCTTCACTGGGCCGGCGCCCTCTGCATAGGAGGTGGCGAGGCGGCGACCCTCGGTCACCTCTTCGACCACTACACAGCGAGGGTAGCTCCGGTTGACCGTCGGAACCGTTGCATCGATGGCCGTGATGGTCGCGCGACCGCCAGGAACTTCCCAGGTTGTACCGACGGAGAGCGGGGATCGCAGAATCATCGTGTTGGAGTCAGCGCGCACAATCGCATCACTGCGCAGATCGTAGCGCGTCACTTTGCTACCCGACTGGATAGTGGCCTTTTGGGCATCGCTGTGGGCGACGCGATTGACCAGGAAGGCGCGATCATGGGTCGCTTCGTCGATGAGATCGTAGCCCCAGGTGTCCCCCTCGTGCAGCGGGAAGAAGTCCGAGAGAGGGGCATCTGTACGCCAGGGGTGCACTTGAAGCGCCTTGTGGGTCGGTGCGCAGCCGATCAAGCTCAGGCAGAGGCCGAATAGCGCGAGTGCAGTGACGAGAATTCCGGCATAAATGGGATCGGGCGCGAACCGGCTGACGAATTCGCGCGCGGCCGATACCGTGGAGGGTTCGCCCGGACTCTCGGCGAGGGCGCTGGCAAGCTGCCTGGCACGCGCCCAATCTCCCTCGCGAAACGCCTGCTCGGCCGGATCAAGCTCAGCCGGGAGTGTCTCCGGTGGGCCCGGCAACTACGCGGCTTCCGTCGAAGACGAACCGCCCCAGAGCTGCTTATTGTGCGTGTCGAGTACCTTGGCTCGCTCGTCATCTTGCCGCCAGATGTGGATCGCATCGTAGGGACAGTCGAGCTCGCAGCAGGTGCAGCCGGTGCACTTCTTGAGGTCGACCACTGCCACCGTGGTCGCGATTCCGCCCGCGCCGATGAGTAGCGACGGCGCCTGCTCCATGGTGATGCAATCGAACGGGCAGGAGTTGACGCAGTAGACACAGCCGGTGCACTTTTCCAGCTGCACGAAGGCCTTCGGGCGCTGCTGCGCCTTGACCTGCTGGCACAGCACGCCGACGGTATCGAGGATTGCGTCATCGGGGCAGACGACCCCGCAGGCTCCGCAATCGATGCAAAGGTTGGCATCGATGTAGTACATCTCTTTTTTGATGCCGTGGATGGCCGCGGTCGGACAGCGACGTTCGCAGGCGCTACAGCCCGTGCAGCTGTCGATGATCGTGAAAGCCATATCTTTACTTATATGTAATCGGCACTTACGCGTCAAGCAAAGGTCTTGACAGGCGTCGCTGGACTCTCGACTCTACCTCCGTGTTGACGATCCGTGAGCGGCTCGCGACGCCCGCGCCATTCGATGTGGTGGGACTCGGCGAAGCCTCGTTCGACGAGATGTGGGTCCTCTCCGAAGCGATCCGCTCGGGGAGCAAACTCGCTGCGACGCGGCGCGAAAAAATGGGGGGCGGACAGGTGGCGACGGCGCTCGTGGCCTGCCGTCGACTGGGGCTGAGCGCCGCGTTCATCGGCAAGTTGGGCAACGACACCGCGGGGCGGTCGATCCTCGACGGTCTCGAGGCCGAGGGGGTCGATGTCAGTGCGGTCCGGCTGGTGCCGGGAGTGCGGAGCCGACGGGCGCTGGTGCTGGTCGATGGGAAGGGGGAGCGTACCGTGGCGGGCCTCGCGGATCCGAAGACTGTGCTGTTGCCCGAGGAGCTGCCCCCGGGGACGGTCACTGCCGGTCGGGTACTACACGTCGATGCGACACATCTCGACGCCGCAGTGGCGGCGGCGCGTGCGGCGCGTGCGGCGGGGCGAGTCGTGACCTGCGACCTCGACCGCGCGGTGCCGGGCATCGAGGCGCTCCTGCGCGAGGTCGATGTCTGTATTACGACGCGCGATGTGCCGGAGCAGTTGGCGGGCGAGCGCCACGTGGACCATGGGCTCCGCGCGCTCAAGTCCTTCGGACCGCAGATCGTGTGTGTCACGTTGGGCAGCGATGGCGCCGCGGGCCTGGCGGAGAAGTGGGAGTTCCATGTCCCCGCGATGCGGCCCCCAGGTCCGATCCTCGATACCACGGCCTGCGGCGATACCTTTCGCGCGGGGTTCATTGCAGCCCTTTTGGAGGGGCGTGATCTGCATGGCTGTCTGCGTTTCGCTGCCGCTGCTGCGGCGCTGAAGACGCGGGATCTGGGACGGCGCGGCTGTCCGATGCGCAGGGAGGTGGAAGAGCTCTTGGAGACGGTGTGAACCCTCCGCTCGTCGAAGCGATGTTGGCCGTGCTGGCGGATGAGTCGGCGCGCAACGCACTGCATGTCGCGCTTTTGACGGAACCCGTTTGGGTGCCCGCCATCGGCTTGACCGTTTCGCGTCGCACCTCGGTGCAGATCGGCGGCGCCGAGGCTGGGTTCGCGGCGCCGCTGGTCGAATCGGTCCCCCTCGGCATCGCCGTGTTGCCGGTTTTTCCAGCGGAAGCGGTGCTGGTCGAGGGGGGCCGTGATCGCGGCTGGTGGGGTGACGAAGGGGCGCTGTGGAGGAAGTTTGAAGGGGGAGCGCTGTTTCGACTCTTGGCGGGGCACCCGGGAGCATTGATGGTGATCGATGTCGCGCGTTCGGTGCCTCTCGATGCGGGAGAGCTGGCCTCGCTGGCGAGCGGCGTGACCTCGGTCGATGAACGCGCGCAGCTCCAGGCGCTACTGGACGCGGGCCGCGGACGTGAAGTGGCACGTCGGATCGCCGCCCGCCCGGTCTACACGCTCGGCCATCCGCGCGGTGGGATGTTGATGTTCCAGCGCGAGTTGCCGATTTTCTTGCATCTGGCGGACGCCGAGCGTTTTGCTGCCAAAATCGCAATGCAAACCGGCGGACAGACCCAACATGGACTGGTGGCGGCAGCGGAGCTATTCCAGCGGGCGATCCAGGGAAAGTTGAGCCTGCTGATCGATCCCGGACCATCCGCCCTGCGTCTGCGCTGGGAAGAGATGAGGATCTAGCGCCGCAACTCCCGTCGCCAGGCCGAGGGCCCGTTCGTGGGTGGATTCGACAGCACTGGGGGCGCTTCAGCCAGCGCGTGGATGGCGGCCGCCGCGAGTGCATCGTCGAGGAGATGGGAGGGGATTTCGGTGGGCGTGCACAGCTCTGCCTTGTGGCGCTCGATGAAGCCGGTGTCATAGTCGCCTTCGCGGAAAGCGGTGTTGCGCATGACCCGGCGGTGAAATGCGAGATTGGTCTTGATGCCCCCGATCTGGTACTCGTCGAGCGCGCGTGCCATCCGCCGGATCGCGGCCAGACGATTTTCCCCCCACACGATGAGCTTGGAGATCATCGGGTCGTAGTGGACCGAGATCTCGGCGCCAGGATAGACGCCAGAGTCATCTCGTACCGAGGGGCCTCCCGGCGTTCGCAGTATGGTGATCTTGCCCGGCGAGGGGAGAAACCGCACCGAATCCTCGGCATAAACGCGGCACTCGATGGCAGCACCTTGCGGCGTCAGGTCGCCTTGTGCAAACGGCAGGGGCTTGCCCTCCGCCACGGCGATCTGCAGGCGCACGAGATCCAAACCGGTGATCATCTCCGTCACGGGATGCTCCACCTGGAGACGGGTGTTCATCTCGAGGAAGTAGAAGTCTTGGCCCGAGACCAGGAATTCACAGGTGCCGGCTCCCACGTAACCGACCGCGCGCGCCGCCTGGCAAGCGACTTCGCCCATGCGGGCGCGCAACGCCGGCGAGACCGCGGGGCAAGGCGCCTCTTCGATAACCTTCTGGTGGCGCCGCTGAATGGAGCAGTCCCGCTCGAAGAGATGCACCACGTGGCCCTGAGTATCTGCAAAGATCTGCACCTCGACGTGGCGCGGTCGGATCACGGCCTTCTCCAGATAGACCGTGTCATCACCAAAAGCGCTCTTTGCCTCGCGCTGAGCTCCCTGAAACGCCGCGTCGAATTTTTTTTCTTCTGCGACCAGGCGCATTCCCTTACCGCCGCCGCCAGCCGCCGCTTTGAGCATCACCGGAAAGCCGATTTGGCGCGCCGCCTCGAACGCAGCTTGCGGGGAGGGGAAACCGCGCCCTTCGGGGCCGTTGTTGCCCGGTACTACGGGCACTCCTGCGCTCTGCATATGGATCCGAGCGCGGGTCTTGTTGCCCATGGCTTCGATGGCGCTGGGCGGCGGCCCAATGAACACCAGGCCGGCGTCCGCGACGGCGCGAGCGAAGTCGGCGCGTTCGGAGAGAAAGCCATAGCCCGGATGGATAGCGTCCGCCCCGGCCTTCCGGGCAGCGGCGATCACCTTATCGGCGGCGAGGTAGCTCTCCCGCGCAGGAGCCGGCCCGATGGGATAAGCCTCATCGGCCATGCGCACATGGAGCGCGGTTCGGTCGGCTTCCGAGAAGACCGCCACGGCAGCGATATCGAGCTCGCGGCAGGCGCGGATGATGCGCACGGCGATTTCACCGCGGTTGGCGATCAGGATCTTTTTTATGGTGGGCATGGGGTCGAGATAGTAGCGCAGCTTTTTGAGAGGGGAAAACGGTTCTGCTACAGTGAGCTTCGGGGATGGAGAAGTACCGCAAAGCGGCACGCGCACCAGTCACGCTGAAGATTCGTTTCAAGAGCGATACCCTCGAGCAGTTTGTGGAGCGCTACGCGGTCGATGTCAGCCGCAGCGGTATTTTTATTCGTACCAAGAAGCCCTTCACCGTCGGCACCAAGCTGCATTTCGAATTTCAGCTGCAGAACTCGTCCCTGCTGATCAAGGGGGAGGGGACCGTGGCGTGGATGCGCGAGCCGGAGCCCAAGCGTCCGCAGGTGGCACCCGGTATGGGGGTACGTTTCGACGAGCTGGCCCCGGGCGGCGAGGAAATGCTCGAGCGAATTCTGCGCGAGAAGCAGGAGCGTGGACGGGCCGCCGAGTCACGTTACGACAGCGGTATGAAGCAGGTCCCGGAAGAGGCGGGGGACGTTCCGGCAGAGCCGGTGGTGCCATCTCCCGCTGCTTCTCCAACGGTGGAGATGACCGTAGTTCCACCCGCTCCGACTGCTGCGAATCCTGCGGTGGTCGAGACCTCGCTCTCTACCGCTGCCACCGTGCTGGTCGATGCACCGGCACCGGCCTCCGTTGCTCCTGCCACCGCGGCGACCGTCGTGGTCGATGCACCGGCACCGGCCTCCGTTGCTTCTGCCACCGCGGCGACCATCGTGGTCGATGCGCCGGTCGCGCAGCCGCCTGCTGCAACGGCCGCGACAGCAGTCCTGCCTGCTCCTACTGCGGTGGCAGCAGCGGCAACGGCGCCAGCCCCAACGCCAGCCCCACCAGCGGCCGCGAGGTCACCCACCAAAACGCCGTCCGCATCACCCGCTACCGCAAGGCCGCGCTCCGGTCGTTCGCTGACCACAATCCTTCTTGTCGCTGGGCTGCTTGTGACCCTGCTCAGCGTGGGCCTGGTCCTGTGGGTGTTCGTCTCCGAGAGTGACGATCATCCCGGGGCCGTTCACGATGCGGCTTCGCTCGTGCCGGAACACTCAATCCATGCGAGGGCGGACATGACGAGCCACGCCCACCATGAGCTGCCCCCGGACGCTGGCGCGCCCGGAGAGCAGGAGCCCAGTCCGGATATGCAGTCGGCCGATCCCGTGGCGGTCCTGCCGCTGCTGCCGTCGCGCGCCGGGGTCGAAGTGACGACCACGCCGGCTGGTGCCACCGTATTGATCGAAGACACACCCGTGGCTGGAGTGACGCCTCTGCGCATTCCGGGACTCGATCTTTCGCGCAGCTACAACGTGACCATCTCGCTCCCCGGCCATCGCCCCTTTCGGCGCCGTATGTGGCCCGGTGAGCCCTGGCGAATTCGTCTCATGCCCGAACGTCCGGTGCGCGGAAAGTCACGCAGGTCAGCTACGCCGGCTGTCGTGCCTGCCAGCCCATCGCCGCTTTTCGATGAGCCTCGCGAACATGTTCCGGATGTGAAGCGCCGATGAAGTGGACCCAGTGTTTCACTATCATCGCTTGCGCGATGGTACTCTCGGCTTGCCGTCGCCAGTCTCCGCCACTATCGACTGTCGCGCCGACGGTGCGTTGGCACCCGTCGCAGTTGCCGCGCATCGATGTCCACACGCACATCGTGCCGGGAGCCGGCGTGCGGGCTGTCGATCTGGCCCGCAGCCATGGAATCGTCCATCTGGTCAATCTATCGGGTGGAGTCCCCGGCCACGGCTTAGAGCAACAGCTCGCCGAAGCCGCACTTCTCGGTGGCAGCGTATCGATCTTTGCCAACGCCGACTGGCGCGAACCGCCGCGCGGGCCCGGCTATGGCAAGCGCATGGCAGTCCAGCTCGTACGCGCCCGACAGCTGGGCGCCATCGGACTCAAGATTTCCAAGGGTCTTGGGCTTGGTTACGAGGGTCCCGACGGCAAACTGCTCACCGTCGACGACCCTGGGCTCGATCCACTCTTTGAAAAAGCGGGCGAGCTCGGCATGCCGGTCGCGATCCACTCAGGTGACCCCAAGGCTTTTTGGCGCCCAGCGACTCCGGACAATGAGCGCTACGACGAGCTCAGGGCCCATCCCGGCTGGAGCTTCTACGGTGAGCCACTGCCGTCATGGGAGGCGCTGTTCGAGTCCTTCGTTCGGAGGGTGGCACGCCATCCCAAAACCATTTTCATCGGCGTTCATTTTGGCAACGATCCCGAAGACCCCGACCGCATCGCCGCCTTGCTCGAACGTCACCCCAATCTCTACATCGATACTGCGGCGCGGGTGCCGGAGATTGGCCGTCATTCGGCCGATCGGATGCGAAACTTTTTTGAGCGGTTTCAGGATCGGATCCTCTTTGGAACCGATTTGGGAATCGGCAGCGAGCCCGGAGACCTGATGCTCGGATCGACGGGATCCGAGCCGCCGACTGCAGCAGAGATTGAGCGGTTTTTTGATTCGACCTGGCGCTATTTTGAAACCAGTGATCGCCAATTTGACCATCCCACGCCCATTCAGGGGCGCTGGAAGATCGACGGTCTTGGCCTCTCTCCGTCGGTGCTTGCCAAGATCTATGCAGGCAATGCTCAGCGCCTCTTGGGGATCAAACTACCGCGGTAGAAACGGCCGGTTGAGCTGATCGCCATGGCAGGTCGCACACTCGGCCGCACCACCACCTCGCTGCACGAACGGTTCGGTCAAGGTGGTCTTCATCAGCGCTGCAATGCGCTTCTTGTCGCCACGGTCGCCGAGAAACTTAGCCTGACCCTGGTGGCAGCTGCCGCAGGTAGTGGGCTCATCACTCTTACGCACCAATCCAACGGCAAAGTGGGTGAACATGTAGTTGGCGATCGTCTTGTTCGGTGTCGCCGCTGCAAAATCGGCGACATCGTGGCAGTAGTCGCAGTCGACCCCGAGCTGTTTGGCGATCTCTTTCATGAGTGTCTTGCGCTCCGATGGCGCGTCCAGGCCGGCCAACAGCGAGGGGCGGTGAGCTGCGATTTGTACTTCGAGCAGGGACCCCGCTGGCACGGTGGGTGGAGGCGGTGGGCTCGGTGTTGCCGGCACCACCTTGGGTTCCGTGGCGCAGCTCGTGACGAGAATCAGGAGAAACGACAGTCTTTCCAGTGAATGCGGCATCTTCGCAAATTACCTTGACACGTCAGGAGCTGTCCAGATAATCGCTCGCTGGAACATTCCGACGTAGCTCAGCTGGTAGAGCAGGTGACTGTTAATCACCGGGTCACAGGTTCGAGTCCTGTCGTCGGAGCTGCTGTTAACCAGAGAGAGCGTGGTTCGAGTCCGCCTTGGGACCCCGAGGCGGACTTGAACCAAGGCCCCGCAGACACTCCTACTGCGGTGTCCGGAACGCGTTCAGCAACGTCGTGACCTCGGCAGTTCGGCGCGAGCGTTCCTCTTGGGTATGACCATGAAGTTGAGCGCGAACATCATCGAGATGCGCGCGAGCCCTTCGCGCGCCACGGCGCTCTTGGCTACGGTCGCCTCCCAGAACTTTCGGCGCGCATGGCTCCAGCAGCCGACCTCGCTCGGGGTCGCGACGTCGGCGTCGACATCGTCGTCGGGTGGCCGATCGGGCGGACGAAAGAGTGCGTCGTAGACGCTCTTGGCGTCGGCCTGGACGTAGCCGGTGAAGCCCTTGAACAGCTCCCCGATCGCGGCGCTGGTCTCGCGCGGCAGATACTCGAAGAAGACGTGATCGCGGTCGGCGATCTGGACGAGGAAGTGGGGAACGATTCGATTCCCCCGAGCAAACCATGAATGAGTTGTTTGATTACATCGAGGTTTTTTACAACCGGAAGCGCCGGCAGTCCTCACTGGACTACCTGAGCCCGGCCGCGTATGAAAAAGCGAAGAGAGAAGAGGCCAATCAGGTAGCGTTGGCAGCGTAACCAAACTGTCCACGGGAGTGGATCAAGCCCACCACCGGAAACCCATTCATGAACCTCGGGACCGGCGTCTTCTTCCGGTACGACACGTCCTCTTCGATCAAGCCCACGGCATCGTCGGCTTCGAAGCAAAGTGACGTCGGCGATTGCGTCGCGATGCGCGTGTGCGCACGATCGTCTTTCGCGTGATCCCACGAAAATTCAGAATCGGAAAAGTACCTTGCCCTCGCTCGTCGTCCCGTGCGCGAGGGTGAGCGCTTCGGCGTGATCAGCGAGCGGTTTCGTCGCGCGGATTTCGGAGCGTAGAGCGTCGGCGAGGCGGCGCTGTGCGCTCCACAGGGTGCGGAGCTTTCCGAGGAGCGAGGTTTGTTCGAGCCACGCGTACATCGTGAAGCCGTCGACGCGGAGGCGGCGGAAGACGAGGGCGTCCGTGTCGATCTGCGCGGGCGCGCCGGAAAGCATGCCGTAGACGAGGATGCGGCCGCCGATGCCGATGGCGCGTGAGAGTTGCTTCGTCGACTCGCCCGCGATGGCGTCGAAGGCGAAGCGGACGGAGAGCTTTTCGCAGAGCGCGCAGAGCCCAACGTCGTCGCTCGAGAGAACGACGTGCTCGGCGCCAATCGCGCGGAGGGCGTCGACTTGCTCGGGGCGGCGAACGACGTTGACGAGCCGCAAGCCTTGTCGCGCGCAAAGGCGAACGATCATTTTGCCGAGCGCGCCGGCGGCGGCGTTTTGGACGAACGCGCGATGGCCGGCGCGGCGCGCGGTTTGGAGCAAGACCGTCGCGGTCATCGGGTTCGTGAGGAGCATCGCGGCTTGATCGCGATCGGTCGCTTTCGAGAGCGGCGCGCAGCGCAGCGCTTCGACGCACGTGTATTCGGCCCACGTGCCGTCGCCGTCGCCCGCGGCGCATGCCACGTCGCGACCGATGAGAAATCGGCCCATGAAACCGCCGCCGGATGCGACCACCGTGCCAGAGCCTTCGAAGCCGGCGATCGCGCCGAGGGGCTTTTTCACTTCGTATGTGCCGTCGAGCATCATCAAGTCGTTCGGGTTGATCGGCGCGGCGCGCATCTTCACGAGCACCTCGCCGCGCTTGGGCGTGGGGATCGGGCGCGTCACGAGCTCGACGCCGTGCGCCACGGACGCGAGCGCGGACATCGTCGTCACTTCGACCTCGTCGACAGGACGCCGACGTTGGACTCGCGCCAGGGCGTGAGCTTCGTCGTCGCGTAGTACGCGCGAAGCGCTTCGTCGACGCCGGTGGGCTCGCGCCCGAGCAGCTGGCGCGCCGGCCCGGCGTCGCAGTGGTAGCCATGGTCGGCGAGCATGTCGAGAAACAGCATGAGCTCGTACGCGCCGAAGCTGCGACGGCGCGCGACGCGTCGCCACAACGACGATACGAATCGCGGCACGCGGACGATGCGAACCTTCTTGTTCAATACGGCGCCGAGGCGGCGCGCGCCTTCTGCCATCGTGAGCGCTTCGGGGCCGCCGAGCTCGGCGACGAGGCTCGGGCGATCATCGAGGGCGGCGGCGACGATGGCTGCCGCGACGTCGGCGAGCGTGATGAACGAGATCGGCTGCGAATCTGGGCGCGGAATGAAGGCCAAACCCCAACGCTCGATGCTCGGACCGACGGCGCCGAC
This sequence comes from Myxococcales bacterium, assembly GCA_023248875.1. GTDB lineage: Bacteria > Myxococcota_A > Polyangia > Palsa-1104 > SHYY01 > JAHFDT01. The sequence goes on along the minus strand of JAHFDT010000001.1, from coordinate 2,213 downwards.
CAAGCTGCTCGCGCCCGTCGTGAACGTCGAGGGTCGCAAGATGGCGTACGACATGCCGCTCTCCACGAGCGCTTGCTCGGCGTACCTCTTCGCGGCCAGCAGCACGGGCGGCAGCTCGCGATCGGCCCAGAGGGCGGACAGCAAAACGAAGCGTTTCACGCCTGCCGCGGCGGCGGCGCGAACGAGGGCCGCGTTGCCGAGCGCGTCGACCGACCAGAGGCGCTCGCGGGTGTCCGCGAAGTGGCGCCCGACGAGCGAGATGACGGTGCTCACACCGGCGCACGCTCGCACGAGCGCCGCTTCGTCGCCGACGTCGCCCTTCGCAGCCTCCGCGCCGAGCGCCTCGAACTGCGCGACCTGCGCGTCGCTCCGCACCAGCACGCGCGTGGGCATTTTGCGGGCGAGAAGATCGGCGACGACGAGCTGCCCCGGCCCACTGCTCGCGCCGGCGACGAGAAACATCGCGCGAGCATCGCACGTAACGCGCGCGCCGCGATGAGCCAGTCGCGCGCGGGTTTTTCCGCGTGAAGGCCGAGCATCGACGTCGGCATGGATTCGATCACGTTGGCTCGCAGTTTGTAGGAAAAGGAAGTGCACGCCAGCGTCGCCGCGTGATGGCTCGGCAAGGTCGTCCCAGCGTCCTTCAACATAGATAACGTCCACTGACTCCACACCTTGTGATTCATCTTACCGTAATACTCGCGAAAGCAGTACTTTAGGCAGGGCTTCGCCCGGGCGGCCGAGCAGGCGTGGTCAGGAGAATTGGTACAGTCGACCGAATGCGCTCGGCAGGGTGACGGGCTCGCGGGTGCCTTTAGGATGCAGACGTTGCTTGACTCTTGTTAAAGCTACGTTGAATATGGGTAACCCTTAGGCGCCTTGTTAAAGGAAGCCGATCCGGGGGACTCATGAAGCGAACGACGGGACAGCTCGTGCAAATTGGTAGCGGCGACGAGGCCTTCCGGGCCTTTGTTCCGGCTCCGTTACCCCCGGTGCCTCCGCTCAATTTGACGGTCGCCGACCAAGCTATCCTCGAGAAAGCCAACCGGGCGCTCGGGAAGCTGGACGGCATGACCTCGCTGCTCCCGAACACGGCGCTCTTCATCTACGCTTACGTCCGCAAAGAAGCGCTCGTCTCCTCACAGATCGAGGGCACGCAGTCGTCCTTCTCCGATCTCCTGCTTTACGAGAGCAATCAGGCCCCAGGCGTTCCGCTCGAGGACGTGCGCGAGGTATCGGATTACGTGGCCGCGCTGAGCCACGGGATCGAGCGGCTCCGGGGTGGGTTCCCTCTCTCGCTCCGGCTATTTCGCGAAATTCACGGCGTGCTCCTTCGCAGTGGGCGTGGAGGTAACAAGTCGCCGGGCGAGTTTCGCCGCAGCCAGGTGTGGATCGGTGGCTCGGGGCCTGGGAACGCACGGTTCGTGCCGCCACCAACAAACCGCGTCGTGGAGTGCATGGGTGCACTCGAGAAGTTCCTACACGGCGATCCGATCGAGATGCCGACGTTGCTGAAGGCTGCGCTCTCGCACGTGCAGTTCGAGACCATCCACCCATTCCTCGACGGCAATGGCAGACTCGGAAGACTCCTGATCACCTTCCTCCTCCGTGCGGAAGGCGCGCTCTCAGAACCGATCCTGTACCTCAGCCTCCACTTCAAGAGCCACCGCCAAGAGTACTACGACCACCTCCAGCGCGTGCGCACTCAGGGCGATTGGGAGGGATGGCTTCGGTTCTTTCTCGAGGGCGTGATCAGCACGTCCGAGGAAGCCGTGACGACCACGCGCCGGATTCTCGCGCTGTTCGAGAAAGACCGGCGCCAGATCGAGAAGCTCGGACGAGCGGCAGCCTCTGCGTTTCGGGTCCACGAGTACCTGCAGAAGAAGCCAATCGCGGGGATCCGGGAGATGGAAAAAAACCTCGGCCTGACCTACCCAACAGTGGCAGGCGCTCTCGATCGGCTGAAGAAGCAACGCATCGTCAAGGAGCTCACCGGTTTCAAGCGCAACCGCGTGTTCGCCTACGCGCCGTACGTCGAGCTGCTCAGCGAGGGCACCGAGCCGATCGCTCGTTGAAGATTGGGGTAGCATTCTTGGGTCGTGCCAGGCGCCATCACGCAACCCCATGCGGAACCTGGGGAATCAGCCTGAGAACGAGTTGAATCTTTTCGGCCGAGCAGAGAACTTGGTTCGTGCAGCCGACCGAATGGGGAG
>JAHFDT010000035.1 GCA_023248875.1 Myxococcales bacterium | reverse complement strand
TGAACAATCGCTCGGATGGCCCCGATGAAATCTCTCTGCTCGCGGTCGAGGATGGGCTCCGGGGTATGGTCAGCGCACCCTTTTTTGCGAGCACCGATAGTCTGTTCTACATCAAAGATTCTCAGGGGATAAGTGCTGGAGTCAGCGATGTCATCCTGGTCTCCGATTTGACCACCGGAGTGCTGCTCCAGTTGAGCGGCAATGTTCCCGGCGCAAGTACGGCTGATTCCGCTATTCGGGTCAATACGCTGCCCCCGACCAATCCGCTGGGCTTATCGAACCAGATCAAAGAGGGCTCTTATGTTTTTCACACCCGCTGGGTGACCTATTCCATCGATAGCAGCACCGGCACGCCTCTGCTTATGCTCGACCCCGATGGGCCGGGTCCGCAACCTCCCACGCCGATCGCCGAGGGGGTGGAGGATATGCAATTCGAACTCGGCTTCGACCTCAATGGCAATGGTATCATCGAAAAGAATGGTGCCGCCGCCAACGACGACGAGTGGGTCTACAACGTGGCTGGCGAGACTCCGCCTGCCACTTTGGCGGCGTTACGCCAGGTTTCGGTGGTGCTGATCGCGCGGACCCTCGTGGAGGATAGTGCCATGGTCGCCCATGGGGAGGTTCCGCGTTTTGGCGGCGACCGCGCCCCCAGCAGCACGACCGACCACTACCTCCGACGAGCAGTCGGCGGGCTGGTCACCATTCGGAGCTTCAATCTGTGACGGCGCATCGACAGCGGGGCAGTGCCGTTCTGCTGGTGGTGATGGTGCTGCTGCTGCTCGCGGCGATCCTGGGGGGCATGGCGGTGCGCGGCTCCTCGAGCGATCTCCGGCTGGCGGTGACCCAGCGCGAAGGGGTGAGCGGCTTCTACTGCGCGGAGACGGGTCTCAATCTGGCGCGCGACTGTTTTGCGCAAAACGTGGAGCGTTGGAATGGCATCTTCAGTGGCGCTACCACTACCTTGGCCAACTGTGTTTACCCCTCGCCGATTACGGCCCTGTACGGGTCGGTCTACCCGCTCCGAATCGATCTCGATAGCGACGGGACGGAGGATGTGACGGTCACTTTGCAGGATAATGTCGACGAGCTGACCAACAACTTCGCGGTCGATTCCGATTTGACCGCCATCATGCAGGCGGAATGTAAGAACACCCCTTACAAGTTGACGCAGATCGTCACCTATCAGGGCCGTGGCACGGAGTATGGCGCCCAGTTGGGGAAGAGCGCCAGCAACACCGGTAACCAGAACTAGGAGACGCCCAATGCGCAGCAGGCAATGGCTATGGGTCGCGATTCTAGCGGGGGTGGGCAATGCTCGAGCCGTCCCGACCGATTTTCCCGCCGGATCGATGGTCATTCCCATGGACCTTTGCTGGCAGAATGCTACGCGTATCAATGCTGGCGTGACGATGTTCCCCGCTCTTTGTCCCGTTACGGCGGGGGTGAAGACCAATCTGGAACAGGGCGGGAATGCCAGGTCCGGGATTACGCGTGCCTTTGGGCTGGTCTGGCGCCTCCTGCAAGCGGGGGTACCGGTCAACGTGGTCATTCAGCCTGGTAAGACCGGTCAGGTCGGCGGCATCGATCTGGGGGTGGGAGGACTGAACCCAGTGGCCTATAATCTTCTTCATCCGCAGGGAGGAGCAATCTCTCAGGTTCCCATCAACACTGGGTTGATCTATTACACGGGAGCACCCTTCATTATCGACGCTCGCTACCGTGCTCAGGTGGAGGCGGTTCTTCGGGCCGATTGGGCTTCGCAATCGAACTTCTCCCCCTTAGCCACAGCTCGCGCCGGAGACACAAGCGTAGCGAACGTGATCATCCACGTGTTGAGCGCAGCCAAGACCGGGATTCAAGTGGCACAAACCCTCACCGGGGCAGGCAAGATGGCCGTGCTCGATCTATCGGATGATCCCTCGGCCGGCAATCCCGATCGGTTCGGCCATGGATACGGCTACACGCACATTGAACAGCTGATGTGCAACGTGGGTTTCAAGGAGGTTTCCGGCTCTTGCGGCAGCTACATGTCCGGTGGCATGTCGGATCTCGGCACCAGCGATAGCACCTATCCGGATACTACTGGCACAGTGTTTCATCGTATCAACCGGGTTTCCGACTTTCGCAATGGGGTGCTCATCAGCGGTGGCTACAAATTTCTCTACGTGCCCCACTGGATCGGCTGGAGTGGAGATGGCACCGCCTCGGCCGCTCCGACTTCCGATCAGCGGGATGTCTACCGAGCGATCAGCGCCTTTCTCGACGCTGGGGGTTCGGTAGTTATGAACGGCAAATCGATCGAAGGGATGGAGCAGACCTTTGGGAACAGCGGGGGGACCGGCATCACCACCAAAGGATACGACCCGAGCGTCATGACCATGACCCAGGGCGGCCTGTTTAGGAACAATCCGTCGTCATTGACCTTTTATGGCAGGTGGCTCATGTCGATTGCCTATACCTCCTTGGACTGGACCATCCCTGACCAAGCCTCTCCTTTTGTTCAAATCGGGGACCTCGGCTACCGGCAGGACAACGGTGGTATCTACAACTTCAAGGCAACCACGAGCGGCTACCTTCCTGGAGTGAGGAGGCTGGTGACGATGACCTCCTACGATATGGATGTCCTGGCGGCCCGCTACAAGGACGACGATTCGACCAAGGGGATGCTGGTCTATTCGACGGCCAATCGCTTCAACTACTGCCTCGCCGGCCAGCGACTGATGATGAACACCATCATGACGCTCAACAACGTTCCAGCGCTCCCGCCACCGATCGAGCTGGCACGCACTTCGCCGGTGGTCCACGATGGCTATGTCTACCAGGGCAGTTATGTCCAGAGTGGCCCCGCGTCCACGGTCTATCCATTGGTCAAGGGCCATTTTCGCAAATATGCGCTATCCGATTTGAGCTCTGCGAACGTCACCGCGTTCGGCGCGGCCAATGCCACTTGGGATGCGGCGGCGCTGCTGCCCGCGAGTCGCACGATCTATACGAAGAACCCGTCCAGTTCCGTACTGATCTCGTTCGACACGTCTAACCTTACCGCTCTTCAGCCGGTCATGAATGTGGGCAATTCCGCCGCGACCACCACCGCGATCAACGGGATCCGCGCCGGCGGGCTAGGCGGCATCGATCATTCGACGCCGGCGATCGTCGGCACGAGCAAGTTGGTGCCCAATGGGAATACGCGACCGGTGATCGCGCTGGTTGGCTCCCTCGATGGCATGTTGCATGCTTTTCGGGTTTCGGATGGGACCGAACTGTGGGCCTATATTCCTTCGAGCCAAATCGGACGGATCGGTAACTACAAAGCGGCGGTCAATGGTTCGCCAATGGTGAGCGATGTTTTCTATGGGGGAAGCTGGCACACCCTGGCAGTGATGACGATGGGGACGATGCCGGAGGACGAGCTCAGTGTGACCGCGGGGCACAATTACAACGACACCACGAATGGTCCGCGCGGCACCATCGAAGCGCTCGATATCAGCGATACCGCTCTCCCGACCTTCGCTTGGGTCGGCGTAGACTCGCGCAGCGGTTTTGTCATGGGGCAGGCCCAGGGTGCTGCGCACGGCCTGATCTTCAGGCAGGGGGGGCGCCAAGATATCATCTATGTCGCGACCAATAACCAAAACAGCGGAACTCCGGTGCCGGGGGTCAATCTCTATGCGCTGAACGTGCAGACCGGATCGCGCATCTGGAGTTGGAACCAGAGCTACAACCGATTGACCAATGTGCCGAGTGGGTCGACCTTTGGGCCGGTGCCGAATGCGGTGCCAGCGGTGCCGGTGGTGGTCAATCGTGGCGGCGACGGCTCTTTCGACGATCGAGTCTACTTCGGCGATCTGGACGGGGACGTGTGGGAGCTCGATGCGCGCACCGGGCGATCGGCCCGCCTGCTTTGGCCCGCTCCGCCGACAGTAGGTACGGTTCCGGCGTCACCCATCACCCAGTCGCTTACGCTCTACCGCAGAAACTTCAGCGATTCGAGTGGGGTGCACGAGCTAAGGCTCGCGTTCACCCGCGGCAGCGCCGATTTCATGGCGGATAGCACGCCCTCCTACTTTACGGTCATCGCCCCCGAAGACTCGCTCACAGGAACGGTGGCGAGCCGAATGGACATTGCCGCTGGGACCAATGAGCACTATCTCGGGAGAGTCAATATTTTCAAGGGTGATGCCTATTTCATGGTCTCGGAGGGAACCCTCTCCGGGGCGATCGCAGGCAGCCGAAACGATACCGGGAAGGTCCGCCGCATCAATCTCGATACGCAGGCGACACTCGATCAGATGGTCAAGAAGGGTGGAACGGAGATCACCGTCAACGCCGACAGCTCGCTCATCGCCACTTCGGCGGCCGGTATTACTGAAATCTCGGCTGCTGCCAACAATAGCGTTGGTAGCCCGATCAATGCGAACGGTCTAAAGATCAACTACAAGTCGATCAAGCCGATGGCGGTTCGTGCGTGGTTCGAAAGGAAGTAATCACAGCCGCGCTTTTGCCGCCAGCACTCGCTCGACCGCCTCTTTGGGGGTGGCGGCGATCGCCGATAGGTGGCCCATCTTGCGCCCTGGCCGCGCGACGCGCTTGCCGTAGAGATGCAGCCTTACCCCCGGGATGGCGAGCGCCTCGTCAAAGCGTGGCGGTAGGTCGCTGAGCCACAGCTCGCCGAGTAGATTGGCGATCGCGGCGGGTCGCACCACCTCCGTCGAGCCGAGCGGAAGATCGCAGACCGCACGCACCGCCTGCTCGAACTGGCTGGTGGCGCAGGCGAGCTCGCTTGAGTGGTAGCTATTGTGCGGGCGCGGGGCGAGTTCGTTGACGAGCAGCGTCTTGTCTCCGAGGAGAAACAGCTCTACTACCAGTAGCCCTTCCACCCGGAGCTGCTCGGTGATCGCGCGGGCGATCTCGCCGGCCCGCCGCGAAACCTCTTCGTCGAGCGGCCCGGGGAGCACCGACCAGGCGAGGATGCGCTCTTCATGATGGTTGAGCGCCGGCGGATAGACCGCGATCTCGCCCGAGGGGCGGCGTGCCACCAACACCGAGAGCTCGGCGGCGATTGCGAGCTCTTTCTCCACCACGCAAGGTGTCGAACCGAGCGCTCGCCAGCTGGTTTCCGCGGCGGTGGGATCGCCGGTGCGGATCTGGCTGCGGCCATCATAACCGCCCGCGCAGGACTTGACGTAGCTACTGCCCAGGCGTGCCAGGGCGGCGGCCAGCTCCTCCGCGGAGGTGACTTCGGCATAGTCTCCCACGGGAAACGCCTGTTGGATCAGCCAGTTTTTTTGCCGCGCCCGATCCTGCACGATCTCCAGCAGGGCCGATCCGGGCCGGACCGGCACTAGGCGCTCGGCGGCGCGGAGGCTGGCGAGCGAAATCTTTTCGATCTCGAGCGTCACTACCGAGCAGTTGCGCGCGAGGTAGGCCGCGGCAATCTCATCGTCGAAGGGCGCTGTCAGGCACTGCTCGACGACAAAGCGCGCCGCGCAGGAGGGATCGGGATCGAGGGCGTGGAGGTGGTAGCCGAGCGAGCGGGCGGCCATCGCCATCATGCGGCCGAGCTGACCGCCGCCGAGAATGCCGATCGTTTCGCCAGGTAGAATCGGCTTCATCGGGGCAACGGTTGCGCCAGAACCTCTTGCTTGCGCGCGGCTCGCCAGGCGGCGAGACGGCTACGCACTTCGGGATGGCGCCCAGCGACGATGGCGGCCGCCAGGAGAGCCGCGTTGGCGGCGCCCGCTTTGCCGATCGCCAGCGTCCCGACCGGTACACCCTTGGGCATCTGCACCATCGACAGCAGGCTATCGAGGCCATTGAGCAGTGTGGCGGGGACCGGCACGCCCAGCACGGGCAGCAGCGTTTTCGCGGCCACCATCCCAGGAAGATGAGCCGCACCCCCGGCGCCCGCAATGATCACCTCGAGCCCACGCGATTCAGCGCTCGTCGCATACTCGAACATTTCGTCGGGCGTGCGATGGGCCGAAACGATTTTTAGCTCGTGAGGGATCCCGAGCTCGGTCAACACTTCGGCGGCGGGAGCGAGCTCGGCGTAGTCGCTCTGACTGCCCATGATGATCCCCACCCAGGGCGTATCGGCCATTGTCGATCCTCCACGATTCAGACGAACTGATATAGTCGGCCGCATGTGGCAGGCCATTGCAACAACTTTCATTGTGGCTGTCGCGCTGGGCGGCTGTGAGCGTCGCGCCGTCCGCCCTGCCGCTAGAACCGCCGGCCCCTCGCTGGGCAGTGCCGTCGATTCCAATCGCCACCTCGAGGGGCTGGTGCGCGAGCACATCGAAGCGACTTTGGTGGGATCCCCGGTGCTGGCCACTTGGCTCGGTTCGCACAGCTACGATGGTCGCCTGGATGATCTCAGCGCTGAAGCCCAAGCGCGTGAGATGGGGCGGCTGCGGACGCTCGGAACACGCCTGGAAGGGATTGCTTCTGCCACTCTCGATCGCAACCATCAGGTCGAGCGTCAGCTGCTCGATCATGAGATCACCGCCGCTCTCTACGAACTTGCCGAAGTACGGCCGCTGGAGCGGAGCCCGGTGCGCTATCTGGAAATCGCTTCGGCTGGGATTTCCGACCTCCTCGTGCGTGACTTTGCGCCGCTGCCGGAGCGTGTTCGTTCGGTGAGCGCGCGTCTTCTGCGCCTGCACGCGCTGTTCGATGAGGCCCGTCGCAATCTGAAAAACCCGCCGGAGCTAGGGACACGTAGGGCCGTCGAGCTCGCGCAGGGGATGCGCTCCTTCCTGAGCGACACCCTGGCTAAGACCGTCGTCACGGTCGGTGACGAAAAGCTGGTGGCCGAATTTCGCACGGCCCAAACGGAATCGTTGCGGGCGCTGGACGATTTCATCGCCTGGCTGCAGAAGGAGCTCTTGCCCCGCTCGAAAGGAGAGCTCGCCGTAGGCGCGCAGCGTCTGCGGGAGCGGATGCGCGTGGTCGATGGGATCGATCTGTCCATCGAGCCGCTCCTGGAGACGGCCATGGCCGAGCTCGGGCGCACGCGACAGCAGCTGGAGGAGGTGGCCAAGGGAGTCGCACCGGGCAAGAGTTGGAGCGAAGCGCTGCGCCTGGTAGAGGACGACCATCCGACGGAAGGGGAGCTGTTCGCCTTCGCTGCGGAGGCCCTGGGGCGCGCAGCGGAGGAGATCCGCCGGGGGCGCTGGGTGACTCGTCTGCCGGGGGCACCGAAGATCCAGGAAATGCCTCCATTTCTGTGGGGGTTTTTGACCTTGAGCCAACCGGGGCCGCTCGAGACCAAGAGTCACGAAGCGATTTTCTATCTCGAGCCGGTGGATCGGGGTTGGACCCGCCGGCAGCGGGAGGAGCACCTGCGCACGCTCAATCGCTCGGCGCTGCGGCTGGCGCTCCTCCATGAGGTCTTTCCCGGCCATCTCCTGCAGGGTGAGGCGGCGCGCGCTGCGGCGACGCCGCTCGAGCGTTGGTCGCATAACTATCTCTTCATCGAGGGGTGGGCGGAGTACGCCGTGACCGAGCTGCTCGCGGGTGGGCTGGGCGAGCGGGATCCTAAACTGCGCCTGGCGCAGCTGCGGGAAGAGCTGACCCACATCTGCCGGCTGCTCGCGGTCCTAAAACTCCACGCGGGAGGAGCCAAACTGGAGGAGATCGCCAAGTTCTTTGCCGAAGAGGGGGGGCTCGACGACTACAGCGCTCGTCGGGAGGCAGAGCGTGTCGCGCTCGACCCGATGGTGCTGGCGCCCCAGCTCGGACGGCTGGAGATCTTGAAGCTACGAGAGGAGGAGCAGCGCACCCTCGGCGACCGGTTCTCCTGGACGGAATTCCACGACCGGCTGCTCGCCGAGGGCGCGATTCCGCTGTCGATCATCCGCGAGAATCAGTTCGGCCATTCTCTCCAGAAGTAGGTTCATCGGCCGAGTAGACTCGCGCGGCTGAAACGTGTCGATACCGCTCGCAGCGCACCCGCAGGCGCAGGAGGCGAAACAGCAGCTCCTCGCGCGATTCACCGGCGCGTCGAGCCTGTTCGATCTGATGGCGCAGGCCGGCCTCGGCCTCCCGAGGATGAAAGCAGAAGGTGCGCGCGAACAGCAGCGCGGGCGGCGCCGTCACATCGGCAACGAGACGGGCTTCGAACAGATCCCCCGGCCCGAGGGCAGTGAGCCGTCGGCGCTCTTCGACGCGGAAGGTGCCACGGCCCCATAGATCGTCGAGCAGCAAATGGTCGGCGCTCTTCTCCCGGATTCGAAACAGGGTGCAGTGAGAGGCCGCTAGGGCGCCGAGCTGCGGGCGATCGGCTTCCCGTGCCGTGCCGAGCTGCAGTTCGATCTGGGAGCGGTCACCGCTCCGGCCGGGGTGGCGAAAATCGATCAGGTACCACTCGAGAAAGGCGGCGGCGCGCTCTTCGTAGAGCGGCTCGTCATCGTGAACCTCTCCAGCGCTGCGGTTCCAGATCGAGCGAGCGGTCATCAAGGCCGCCTGATCGGTCACGGCCCGCGCGATCGCCTGGTCGAGAACCTCGTAGATCACCGCCGCGCGTCCATGAGTTCAACGAAACGGTGGAAGAGATAGCTCGCATCGTGGGGTCCGGGCGAGGCCTCGGGGTGGTATTGCACACTGAAGACCGGTCGCCCCGGCAAGGTCATGCCTTCGACCGTGCCATCGTTCAGGTTGATGTGGGAGAGTTCGGCCCGGCCCTTGAGGCTGTCGACATCGACCGCAAAACCATGGTTCTGCGAAGTGATCTCGACGCGGCGGGTGGCGAGGTCCATCACCGGCTGGTTGGCACCGTGGTGGCCGTAGCGCAGCTTGTAGGTGGTTCCGCCCAGCGCCAGCCCCAGGATCTGGTGGCCGAGACAGATGCCAAACAGCGGCAATCCCGCGTCGAGGAAGCGCCGGCAGGTCTCGGCGGCATAGGGCACAGCGGCCGGATCGCCCGGACCATTGGAAAGGAAGAGGCCATCGGGGTGCAGCGCCAGGGCCTGCTCGGCGGGAGTCGCGGCAGGGAGCACGGTCACGCGGCAGCCGTGGTCGACCAGCTGGCGCAGGATGTTGCGCTTGATGCCAAAGTCGTAGGCGACCACATGGTGGCGCAGCGCACCGCGGGGGACTCCGGCCTCCGGATGGTGCCAGGAGGGATCGTGCCATTCGTAGCGCTCGGCCGCGGTCACCTCGCGCACGAGATCGCGCCCGTCGAGACCGGGCGTGGCACGGACGCGGTCGACCAGCTCGGCATCGCTGAGATGGGGCTGCGTGGAGAGGAGGCCGCGCATCATTCCCTGGGTGCGCAGTTTGCGGGTGAGGGCGCGGGTGTCGAGGCCGGCGCAGCCCACGACGCCGGCGCGCTCGAGCGTATCGGAGAGGCTGGTGCGCGCGCGCCACGAGGAGACCCGGGGCGAAAGCTCCCGAACGACGAGGCCCGCGAGGAAGGGGCGCGCCGACTCTTCGTCCTCGGGATTACAGCCCACATTGCCCATCTCGGGCGCCGTCATGACCACGATCTGGCCGCGGTAGGAGGGGTCGGAGACCACCTCCTGGTAGCCGGTGAGGGCGGTGTTGAAGACCACCTCGCCGGCCGCTCCTTCGCTGCGCGCACCCAAGGCCTGGCCGCGCATCACCGTGCCGTCTTCCAGGACCAGCCGGCAGAGCTCAGCCACGGGATGCCTCGTGCACGATCTGGCCATCCACGAGGGTCATAAGGACCCGCCCGGGGAGTTGCCATCCGTGGAACGGCGAATTGCGGCTCTTGGAGCGGAACCGTGCCCGGTCGACCGTCCCGGTGGCGACGGGATCGAAGGCCACTAGATCGGCTGGCGCTCCCGGGCGGAGCGATCCCGCCGTCAGTCCAAACGCGCGTGCCGGGCCGCTCGTCATGCGCTCGATCAGCGTGGGCAGCGTCAGCACCCCTTCGGCCACCAGGCGCAGCCCTAAGCTGAGCGCGGTTTCGAGCCCGATCATTCCAAACGCGGCCTGATCATATTCGAGCTCCTTTTCTTGTGCCGCGTGGGGTGCATGGTCGGTGGCGATACAGTCGATCGTACCGTCGGCCAGCCCTTCGCGCAGCGCCTCGCGATCCGAGGGGGAGCGCAGCGGTGGAGCGCACTTGGTCGAGGTGTCATAGCTCGCACAGGCTTCGTCCGTCAGCGTCAGATGGTGCGGCGTCACCTCGCAGGTGACCGCCAAGCCGCGCCGCTTGGCCTCGCGGACTAGACGCACGGAGGCGGCGGTGGAGACATGGGCCACGTGATAGCGCCCGCCCGTCCAGGCCAGGAGCTCGAGATCGCGCGCCACCATGGCACTCTCGGCGGCCGGTGGCTGGCCGCGCAGTCCGGCGCGCGTGGCAGCGGGTCCTTCGTTCATCACCCCACCTGCCGCCAGATGGCTATCTTCACAATGCTGCACCACCGGCAACCCAAAGGTGCGTGCATATTCGAGCGCGCGTCGCATCAGCTCGCCATTCATCACCGGCTTGCCATCGTCGGAGAGGGCCACTACGCCCGCATCCTTCATCTCGCCGATCTCGGCCAGCGCCTCGCCGCGCAATCCCTGGGAGATCGCGCCCACCGGCAGAACATGCACTAGCCCCGCTTCCCGCGCCCGCCGCGTGATGAGCTCGGTGACGGCGCGGCAATCGTTGACCGGCACCGTATTGGGCATGCAGCAGAGGGTGGTGAAGCCCCCCGCAGCCGCCGCTCGGGTGCCCGATAGGATGTCCTCTTTGTACTCCTGCCCCGGCTCGCGCAGGTGGACGTGGAGATCGACCAGGCCCGGTGCGACCACCCAGCCGCGTGCATCGATCACGGTGGCACCCGCCGGTGGGGGCAGGTTCGCTTCGATCGCGACGACCCGGCCATCGCTGATCAGTACATCGGAAATCGAATCGCGCGAAAGAGCGGGGTCGATGACGCGACCGCCGTGGAGCACGATGCAGGGCTTGGCCACCAGCGAAAGTTTCTACCCGATCCCATGCCCGAGCTCAATAGTGTTGCACCCGGTTGACGATATTCCGGGGGTCGGGCAACCTTCCTTCGCTCAATGCGCTTGTCCCCCTGCATGGTTGCGATGGCCCTCTTCGGGTGCACTCCACCCACCAACGGCGGACCCTGCCAATCGTTTGGCACCGGCGAGGAGCCGTGTCGCCAGCAGCTCTACTTCCCCTCCGGGCTGGCCTTCGATCCGGCCGAACCGAACGTGGCGGACGATCGCAACGTACTCTATGTCGCCTCGGGGAATGCCGATCTGCGCTACTCCGGGGGAACGGTCGCTGCCATCGACGTCGACCGCTTTGAGTGCGCGGCAGCGATCGCCGCGGGCGAGCCCTCGCGGAGCCCCGCCCAGTGCGATGCAGCTCAGGCGATGAGCGATGCGACTGGCTGCCGTCCTTCGGCGATCGATCCGGCCATCGTCGAATGCGATGAGACGCCCTTCATGGTCTCCGCCGTCAAGGTGGGCAATTTCGCCGGATCGATTCGGCTGCAGCGCCGCACCGGCGATCCGAAGGGCTTCAACCGACGCCTCTGGCTGACGGTGCGCGGCGATCCTTCGGTTACGTTCGTCAATGCTATCAAGCCCTATCGCGCGAGCTTGACCAAAGATCCCCGTTCGCTGCCGGCCCATCTCGACTGCGAGGCGAGCAATAGCGACCCCAATCACCTCGAACATTGTAGTGGACAACGCCTGACAGTGCGCGATTTCACCGCGAGTGGTGGCTGCCAAGGCGACGCTGAGTGCCCTTCGGGATCCGCCTGCACCAAGGGGCGCTGCGATCCGGTGGCCCTGCCGCCCGAACCGTTCGGGCTATTCCTCAACGAGGGGCTCGACGGCGCGGGCCACCCCTACGCGCATCTGGCGGTGGCTCACCTTCTTTCCGGCCAAGTGACGCTCATCAACGCTGCGGCGGCCAATCCCGCCTCGACGGCCGAAGTGGCCCCGACGGAGCCGGTGGTGCTCGATGTGCGAGGCGGGCTCTTGCCCGCCGATCGCAATGGCCGGCGCGGCGCCTTTGCGCTTGCTCCCCTCCACGTCGGTGATGCCCAATCGCTCTGGTTTTTGAGCAGCCGCCTGAGCGCTTCGATCGCTCTGTTCCGCGTCAGCTCCACCGAGCCGCCTCAGATCGTTCCCGCGGGCCTCTTCAGCGTGGCGGGCGCCTTCGCCACCGGGGACGATGTTCGCGATCTGCAGGTGCAGGAGGATGGCTCGCGCGCCTTTTTCCTGCAGAACCATCCCCCATCGCTGTTTACGCTCGACGTGCGGCAGTTTTCTCCCAGCGGAGAGAGCACATTGCCCGCGGATCAGGTGGTCGACATCGTCCCGGTGTGCGAAGGGCCATCTCGGATTGGGCTGCGGCAGTGGCAGGAGACGGGAGCCGAGGGCGCACCGCCGCGCACGGTGACGCGTGTGTTCGTCGTCTGTTTCGTCACCGGACAGGTCGCGGTCATCGATCCCGATTTGGGAGCGATGGCAGCGAACATCCTGGTCGGGCGCGGGCCCAACGAGATCGCCTTCAACTTTTCGTCGGGCGTCGCGCCGCCACTGCACCGTCGCGCCTACGTCACGAACTACACCGATTCGACCGTCGCGGTGATCGACCTCGACCGGGGCAGTCGCACCGAAAACCGAGTGATCGCGCGCATCGGCATCACTTCGCCGCCGGGGAATTAGGGCATGTCCTAATGCGCTTTATGGTTTTATGCCTGCTGGCGGCGGCTTGCAGCCCGAATACGGTGCAGACGCCCACGCGTAGCCTCGACGCCCCTTCCGACTTGGCGCTGGTGTGTGCCGCTCGGACGGAGCAGGGAACCGTCGTTCTTCCGAAGGCCCAGTGTCGTGCCGCTGATCAAGGGGCCATACTGGGCGATGGTGGCATAGCCGCTGGCCAGCTGTTTGCGCTGGTGAGCAATACCAACCGCGGCGAGGTCGCTCTCACGACGGTGGGTGCCACCGCGCTGGGATCATTTTCGTCAAGTGGCGCCACCATCGTGGACCTCGATCCGTCGACGCCCGGCTTTGGTTTCCTTCCAGTGGGACAGAATCCCGCCCACTTGCGAGCGACCGAGGACGGCTGCCTGGCCGTCACCGCCAACCGCGATAGTTGCGACCTCGCAGTGATCGATACGGTGCGCCTCCTCGGGGCCAAGGCGGGCGATCGCCCCGGTCCGGATTTTCCGTCCCAGTTTGTACGTCGCGTCCAGCCGAAGGCGGCCGGTGCCCCGCTGTCAGCACGCCCCACCTGGATCGAGATGGCTCCTGCGCACGCGGGAGAGAGTGGCGCGGTCGGGAGCGGAGCCGGCGGCGGTGGGATTACCGGTGCCACCGCCGAGGCGTGCGATGTCCCGCCCCGGCGTGCGTTGGTCGCCTTTCCCAACTGTGAATTGGTGGCGGAACTCGACCTCGGCAGCGGTGAGATCGTGCACGCGCTGAAGGTGACGCGCAACGGGGCCACTCCGATCGCGCCGACGGCGATTCAGTGCCCGGCTGAGTGCGCGGGCGCCGCGGTCGACGCCGGGCTACCGGTCGATGCCGCAGGAGCGAGCGATGGGGGGGCGGTGGACGGTGCGGTCGCGGACGCCGGACTCCCGTCGCGACTGCCGCAGAGCCAGGCGCTGCCGGCGACCCTGGCGGTCGATGGGGTGGCCAAGAGGGTCTATATCGGCGATGCGGCGAGTGCACGGATCACGGTGGCTTCGATCGGAGACGATGGGGGGTTGGGCATGGCCGGTGCGATTCTGCTGGCAGAGCAGCCGGCCGGGGTGGAGGTGGTGCGGCTGTCGCCGCGGATCGCCATCCCCTCCCTCGCCGCGCCGAGCGATCCGGGTGTGCAGTACCTCTTCGCGATCGCCCGCGACCGAACGGTCCGCGTAGTCAATGCGGACAACGGGGTCGAGTGCGAAACCAATCCGGATCCGCGCGCCATCGATGAAAAGTTCGCCGCGCTAGCGGTGAGCGATCCGGGGGCGGTGGCACAGGCCCTGCGCTGCCTACCGATCGGTGGGCCAGAGACGCCGCCGCGTAGCGAGCTAGCGACCGGACCGGGCATCGCGCTGCCCGGAGGTGCGCTGCCGCGCGACCTCGCCTTTGTGCATCTCGAGGTGCCGACCGATGTGATGCAGGGGCAGGCGGCGAGCGCCAACCCTTCGCTGCTAGTGGGGGATTTCGCCTTGGCGATCGATTCGAGCGGGCGTGCCGAAGTGATCAATCTCGTCGACCGTTGTCCGCAGCCGAACAATGCAGCGCGGGGCGCTTCGCCGCTTTCTGCCTGCGTGCCGTCGGTGCGCGCCCCCTCGATCGCCGAGGCAGCCAGCTTCGTCGGGCGGCCCGAACCGGCCGCCATCGACTTCATGCCCAACCGGCTGCGCAATGCCAATCTGCGCTTTCAGGCGCCCCAGAACGCCTCCGATCCGGGGGGATCGCCACGGCTCAACGAGCTTCCGACGATTTCAGTGGGCGGTACGACGCTCGATTTCAATGATCCCACGCACGCCAACCTCTGCAACTTGCCGGCACCGAACGGCGCGGACGGCGGCGTGGTGGGTTGCACTTCGCTCCCCGCGGCCGTGAGCGGCAGTCACTTGATCGCCTTTCACGATCCAGTGTCGGTGCGCAACGAAAACTGGTTTCTCGCTTGGGAGGGCGTGGTACCAGGAACTACCCGGGATAGTGGGCGGGTGGGGGCAAGCTTGCTCTCTGACCCGGCGGGGGGGTACTGCAACCGTGGCGTGGAAGCGGGCGATAGGCTCTTTCTTCTCGGCTGCACCGACGACAGTAGCTGTGCCCCTGATCAGCTCTGCTTTCGCGACTCCGCCTCGCCGGAACCGCAGCGTGGTCTCTGCCTGCCGCGCGATCCGGTACGGCTCGCCCAGGCCAAAGTCGCTTGCCAGCCCTGGACGCGCGCGGTGCGGCGCTACCGCATCCGCGAAGTTTTTGGCCGCACGCTTTCGTTCGATGAGCTGCCCCTTCCGGAACATCCTGTCGACACCGTTCCCTGTAACACCGATGCGGACTGCGCGGCCATTCAGGTTCCGGGCACGAGCGGTATCGAAAAGGTCTCGCTACCGACGGTTTGCTTGCCGATCGCAG
Organism: Myxococcales bacterium; assembly: GCA_023248875.1. GTDB lineage: Bacteria > Myxococcota_A > Polyangia > Palsa-1104 > SHYY01 > JAHFDT01. The sequence continues at coordinate 10,530 of JAHFDT010000035.1, read as the reverse complement.
GAGGTGTGAAGCAGTGTTTGCGCGCCTGCTCTCTGACGGGAACGACCGATGGCACAGGCCGGCTCTGCAGTGAGGGCTTTGTTTGCACCCAATCGCAGTTCGACCCGCAGGGCAAAACGCGCTGCCTGCGGGCCACCCTACCACCGAGCGATCTCGTCACCCAGTCCCTCTGTTTTGGCAGCAACCTGCTCTACGAAGTGCACGCCGGCGAGGCTTTTCTCGTCCGCGGCGATGCCACCTCTATCCCGAGCACCTGGGTGACGGATTCTGCGACCGACCGGTGTGTCGCTTCGCCTGCCCATGGACCGCTTTTGAGTCGGCTGCGGGGTCGTCTCCCGATCGATACACTCGCCTGTCCCGCCTCGGTGAGCCTATTCGACTGGTTGGCGCCGCTGCCGCCAGCGGGTCCGAACGCTTGCCGAATTTCCACTGAGGATGCGACCCGACGCTTCTTGCGCTTCGAGAATCCAATTTTTTCGCTGGTAGTGCAGGTGCCATCGCGAAGTTTCGGCGCCGAGCCCGTGGGGGGCGATGGGGGGACTGCCGATGGCGGGATCCCGTTGTCCGGGTCGAGCCGAGTGCCTGCGGACGATACTCTGATGGCCTTTTCGATCGTCGGCGGCTTCCGCGCACTCTCGCCGCTGCTCGGCATCGATAGCTTCATCGCCCAGATGGCGCGCACCGCGGTGGTGGGACCTGATGGGGCATCGGTCTACGTCGTCGACCAGGGCAAGCAGGGCACCGCCGCCGGACTGCGCGGCCAGGTGTTGCGGCTGTTGGCCGGGACGCAGGTGGTCGATAAAACGTTCCAAATCCGTTAGCCCAAAAAGTTGACTCCGAGGCCCCGGCTGGTAGGGTGGGACAATGTAGGATACCTGCTATTGTAGCGGTGCTCGGGCGCGTTCAGCGCGAGCGCCTCTCCACGGCCTCGGTCGCAGACGGCCGAGGACCGGGAGCCTCACGGACCGAGGCCGAGGAGCATACTTTTCGTATGTGACGAGGCCGAGGGAGGACGTAAGCCGCGATCAACGCGCCCGAGCACCGCGTTAAGGAGAACATGCGCGATCTGGAGCGATGGAAAGACAAGGTGGAGCTGTCGCTAGACGGGCGGCAGATTTTCTTTCTCTTCTTTGGCAGTGCGGTGGCCGCCTGTGTGATCTTTATCGCCGGCGTGCTGGTCGGCAAGCACATCGAGCAGCGGGCGATGGCGGCGGTGAGCGCCACGCCTGTGGATCCGCTGGCGGTGCTCGATCAGGTGGGGGCTGCCGAGGAGGAGGGCTTGACCTTCCACCAGGTCTTGGCTCCCCCCAAGCGGGCCGAACTGGCGCCGACCAAGACGGAGCCCGAGAAGGGGGAGAAGGGTGAACCGGTGGCCAAGCCCGTGGTTCGTCCGCCGACCAAGTCCGCCGCGGCACCGGCCAAACCGGCGCGGGCTGCTGCGTCGGAGTCACCCCCCGCGTCCGCGGTTGTGGTCGAGCCCAAGGCCGAGCCGGCACCGCTGCCAAAAATTCCGGCTGAGGCTGAAAAGAGCGCCGTCGCCGATCCCGCGGGCCATTTCACCCTGCAGCTCTCCGCCTTTTCGGAAAAGGACGACGCCGACCAGTTTCTGCAGAAGATCCAGTCGGCCGGCTACCGACCCTTCGTCGTGCAGTCCGAAGTTCCGGGCCGTGGGCTGTTCTATCGTGTGCGCGTCGGCGATTTCTCCTCCCGCAGGGCGGCCCTCGAGGCCAAGACGGAGTTTGAACGGAAGCAGCATCTCATCGCCTACGTCGCTCGGTTGTAGTTGACAACCCACCCGAACGGGTGGACGTTTCGGCCCGCATGCGGCTGAGTCTGGTCATCCCCTGTTACAACGAAGAGGCGTCCCTGCCGGCGCTCCTGCCTGCCCTCGATGGCTCGCTCGCGGAGCTCGGCCGGATCGGCCATGTGGTGGAAGTGCTGCTGGTGGACGACGGTAGCCGCGATGGCTCCGCAAAGCTTCTTCGGGAGGCTACTGCCGAACGGCCCTGGCTGCGGGTGATCCGGCTGTCGCGCAATTTCGGACAGACCGCGGCGATGGCCGCCGGTTTCGCCGCTGCAACGGGCGAAGTGATCTTTCCGCTCGATGCGGATCTGCAGAACGATCCGGCCGATGTGCCGCTCTTGCTGGCGAAGCTGAATGAAGGCTATGACGTGGTCTCCGGCTGGCGAAAGGATCGTCAGGACAAGGCGCTCACGCGCAAGCTTCCGTCGGTCATCGCCAACCGCCTCATCTCGCAGATGAGCGGCGTGCATCTCCACGACTACGGCTGCACGCTCAAGGCCTATCGTCGTGAAATCCTGCAGGACGTGCACCTGTACGGCGAGATGCACCGCTTCATCCCCATCTACGCTGCGTGGCACGGCGCACGGGTCACTGAAGTTCCGGTGCGCCACCATCCTCGCCGCGCCGGGGTCACCAAGTACGGCCTCGGGCGCATTCCGAACGTGATTCTCGATCTGCTGCTGGTGCGCTTTTTGTGGAGCTATGGCACCAAGCCCATTCATGCGTTTGGCAAATTCGGTCTGGCCAGCATTTCACTGTCGCTCTTGGCCTTTGGCTATGCCGCCTACTTGAAGTTGGCCCACCGCGCCGACTTCATCCAGACCCCGCTGCCGACGCTGTGCGTGACCTTTTTTCTGATCGGGTGCCTCTCGATCTTGATGGGCTTCCTCGCGGAGATCGCGATGCGCACCTACCACGAGGCGGCCGGTAGCCCCACCTACGTCGTGCGCGAAGAGTACATGGGAGGCGAGACGCAGCCGCGCATTGCCTCCGGCAGGCGGTAGTCCATGTGCGGCATCGCCGGGGTGGTGGATATGGGCGGCGGCCCCGTCATCGCAGACGAGCTCGCCCCGCTGTGCCGCGCGATGCGCCTGCGTGGCCCCGACGACGAGGGCATCTTCGTCGATGGGAAGGCAGGCCTTGGCCACCGACGGCTGTCGATCATTGATCTCGGCGGCGGCCACCAGCCCATGGCCAACGAGGATGGCACCGTCATCACCGTGCTCAACGGTGAGATTTACAACTTTACCGAACTGCGGCCGCGGCTCGAGGCACTCGGCCATACCTTTCGCACCCGATCCGATACCGAGGTGATCGTCCACGGCTACGAGCAGTGGGGCGACGATGTGGTGCGAGAGCTCGATGGCATGTTCGCCTTCGCCGTTTGGGATCAGCGCCGTCGGCGCCTTTTGCTCGCGCGCGACCGATTCGGCAAGAAGCCGCTCACCTGGTTTCACCGCGATGGGCGATTCGTGTTCGCCTCGACGCTGACGGCCCTGCTCAGCCACCCGCGAGCACCGCGGTGTGTCGATGAGCTCGCGCTGGCGCGCTATCTGGCGCTTGAATTCGTGCCGGCACCGCAGACGATTCTGGAGGGCGTGCACAAGCTCGAACCGGGGACCTTTCTGACGCTCGAACCGCAGGGTGCCATTCGCGAGCAGCGCTATTGGCGGCTCGAGGTCGCAGGACGTGTGCACGCCTCCGCTGCCGAAATCGACGAGCAGCTGCGCACGCGTCTCGTGGCGGCGACGCGCAAACGGCTGGTTTCCGACGTGCCGCTCGGGATCTTTCTATCGGGAGGGATCGATAGTTCGTCGGTTTTGGCAGCGGCGATGGCCGCTGGTGCGGGACGAATCAAGACCTTCTCGATCTCCTTTGGCGACCCCTCCTTCGACGAAAGTCACTACGCGCGCCAGGTTGCCGATCGGTTCGGCACCGATCACACCGAAGAGCGCTGCGATGAGTCGGACCTTTTGGCGATCGTGCCGCGCCTCGGTGAAATCCTCGATGAGCCGATGGCCGATGGTTCGATCGTTCCCACCTGCATGTTGTCTCAGGTCGCGCGCCGGCAGGTGACGGTAGCGCTCGGCGGCGACGGTGGCGACGAGCTGTTCGCGGGCTACCCGATGTATCCGGTGCACCGGTTCGCCGCGCTCGCACCCCGGGGTCCGCTCCTGCGCTGGGTCCAGCGTGCGGCAGCAGCATTGCCGGTTTCGCATCGCAATCTCTCGTTCGACTTCAAGTTGAAGAAGACACTGGGCGGCATCGGTTACCCGGCCGAGGTGCGGAACTATATCTGGCTGGGGGCCTTCGCGCCCGAGGAGCTGTCGCCACTTCTGGGGCGGCCGATCGATGCTCCAGCCCTACTCGAGCCGATCGCTGCAGCCTATCGCGAGGCGCCCGGTGCAAGCCCACTCGAACGGGTCCTTTTTCAGGACGTCCGGCTCTATTTCGCGCACGAAATCCTGGTCAAAGTGGACCGCGCCAGCATGGCCCATTCGCTCGAGGTGCGGGCCCCATTTCTCGACACCGCCTTCGCCGAATATGTCGCCAGCCTGCCGCTCCAGGAAAAGCTCTCACGAGGGCTGCGCGGCAAAGCCTCCCTCAAGCGCGCGATGGCGCCCTGGTTACCGCGCGAAATCCTCCACCGCCCCAAGTAGGGGTTCGGCATGCCCATCGGCTCCTGGCTGCGCGGGCCGCTTTTGCCGCTTGTGCGCGATCTCTTTGATGGACTTCGCACCACCGGCTGGTTCGCCGCGCACGAACTCGATCGACTCCTCCATGAGCACGTCGCGAGCACGGTCGACCATCGCAAGCGGATCTGGACGCTGATGGTCCTCGAGCTGTGGCGCCGGCAGCATCGCCTGTAATAGACTCCACCGGCCATGGACCCGCGGTTTCACCCATTTCAGCGTGCCGTTGAAGATTGGCACTGGTGGTATCGGGTGCGGCGATCGATCCTCGATCTGTTGCTGGCGCGGCTGGATCTCGATCCGGCGCGATCTCGATTGCTCGATATCGGATGTGGCACTGGCGGCTCCTCGCTGGTGCTATCTCGCTATGGGCAGGTCGTGGCTTTGGATCGCGCTCCCGCGTCGTTCGATCGGATGTCAGAGCGACCCTACCGCCATCGCGTGATCGGCAGCGCGCAGCAGCTACCCTTTCAGGAGGCGGCCTTCGATCTCGTGAGCGCGCTCGATGTGCTCGAGCATCTCGATGATGATGCGGCTGCGGCCCACGACGTGTGGCGCGTGCTCAAGCCGGGCGGGACGGCGGTGGTGTTCGTGCCGGCCTATGCGTTTCTTTGGCGGAAGAACGACGAATTCTCGCATCATCGTCGTCGCTACACGCGAGCCACCTTGGCGACGCTCCTTCAAGGTGCCGGTTTCGAGCTGGCGGAGATCGGCTATTTCAATACCCTACTGTTTTTCCCCCAAGTGATCGCCAGCCTGATCGAGCGTGCGGTTCCCTCGCTGATCCAGAACATGGAGCGGCCCCAGGAGGAGACCCTCATGAACCGTCTACTCGAGCGCACCTTTGCCCTCGAGGTGAGTCTGCTGAAACGAACCCCGCTGCCCTTTGGCGCTTCGGTCTACTGTCTTGCCCACAAGAGCTGAATCGCCCTGGCCGGTGCGCCTCGGCCTGGCGCTCACAGTGCTGATCTACCTCGCCTACTCCTCGTTTGGCATCGCCTGCCCCTATTTGTGGGGCCATCACGGATATCACGGTGCTACCTACATGCTGCGCGCCAAGATGACGCTGCGCTTTCACATGATCACACCCGCCACCTGGGCCGGCTTCGACTATCCGCCTCGCTTCAGCTGGTATTTCCACCATCCCATCGGCTACCACCACCTGCTCGATCTGCCGCTCCTCGTCTTCGGGGATCACGAGTGGTTGGCGCGCGCAGTGGCAGCGCTCGGAGGCCTCGCGGTGTTGGCGGCGCTCTATCGGTTGGTGAACCGCTGGTGGTCGCGCGAATTTGCACTGCTTGCCTGCGCCGTTTGGATTGCGCTGCCGATCGTCTGCTCCTTCAGCGTTCTCTCCGATCCGATGTTTCCCGAGATGGCCTGCTCGATCCTGTTGGTCGACCTTTTTCTGCGCTACCTCGCAGAGCCAGCCAGAAAACTATTCCTGCAGGCGGCGGCGGTGATCGTCGCTGGCGGGCTGTTGATGTGGGAGGTCTATTTTCAGGTAGCTTTCCAAGGGCTGGCGGCACTCGTCTGGGTGGCGCTCGGGCGTCGGCAGGGTAGGGCACGCGCAGGGCTGGTCTGGATTCTATCGACGGGTTTTGCAGCGGCCGCGACGATGGCGTTCCATTTTGCCTTCACCTGGAAAATGGGTATGGCGGGCGATTTTCAACACAGCTATGGTGTGCGCAGTACGGCGAACTTCGACTACGTCTACCAGCGCCACAAACTCTGGCTGGAGCTACTTTACGGCTGGCCGCTGCTCGGAATCGGCATCGCATGGTTGGCGGTTTTCTTGATGCGTTTCGCCGCGGGTCGGGCGCGTTTGCGCGACCAGGCGGTGCTGATCTTTTTCCAGATCAATGTGATCTACGTCTACCTGTTTCGCGAAGCCTCGTCGGTTCATCTCTATCGGGTCTTCTGGTTCTCGAGTTTTCTGACTTTGGCGGTGACCGATCTGGTGTGGGAGCTCGCTCAGTTGCTGCAGCGATTCGCCCCGAAACGTCTGGTCGCCGTCGGCGCGCTCGTGGTTTCAGCGGGCTATTTTGCCGTCGAGCTACCCCACTCCTACAGGAACTTGATCGAAAGCCGCGAGAAGATGGGCACCCACGGGCCTGACCATTACGACGCCGACTACGCGAAGCAGCTGTTCGCCATGGAGGTGGCGCGGCGGACCGGCCCGGAGGATTTCGTCTTCGTTCATTCCAGCATTAGCAAGCGCATCGAGTTCTACTATTACATGGACCGATCGAATCTCGATATCGGCTCGCTCGCGCAACTCCCGGGCCTCTTGCTCCAGCACAAACGATCGCTGGTGCTCATCGATGCGAACCCCGCGCCGGCCGAAAAGCAGCGCATGCGGGAGCTACTCAGGCACCATCCCGGCTATCAGTTCGACCACTATCTCCTCATCGACTTGCGCTCCGACAAACCCGAATTCCACGAATACGAGTTCCAGCCGAAGAGGCCAACTCCCGGCTGGCGCTGGTGGGTTTCGCACAAGTATCCACCGATGCAGGTGGTGGAAGTCCGTCACGCTTGGCGAAATCGAGATCAAGTAGTAGAACTCCGCCCGTGAAACTGTCCGTCGTCATTCCAGTCTATAACGAGGCACGCACCGTGGCCCAGCTCGTGGAAAAGGTGCGTGCGGTACCTCTCGAGAAAGAGATCATCATCGTCAACGACGGATCGCGCGATGGCACGCGCGAAGCGCTGGGGCCCTACGAGAGCGGCGCCAGCAGCGTGCGGGTCCACCACAGTCCGGTGAACCTTGGCAAGGGAGCCTCGGTGCGGATCGGCTTTTCTCTGGCAAGCGGCGATATCGTGATCATCCAGGACGCTGATCTCGAACTCGATCCGGGCGAATATCCGCGGTTACTTCAGCCCATTCTCGATGGCACGGCAGACGTCGTCTTTGGGTCACGCTTCCTCGGAGCCGGCAAGCGCGGCAGTCTGTCCTTCTACTTGGCCAATCGTAGCCTCGCCACACTGACCAATCTGCTGTTTGGCGCCCAGCTCACCGATATCGAGACCTGCTACAAGGTGTTTCGTCGCGACGTCCTCCCATCGCTGACGCTGCGCGCATCGCGCTTTGAAATCGAGCCTGAGTTGACCGCACAGGTGCTCAAGCGCGGCTACCGTCTGGTCGAACTTCCCATCGGCTATCGTCCGCGAGGCCACGACGAGGGCAAGAAGATCTCCTGGAAGGATGGCTTTGCCGCCATCTACACGCTGGTACAGCAGCGTCTTTCGCGATAACAGGGCCTCTGGTCCGCTTCCTGCAATTCCTACGTCTTACCGGAGACTGCTATAGCGGTGCTCACTCGGGTTGAAACAAAGCGCTGCTCAGGCGCGTTCAGCGCGAGCGCCTCCCCTCGGCCTGCCGCAGACGCCCTCGGACCGGGGGCCCCGCGGAGCGACCCGAGGGAGCGTACGCGGTTGGTACGTGACCGAGGGGAGCGAGGACGTAAGCCGCGATCAACGCGCCTGAGCAGCGCGTTAGGAGGGAGCCTAGATGCCCACCATCGAAAAGATCATGACCCGCGATCCACTCTGCTGTCGGCCCGACGACAAAGTGGTCGATTGCGCCAAGTTGATGGAGCATGAAGATGTGGGGTTTGTCCCCATCGTGGAGAGTCTCGACACCCGAAAACTGCTGGGTGTGGTGACGGATCGAGATCTCTGCATGCAGGTGATTGCCCAGGGGCGCGATCCCAACGAGTGCACACTGGAAGAGTTGATGACCGATGAGCTGGTGAGCATCGGGCCGCAGGAGGAGCTGCAGCGCGCACTCGATCTGATGGCTCAAAACCAGATACGGCGACTCCCCGTAGTCGATGAACACGGCGCCTGCATCGGCATTCTATCGCAGGGCGATGTGGCCAAAGTGGCGAGCCCCCATCAGCTGAAAGCTACGGTGACCGCGATTTCCGCTACGCCTTGATCGGGGGTAATACCAAGTCCGCATGATTCGAAGCGTTTCGCGAGACAAGGCGCGAGCGAGGAGCGCCCGGAGCAGCCTTGTGGCGCTGTGAGGACGCACCGCAGCGAGCAACGCAGTATCGCGAAACGATCCGAATCATGCGGGCTTGGTATAAGCTCGGCAGGGCATGGGGGATGGTTCGCAGCACATCTTTCGCTGGGATCTCGACAAAACCTATCTCGAGACACAGTTCGATCAATTGGGTGATTTGCTCCGGTCGGCCTTTGAAGGGGCAGAAGCGAAGCGTTCGGTCCCGGGAGCTTCGGCGATTCTGCGGGAGCTGCGGAGGGGCGAAGGAAGGCGCGTCTGCTTTATTTCTGGATCGCCCAAGCAGATGCGCAGGGTGCTCACCAAGAAGCTCGCGATCGACGGTGTGGAGTTCGACGAGTTCATCCTGAAGCCCAATTTGCGGAACCTCCTGCGGGGCCGGTTTCGTGCTCTGCGTGATCAGGTGGGCTACAAACTGCCGGCTCTCTTGCGGGGGCGCTTGGGGATCGACGCCACCACGCGCGAAACCTGCTTCGGCGATGATGCGGAAGCGGATGCTTTCGTCTATTCCCTGTACGCCGATCTCCTCGCCAAGAAGGTGGATCAAGCGCTGCTCGCCGAGATCCTGGCGCGGTCCGGCTGCTATCGGGACACGGTGAAGAGGACCTTGGCACTGGCGCAGCAGGTTGAACGTGTCCCTGCGGTGCAGCGGATCTTTATTCGGCTAGAGCGCTCGTCGACCGAGCGATTCGAGCGCTATCGACCTCGTCTCGTGCCCATCTACAACTATTTTCAGGCGGCTCTGGTGCTTCTCGAAGACGCCCTCCTCGACAGCGCGGCCGTGGTGCGAATTGCACTGGAGATGGCGGAGCAGTCGGGTTTTTCCGTGGCAGACTTCGTGAGCGCCCTGGAGGATCTTTTGGCCCGTGGGTGCCTTACCCGAGAAACCGCCCGGGATTTCGCGCTACATCTCGACAGTGAGGGGATCCCACTCGGTGGGCTCCCGACGGGCAGTCAAATTGTCCAGGCCTTTGGCGCCCGCGTTCGCGCGCTGCGAACGCCCGAGCCGACGCCCGGTCCGAGGCCCGCGATCGACTATCTGTCGGCACTCGCGGCCGACCTCGACCGATCGTAATTTGCCCAGCTCGTTGCGCTATGGTACTCGTGATCCAGCATGCGTGTCTGCCAGCGCTGCGGCAAAGAGAATCAAGCCTATTACAAATTCTGCCTAGGCTGCGGCGGCGAGATCGCGGAGGAGACCGGTGCGCTCGCCACCGACGAACAGGCGGCCGCCGGTGTCTCGTGCCCACATTGCGGTCACCCCGTCACAGGGGACTCGGCTTTCTGCGGCCAGTGTGGCATGCGCGTATCCCCGCCCGCGGGCGGGGGCGCCTACTCTGAGGAGCCGTCCGGCCACCTGGTGGTCATTCGGCCGGACGGAAGCGAAGGGGAGGAAATCCCGCTGCAGCTCGGAAGCAATCTGATCGGCCGTGAGGTGGGGGCTCCATTTAGCGCTGACCCCTATCTTTCGCCCCACCATGCCGAGCTCGATCTCTCGCCCGGCCATCTTCTGGTTCGCGATTGTGAAAGCCTCAACGGGGTCTTCTATCGCATCGCAGGGGAGACGGAGATATTCGACGGCGACACTTTTCGCATTGGGCAGGAGCTGTTGCGCTTCACCGTGCTGCCTTCGCCCGAACCTCTGGTGGACGGCACCGAAGTGATGGGTTCGCCCAACCCTGGATATTGGGGGCGGTTGGCACAAATCGTCGGGATCGGTCTCGAAGGGGCCGCCTATCCATTGTCGGGCGTAGAGGTGACCCTCGGACGGGAGCGGGGCGAGATTGTTTTCTCGGAAGATGGCTACGTCTCGGGCAGCCATGCGCGCGTGACCTGCAGCGAAGGGCGCTTTTTTCTGAGCGATTTGAACAGCTCGAATGGGTCCTATTTGCGGATCCGCGGCGAACTCGTCGTGAGTTCGGGAACCCTGCTCCTGATGGGGCAGCAGCTGTTCTGTGTGCGGTTTTGACGCCGTGGCTACTTTTTCTCTCCCGAGGCCTTGTTGA
>JAHFDT010000034.1 GCA_023248875.1 Myxococcales bacterium | reverse complement strand
GAGAAACGACTCGACCCGATGGGTCGGGTTCAAACCCAAACCAGGAGGTAGCTCATGCGATTCGATGCACTGGAAGTGGCTTTCGAGTTTGCCCAAGCGGCGGGCCCGCTGATCAAGCAGGTTGCGCAGCACGATCGGGATTTGGCGATTCAGCTCCGCCGAGCCGCTGCATCAGTGGCCTCGAACTTCTCGGAGGGGGCGCAGCGAATCGGAGCTGATCGGCTGCAGCACTATCGAATCGCCGCAGGCAGTGCCGCGGAGGCTCGGGTGCAGCTTCGGCTGGCGGTGGCATGGGGTTACATCGACAGAGTGGTGACCGAGCCGTCGGTGCAACTCGCCGACCGTCTGGTCGGACTGGGATGGGCGCTCACCCACCGGCGGAAGGTCTAGCCGGTTTATCGGTGTCGGTGTCGGAGTCGGTCTCGGAGTCGGTGACGGAGTCGGTGACGGGGTCGGTGACGGTGTCGGTGTCGGTGTCGGGGTCGGTGTCGGGGTCGGTGACGGAGTCGGTGACGGTGTCGGCGACGGTGTCGGTGTCGGTGTCGGCGACAGTGTCGGTGACGGTGACGGAGACGGTGTCGGCGACGGTGTCGGACCTACCGAAACGCCTCAAATGCGGTACCGGCCTCTTTGAGCAGTGGCTGCCTGAGCACTGCGAGGGCATCGGCGACGTAGCGGCGCCGGCGCATTCCGAGGAGCACGCAGGAAACACCGGGCGTACTGGCGAGCAGCGCGAGCGCCTTTTGCTGCAGGGGAGCCTCTTGCCGATCGGTAGGCAGCGCGGGATCAATGTGTTCACGCACCCAAAGGGCGGTGCGCGCTTGGCGTTCTGGATCGATCCCTTCGCTATCGGGAAACGGGTCGGCCAAGCGCACCATGCCACTGCCACGGATGGCATTGAGAGGCCGGTTGACTAGCACACCGATGCCGCGCGCCGCCGCCAGCTCCAGCGGGGTTGCGCCGCCCGGCTGATTCCGTTCGAGGAGCGCACCCGATTCGAGCAAGTTCATCGGCAGCTGTAGGACGCGGAAGTGATGACCCGCGCCGCCGGCACGTAGAGCCGCTTCTAGCATGCGGTGCAGCGACGTGGCGTCAAACTGGTCGACCGGGGCAGTGCAGGTGTTGGAGGATACGCCGTACCAGCGGATCCGGCCGGATGCTACCTCGGTTTCAAAGTAGGTAAAGGCTTGCTGAAGACGGCGGTAAAATTCCTCACGTAGCGGCGCCAGATCGGCCTCGGGAGTCCGGTGGTGAGCGTCGGAAAAAAAGTATTCCGGATTGTGCAAGAGGCAGACATCGAGCGTCTCGAGTCCGAGGCGCGAGAGCGAGCGGCCGAGCTGGTCGGCGAGAAACTCGGGATGGATGCAGTGCCAGCAGCCGTCCATATACTTTACCATCTCGGGGAAGGGGCGGTGGGCGGACTCGCGCTTGCGTGCAAGTTGCAGGTTCTGGCCCTGCACGTAGCCGATCTTGGAAACCACGACGACCGCGTCACGCGAGAGACGCCCTTCGCTTTGGAGCAGCGCCAAGAGCTCGCCGATCATCCGCTCGCTACCGCCATCCATGTAGTTGGTGGAGGTGTCGATGAGATTGCAGCCGGCCAGCAGCGCTTCGGCCAGCGCGGCGGCAAATTCGGGATCGCTCTCGTCGACGCGGTAGCTACCAAAGCCGATGCGGCTGACGCTAAGGCCGGTGGATCCGAGTTGCGCCGCACCCTGGGGGGCGAGCGGAGCAATATGGGCACGAGTGGCTTCAACGGCAGCGGCGGTAGGGCGTGGTGGGCTTGGGACTGCGGCGACCGGGGCGGGAGTGAGCACCGCAGCGATTCGATCGGGCTCGCAAATGGGGGCCTGGCAGGAGAAATTGCGACAGAGGTAAAAGCCGGGCGCGGCCTTGCCCGCGAGCAGGGGTAGCGAGGATGGGGTACCGACTTCGCTCTGCGCCAGGATCCGGTTGGGCAGATAGACTAGCGCGATTTCGTGGGCCCAGGCGGCGCGCTCCGTCTCGTTTCCAATCAGGGCTACTTCGACCGGGCCACCGTCGCAGGTGAGAAGATCGACCACCGCGAGGCTCTTGGCAAAGGCGCGCGGATAGCGGGCGATATACTTGCCTGCCGCGTGAATTGCGCGCTCTGCCGCGTCGCGCAGTTCGCCGCGGCCGAGGTGAAACGAAAGACGCGCCAGCACACTCGCGGAGGCGGCGTTGGCGCTGGGAATGGCGCCGTCCATGGCTTCACGCTGACGAAGGAGGAGCGGCTCATGGCTACTGGCGGTCGTGTAGAAGGCGCCGGTCGCTTCGTCGATGAAGTCCCGCCGTAGCCGCTCGGCCAGGCGCAGGGCCGCGTCGAAGTAGCGCGGCTCTCCACCCGCTTCGTAGAGATCGAGGAGCGCCTCAGCAAAAAAGGCGTAGTCCTCGAGATAGGCATCGAGATGCGCCTTGCCCGCCCGGTAGGTGCGCCACAGGCCGCCGTCGGGGCGAGTCAATGTGGTCAGGAGGAAATCGGCCGCGCGAGTGGCGGCGGTGAGATAGCGAGGTTCGCGCAGCACTCGGTGCGCTTCCGCTAGTGCGCCGATCGCGAGGCCGTTCCATGCGGTGAGAATCTTGTCGTCGAGCCCGGGGGGGACGCGCTGGGCACGGGCGGCATATAGAGCTGCCCGTCCACGGTCGATCGAAGTGCTCAGATCAGCGGTTGAAATCCCGAGCTGGAGCGCCACCTCGTCGAGTGGGCGCGGCGTGTGGGGGATGCTGTGGCCCTCCCAGTTGCCCTCCTCAGAAATATCGTACCAGGCGCAGAGGCGTTGGGCCTCGGTTGCACCGAGAACGGATTCGACCTCTGCGGGTGTCCAGACAAAGAATTTTCCCTCCACCCCTTCCGAATCGGCATCAGTGGCAGAAAAGAAACCGCCCTCAGCGCTCTGCATTTCGCCGAGGAGGTAGTCGCACACTTCGCGCGCAATTCGCGCGAAGGATTCCTCTCCCGTCGCCTGGTACCCCTCGAGATAGGCCCTCGTGAGCAGCGCATTGTCGTAGAGCATCTTCTCGAAATGCGGCACGAGCCAGCGCTCATCCGTCGAATATCGGGCAAAGCCACCGCCGATCTGGTCGTACATGCCGCCGCGCGCCATACTGCCGAGCGTGTGGCGCACCATCTCGAATGCCACTTCGTCGCCGAAGCGGCGCCACACCCGCAAGAGCAGCCCGAGTCCCGTCGCCGGCGGGAACTTGGGCGCCGCACCAAAGCCGCCGAAGGTCGAGTCGTAATCGCGCCGGTACTGCGCCGCCGCCGCGCGCAGTTCGCTCGACCCCACTTCCAGCGGCGCATGGCTCTGCGCCTCGTGCCGAAGATGGTCCGTGATCCGATCGCCCTGCTCGACGATGGCCGCACGCTTCTCCTGCCATAGCGCGGCGAGCCGTTCCAGTACGGTGCGAAAGCCCGGCCGCCCATGCCGATCCGTGGGCGGGAAATAGGTACCGGCAAAAAAGGGCTTCTGGTCCGGCGTGAGGAACACCGTCATCGGCCAGCCCCCTTGGCCATGGTTCATCGCCAGCGTCGCCTTCATGTAAATCTCGTCGAGATCCGGCCGCTCTTCGCGATCCACTTTGATGCACACGAAATGGCGGTTCATCACTGCGGCGATCGCTTCGTCCTCGAACGACTCGCGCTCCATTACGTGGCACCAGTGGCAGGCGCTGTAGCCGATGGAGAGCAGGATCGGCCGGTTTTCCGAGCGGGCTTGCGCGAGCGCCTCGGCGCCCCAGGCGTACCAGTCGACGGGATTGCGCGCGTGCTGGAGCAGGTAGGGGCTGGTCTCTTGGGCAAGGCGGTTCTCACGCATCGGATTCATCTGGAGTCGGGCGGGGCTTGAGCGCGCCGCGCGCCAGGAGCAGCCGCAGTGTCAGGTAGAGCCCAGCCGCCAGTGAAATGAGCGGTGGCAGCGGCAGTCCGATCGGCCGTTTCAGCATCATCCCGACCCCCGACATCCCTGCCAGCAGGACCGTGCTGCCCAGCGCCACCCAGTAGCCCCAGTCGCGCCGCAGAAGTAGCGCCGCCCCTCCGAGTGTCAACGCGCCGGTGGCAATCGCCGCCGACGCCGTCGGGACGACGCCGTGCTCACGGCCCAGCAGCAGCGAGCCACCGCCCAGCACCACCATGACAAACCCCAGCGACCACAGAGAAGTACGCATTTTGGGACAATAGCGTCTTGCACCGATTTGGCAACCGTCCTAGAAAGGTAGCTCTCATGCGGTGGGCGATCCTCCTCTTCATTATCGTCGGGTGCAATGCGGGCGGCCTTCCCGGTAGCACGCCCGATGGAACCGATCCGCGTAACTGCAGCCCGCTGGTGGAGGCGGTGAAGGACGAGGGGCAGGTTCACGTCGATTTTGGCACGGTCGTCACCTACGCCCACAATCCCCCGGCTTCGGGGCCCCACTGGCCGTCGACTCACCCCTGGGGACAGTTCGGTGAAGTGGTGCCGCGGATGTGGTGGGTCCACAACCTCGAGCATGGCGGCATCGTGCTGCTCTACAACTGCCCGGGTCTGTCGGCGGATGCGGGGGCACCCGATAGCGATGCGGGTGCGCCTTGGCCCTGCCCGGAGATCACGACGCCGCTGCGCCAGCTGATGAATGAGATGCCACTCGACAAGTGGAACGAAGTGCGAATGATCGTCACCGGCGATCCAGTGCTCAATCACACCGTTGCTGCGGTGGCTTGGGGTTGGTCTTATCAGGCCGATAAGATCGATCTGAAAGCGCTGCGCTGTTTTCGGGATACGCGGTATGGCCGTGGCCCCGAGGACGCTCCGTGAGTGGCGCGCTATTCCGTCGCGTTGATCGCGGCTTACGTCCTCGCTCGGCCTCGTCACATACTAACCTGTATGCTCCTCGGCCGAGCTCCGGGCGCGCTCGCGCTGAACGCGATGGAATACGCGCTTCAAGCTATTTGTCGTCCAAAGCGCTGCTATTATGGGTACTCTTCGGCTGTGCGAACGATGACGACCTGGTGCGCATTCAAGTTTACCAGCTCGCCGAACTCGATGGGGAGCGGGCGGCGGCCGCGGCCGCGCGGATCGCTGTCGACGGCCATCGTGCGCTCATTCCGATCGAGGCAGCATTGCACACCGCGACTCCGGTCGGCCGAAAGAATCTGATCTTGGCGCTGCGCCGGATTGGCGAGGTCGAAGCGGTTCCGCTTTTGGGACACCTCGCGCGCTTTGATGAGGCTGCGGATGTACGACGTGAAGCGGAATGGACGCTCAAGAGTTGGGCGGCCATGACCGACGCTCGAGCCGCGCGGGCACGCCAAGCGCTGCGGAAGCTCGAGGAGCGGCGAGGCCACGAGGAGACGGGATAGTCAGCCTGCGTCGTCGGTTTCCACGTCCAAACCACCGTCGTTGCCCTGGCCAGGGAACTGGGCCAGGCAGGCGGCCAGTTTTGCGGCATCCACTGGTACGGCTGGGAGCTGGGGCGGCGTGAGGAGCTGCGGGCGGCTGAAATCGAATAGCTCGTAGAGCGGATCGGCGTTGGCGTCGCGCGCAGAAAGGGCGCCGAGCAGAAAGCGTGCCTCCACGAAGCGGGCGATCGAGGTGTGGTCGTAGACCCGATGCGAGACGAAGTGGGGCCGCGCATAGGGCGATACCACGATCAGTGGAACGCGAAAGCCGAGGCGGTCGAATCCCTCGCCCGGCGCTGGCATGGGGTTGCCATGGTCGAGGGCGATGGGGCTGTCATCGGGTGGGCAGGCGGTGGGTGGCGGAACGTGGTCGTAGAGCCCGCCATGCTCATCAAAGGTGATAAAGAGCGCGAGATGGGCCCATTGCGGGCTGGCGGTGAGCGCACCCACCACTTTGGCGAGAAAGGCATCGCCGACCTGAACATCGCCCGGCGGATGGTAATCGTCGCGGTCGGCGCCCGTGCCATCGCGGAGGTTGGGATCGACCAGGACCACCGACTCCAGGGTGCCCGCCACAGCCGCTTCGAGAAAGGCGGGGAAAGTGTCGTAGTGGTCGCCATGGTTGCTGACGAAGTTGCTAGCGAAGATGGCGCTGCCCGGCAGGGTTTCGGCGTAGACATGCCACGGCACCGCAGCCCCACTCAGCGCCTCCAACAGCGTCGGCTGGGGCTGGGTCACCAGATGATTGAAGGTCACGCCGAATGAGGTCGCCGCATACAGGAACTCGCGGTTGGGAACAGTCGGGCCGAGCAGCGAGCAAAAATAGTGGTCGCCGATGGAGAAACTCGAAGCCAGCGCATAAAGAAACGGTAGGTCGTTCTGATCATAAAAACCCATGGCGCGATGCCCTTCCGGATCGTGTATGGCATTCTTGCGGTGGGCGAGATCATTGGCCAGAACGAAGCCATCATTCTTGCCGCCATGCCATTCGGTGCGGCTGCCGCTCCAGGAATGGTTGGTATCGTCGAAGCAGTAGTCCTTGAGGTGGAAGCGCGCGACCGGCTGGCCCTTGCCATCGGGATTGGTCGCGTCCAGCGCGGCCACCGCCACGTCAGGCTGGCCCGCAGCTGGAAGATTGCCGAGGAGATGGTCGAAGGAGCGATTCTCCATCATGACGATCACGATGGTATCGATGGGGATCTCGGGGCCGATCGGCACCCCCTTGGCGAGCGAGAGTCCTGGTACCGTTCCCGCTTTGAAGGTGCATGCGGCACGCGCTGATGCTGCCTGCTCGGCGCTCAAATTGGATCGTGGACCGAGATCCGGGGGCGAAGGCACTGACGACCCGCAACCGGTGAAGAACAAAACCCAGAGTCCCAAGAAGTGCATGGAACCACGCTATCACGAAGCCGGTTTGTGCTAAGCACTACCTTGTGCTCACTCCGACCGACACGTATTGGGCACTGGTGACGACACAGACGGTTCACTTACTGCATCATCGTATAGCAAAACGGCACATCAGTTTTGCTGAAGTGTTATCGAGCGCAGTGCTCTGTGTGCCACCGACCGCGTTCGCTTCAACCTTCGCCGCGTGGTTTTTGATGGGGGCACATGTTGTGCTCATCGGTGTGCAGGTTGTCGGCAGCATCTGGATCAAGAAGCTGTCGCCGACTTGGACCTGAAGTTGTATTTGACATCGAAAGATCGATCTCTTAGCGTTGCGTCGCTTCCATGCCGCTCGCCTTCTCCGCCCAGGCGATCCAAGAGATAGCCCGGGTTCGATCCCGCTACCCGGAGAGCCAGGCTGCCTGCTTGCCGGTGCTGCATCTCGCGCAGCACGAATTTGGCCATCTGTCCGACGAGGCTTTGAAGCTAGTGGCGGCAACACTCGAGCTGCCCGAGTCGCATGTTTTTGGCGTCGTCACCTTCTACACGATGTTTCGGCGGGAACCCCAAGGGGAGAACGTTCTGCGCATCTGCACCAATGTCTCCTGTATGCTCAGCGGTGGCTATCGGGTGCTCGACCAGGTATGCGACCAACTCGGGATCCGGCCGGGGCAAACCACGGTGGATGGAAAGTTTTCGATTGTCGAGGAGGAGTGCCTGGCGGCCTGCGCCGATGCTCCGATGGTGCTCTGTGGCAAGCGCTATTTCCTACGCCTTTCGTCGAGTGAAGCGGTCGATCAGATGCTGTCCGAACTGCGCGCTCAACCGGAGCGCGAATAGTGCCGGCTGATCGATCGACTCCAATGGCAACCCAGATCGTCCTGCGCAACATGGGGGTCGAGGGTGCCAACACCCTCAAGGGGGCGCTCGAGCGAGGGGCCTACAGCCGTCTCAAGAAGACCTTTGCCCTTCTGCCTGGCGCCGTCGTCGATGAGGTCAAGAGGTCGAATCTGCGCGGCCGCGGTGGCGCCGGTTTTCCGACCGGGCTCAAGTGGACCTTTCTCCCCAAGGGCGCACCCACCGTCTATCTCGTAGTCAACGCCGACGAGTCGGAGCCGGGGACCTGCAAGGACCGCGAGATCCTCTATTGGGACCCGCACCTACTCATAGAGGGCGTGATCCTCGCCAGCTACGCGCTCAATTCGCGCCACTCCTACATCTATATTCGCGGCGAGATGATGCGTGAGCATGCGGTACTGCAGCGCGCGGTCGAGGAGGCCTATGCCAAGGGCTATCTCGGCAAAGATCACAAGTGCGCAGGCGGCAACTTCCGCTGCGACCTCACGGTCCATCGCGGCGCGGGCGCCTACATCTGCGGCGAGGAGACGGCGCTGCTCAATAGCCTCGAAGGCAAGCGTGGCTGGCCTCGTCTCAAGCCGCCCTTTCCAGCGATCAAGGGGCTGTTTGGGCAGCCGACCATCGTCAACAACGTCGAGACTATTTCCAACCTGCCGGCGATTTTGGAGCAGGGCGGGGAATGGTTCGCCGGACTCGGTACGCCGAAGAGCGGCGGCACGCGCATCCTGTGCGTTTCGGGCCACGTTAACCGGCCGGGTGTCTACGAGCTGCCCATGGGGATCCCCCTGCGCGAAGTGATCTATGACGTCGCCGGCGGCATTCCCGGGGGTCGCGTGCTCAAAGGCGTGATCCCGGGCGGTTCGTCGATGCCGATTCTGACTCCCGAAGAGCTCGATGTGCCGATGGAGTTCGATGCGCTCATGACCGATGCGCGGATCAAGCCCGTCGAGGCGCGGCCGGGCGTTTTGTTCGACCTCGGCGGTGGCAAGCAGCTGCGCACCATGGCGGGATCGGGCGGCGTCATCGTCATGGACGAGACCACCGATATGGTCAAAGTCTGTTGGCGCATCATGCGCTTTTACGCGCATGAATCGTGCGGGCAGTGCACCCCCTGCCGCGAGGGCACCGGCTGGCTCGAACGGATCACGCGACGGCTGGCCGAGGGGCGGGGCCAACCCGGCGATGTCGAGCTGTGCGAATCGATCGCCACGGGGATCGCAGGCAACACCATCTGTCCGCTCGGCGACGCAGCAGCCTGGCCGATGCTGGCCTTTACCACCAAATTTCGCAGCGAATTGCAGGCCAGAATCCCATGAGCAATCAAATTGCATTTTGGTGTTGTGCAGTGCTGGTCGTGATCGGCGCTCTTTTGACCATCACCCGCCGCAACACCATCAGCGCGGTGATGGCGTTGGTGCTGACCTTCTTTGCTCTCGCAGCGGTCTACACGTTGCTCTCGGCTCACTTCCTCGCTGTGGTGCAGGTGCTGGTCTATGCCGGCGCCATCATGACCCTGTTCGTGTTCGTCGTCATGGTGCTCAACCGCGAAGAGCAGGAGCCCTGGGCGCTGCGCGGGATTGTTACCAAGGCGGTGGGGCTCGGCGCGCTCGGCTACCTGATGATGCGTATGGCCGGCTTCTTGTTCACGCGTACTGCAGCGCGGCTCGAAGCCCCCCCTGCCGACTGGGGGGGCGTGCACAACGTCGGAGAGCTGCTCTTTACCGACTATCTCTTTCCGTTTGAAGCGATTTCCTTGACGCTGCTGGTCGCCGTGATCGGCGCGGTCGTGGTTGCGCGTATGCCGCACCCTCACGCGCAACAGGCCGCAAATTCGGCGCCTGAGCAGGAGCACGCCGAATGATCCCCGTCTCCCATTTTCTTGCGCTCGGTGCTGTACTGTTCGCCATCGGCGTATTGGGCGTGGTGATCCGGCGCAATGCGATCATCGTGCTCATGTCGATCGAGCTGATGCTCAATGCCGCCAACCTGACCCTGCTCGCCTTCGGTCGCGCACGCCACGATGCCCACTTTCACGCGCTCGCCTTCCTGGTGATCGCCGTAGCAGCCGCGGAAGCCGCGGTCGGCTTGGCGATCGTAGTAGGCATTTTCCGCAACCGCCATGCCGCCAATCTCGACGAGCTGACGCTCATGAAGCGATGATGCTCGGCAAGCGAACAAGATGATCGACCAGTTTCCCCTCCACTGGATCCCGCTCTTTCCGCTCCTCGGCGCGGCCATCAATCTACTGATCGGCCGCCGCCTCGGTCGCACCCTAGCGGCGCTCATCGGCTGCGGTGCGGTCGCTGCAGCGATGCTGCTCGGATGGGAGGCCACCTGGCAGCTCGGGCACGCCGCCCCCTCGGCGACCTTTACCGGTGCGCTCTTCCGCGGCACCTGGATCCATGCCAGCGACGGCAATTACAGTCTCCATCTCAACGCCGGTTTGATGCTCGATCGGCTCTCTGCAGTGATGGTGCTGGTCATCACTTCGGTGGGCTTTCTCATCCATCTCTATTCCATCGCCTATATGGAGGCCGACGCGCACTTTTCGCGCTACTTCGGCTATCTCAATCTATTTACTGGCGCGATGCTGATCCTCGTGCTGGGTGACTCGCTGCCCGTCACCTTCATCGGCTGGGAGGGTGTGGGGCTCTGCTCCTATCTCCTCATCGGCTTCTGGTTCGACAAGGAGCAGAATGCCTCCGCCGGACGCAAAGCCTTCATCGTCAACCGCATCGGCGATTTTGGCTTCGTCCTGGGGATGCTGCTGATCTTTGCCGCCACCTCGACACTGCAGTACAGCGATCTCTCGAGCGCCCCCGCACTGGCCCAGCTGCGCCGGCCCCTTGCGATTCCGGGGGCGAGCTACGCTACCTTTGCCGCGCTCCTGCTCTTCATCGGCGCTACTGGCAAGAGTGCGCAGCTACCGCTCTACGTCTGGCTCCCCGATGCCATGGCCGGTCCCACACCGGTCTCGGCGCTGATCCACGCTGCCACCATGGTGACCGCCGGCGTCTACATGGTGGCGCGCCTGCACGGCGTCATTGAAATCGACCCCTTCGCTTCGGGGGTGATCGCATCGGTCGGCGCCGCGACCGCGCTGTTGGCCGCCACCATCGGCGTAGCCCAAAAGCCGATCAAAAAGATCCTCGCCTACTCGACCGTGAGCCAGCTCGGCTTCATGTTCATCGGCGTCGGCACCCGCGCCTATACCGCCGGCATGTTTCACCTGGTCACCCATGCGCTGTTCAAGGCTGGCCTCTTCTTGGGCGCAGGCTCGATCATGCACGCGCTCGGCGGCCTCGAGGATGTAACGCAAATGGGGGGCCTCAAGCGCAAGCTCCCCATCACCCGCTGGACCTTCCTCATCTACTGCTTGGCGATTGCGGGGATCTTTCCCTTCAGCGGCTTCTTTTCCAAGGATGCAATCTTGGCCAGCGCTTTCGGCTTCGACTTCCCGGAGCTGGCCATCTGGCCGCACTGGCTGGGCCATGCGATCTACGCTGCGGGCGTCACCGCCGCGCTTTTGACCGCCTTCTATATGTTCCGCGCCTACTTCCTCGTTTTCGGCGGCGAGTTCCGTGGCCCGCCCGAGGTCCACGCGCATGCGCACGAGTCGCCGACCGCGATGACCATTCCCCTGGTGGTGCTGGCGGTAGGCGCAGCGGGCGCGGGGCTCCTGGGCGTGCCCGAGATCTTCCATCCCGAGATGAACCATTTCGAAGAGTGGCTTTCGCCGGCCCTCTTTGCGCCTACGCTCCTTCACCATTCGGCAGCGCTCGAGTGGGGGCTCATGGGGCTCGCGACTGCGGTGGCACTCGTCGGAATCAGCCTCGCCTGGTGGCTCTACGGTCGCGGCCCGGCGCCCGCCGTGGCGACTCTTGCGGCACGTCTGCGCCCCCTGCACCGCCTGGTCGAAAACAGGTACTACCTCGACGAAGTCTACGACCTCTTGATCGTTCGGCCGCTACGCGCCGTCGCCTATGTTTTCTGGAAAGTGATCGACGCACTCCTCATCGATCTCGTCCTGGTGCGGGGCTTGGCGCTAGTGGTCGATCTATTTGGCCGGATGATCCGCTACGTACAGAATGGCGATGCGCAGCGCTATGTCGTGGGCGTCGTGCTGGGGATCGCGGTTTTCGCCGGGCTTGGCGCCAACTGGGTGGCCTGGCGGGCGGCGCCCTTCGAGGTGGAGATGCATGGCGCCGAGGTGACGGTACGGGCCCACGGCGCGCCGGTGGGAGCGGAGACGCGACCGCTCAAATATCAGTTCGATTTTGGCGATGGCACGATCGTGAAGCTACCGGAGCGTGCAGTGCCGATCGCCTCGCACCACTACCAGGGGAACGGCACGCGGCGTATCACGGTCACTGCCTACGATCCGCGCTGGGGAACCCATTCGCGTGAAAGCCGCCTGGTAGAGGTAAGGACGCGATGATCCTGGCGCTGGTCACGCTGCTGCCGATCGTCGGTGCACTACTGCTGCTGCTGGTGCCGCGCGAAGAGGTAGGGTTGCACCGCGGCCTCGGTTTTCTCTTTGCACTGGCAACCTTTGTCGTCTCTCTGCTGCTTGTGCCAGGGCTCAAACCGGCGGAGTGGAATGCGCTCGTCGACTGGGTTTGGGTGGCCCCATTGGGCATCCACTTCAAACTGGGTGTGGACGGGATTTCGCTTTTTCTCGTGCTACTGACGACCTTTCTCATGCCCATCGTCATGCTCTCGGCACACCAGGCGATCGCGCGCAAAGTACGCGAGTTCTATGTCGCCCTGCTGGTGCTGGAGACCGGCATGATCGGCGCTTTCGTGGCGATCGATCTCTTTGTCTTCTACGTGTTCTGGGAGGTGATGCTGATCCCGATGTACTTCCTGATCGGGATCTGGGGCGGGGACCGGCGCCTCTACGCCTCGATCAAGTTCGTGCTCTACACGCTGGTCGGATCGCTGGCGATGGTGGTGGCGATCCTCTATCTGTATGTGCGCCACCACGAGGCTACCGGCCTCTGGACCTTCGACTACGACGCGCTGCAAAAGCTGGTGCTCTCGAGCCGCGAGCAGCTCGCCTGCTTTCTCGCCTTTGCGCTCGCCTTCTGCATCAAGGTGCCACTCTTTCCACTCCACACTTGGCTGCCCGATGCTCACGTCGAAGCGCCCACTGCCGGATCGGTGATTCTCGCTGGTGTGCTCTTGAAGTTCGGCACCTATGGTCTCTTGCGCTTTGCGATTCCGATGTTTCCGCAGGCAGTGGTGCAGTGCGGCCCCTACATCACCTGGCTGGCGCTCATCGGCATCGTCTACGGCTCGCTCGTCGCCTGGGCGCAAACCGATGTGAAGAAGCTGATCGCCTACTCATCGGTGGCGCACCTCGGCTTTGTGGTGCTCGGTCTCATGGCCTGGAATGGGCGCGGAGTCGATGGCGCGATGGTACAGATGCTCGCGCACGGCATTTCCACCGGCGGCCTCTTCTTGGCCATCGGCGTGCTCTACGAGCGGCGTCACACGCGACGGATGGAAGAGTTCGGCGGCATTGCCCAGGTCATGCCGCGCTTCTTTGCAGTCTTTGCGATCGTGATGCTGGCGTCCGTAGGCTTGCCCGGGCTGTCGGGCTTTGTCGGGGAATTTCTCATCCTGCTCGGTTCATTCGACGCCTGGCGCACCGCGAAGGGCCATGAGCTTTTTTTTGGTACTGGCAGCCATCCCAAGCTGATCGCTGCCATCGCAGCGACAGGAGTGATCCTGAGTGCGGTCTATCTGCTGACGATGTTCCAGAAGGTCATGTTGGGGCCCAATGCGAACCCTAAGAATCGCCATCTGCCCGATCTTTCGGCGCGTGAACTGGCCGTGTTTGCACCGATCGTCGTCATGGCCTTTTGGCTCGGCATCTATCCTGCGACCTTTCTCGATCGCATCGATCCGGCGGTTGCGCACGTGATCGGGCAGTTCCACGAAAAGGCGACGGACCGGCCCGAGCTGGGCCCGACCCCGCGCCTGCTCGGCACGCTCTCGAAAGCCGCCGCGGCTGCCGCCACGGCCAAGCCCGGAGGTGGTGGGTGAATGCACTAGGCTTCGATACAGCCCAGTTGGGGCTGGCGGCGCCGCTCTGCATCGTCTCCATCGGCGGGCTGGTCCTGCTCATGCTCGAAGCCTTTTCGCGTGAGCGTGGCCCGCGTACGCACCTCGCCGCCTTGACGCTGGTGGTGCTGGGGCTGGCAGCGCTCGCTTTTGTGCGCAGCTGGAGCGCGCCGCCGCAAGCGATCTTCCACAGCATGCTGGTGGTCGATCGCTTCTCCACCTTCATTGGCCTGCTGATCCTCGTTGGTGCTGGACTCGCTGTCGGACTGGCGGGCGGCTTCATGCGGGAGCAACGGTTTGAATTCGGCGAGTTCTATGCGCTGGTCCTGCTCGCCACCTCGGGCATGCTCACGCTGGTGCAGGCGGCCGATCTGGTCTCCCTCTTCATTGGCCTCGAGACCATGTCGCTCGCCGTCTATGTGCTGACCGGCAGCTGGCGGCGCAACGCCAAATCCTCCGAAGCGGCGATGAAGTATTTTCTCGTCGGCGCGTTCGCCTCTGCGCTGCTCATCTATGGCATCGCGCTGGTCTACGGGGTGGGCGGTAGCACCAACCTGGCCGCGATCGGCGCGCTCGAAACACCTGAGATTTCAGATCCGGTGTTTCTCATCGGTGCCCTGTTTATTTTCATCGCGCTCGCCTTCAAGATCGCTGCGGTGCCCTTTCACATGTGGGCGCCCGATGCCTACGAGGGTGCGCCCACTCCGGTCACCGCCTTCATGGCCGCCACCGTCAAGGCGGCCGGCTTTGGCGCGCTGTTGCGCCTCGTCGCCACTGCCTTCGCCCGCCCCGAGCTGACCTTGGGCTCCAACGGCTGGGTGCCACTGGTGTCGATCCTGGCGATCGCCACCATGACGCTCGGCAATGTCGCCGCCCTGCGCCAGGAGAGCGTCAAGCGCCTCCTCGCCTACTCCTCGATCGCTCACGCCGGGTATCTGCTCGTCGGTGTTGCCGCCCTCGGACTGATCGGACCAGAGGCGCGCGGCCCCATCCTCTACTATCTGGCAGCCTACACGCTCACCACGGTCGGCTCGTTTGGAATAGTCGCCTGGTATGGCACGCACGGCGATGAGCGCCATTCGCTCGACGACTGGGCCGGCCTCGCCACCGCCCATCCCGCGGGCGCGCTGGCGATGACCCTCCTGCTGTTATCGCTCGGCGGCATCCCTCCCACCGCCGGTTTTTTCGGCAAGTTCTATTTATTCAAAGTGGCCCTGGGTTCGCCCGCGCTACTGCCGCTGATTCTTGTCGCAGTCGCCAACTCGCTCATCAGCGTCTTCTACTACTTGCGTGTGGTCACCGCTATGTACTTCCGTGAAGAGCTCCGTCCGGTCACGGTCGTCCGCTCGACCGGCATGACCGTCACGCTCTGGATCGCCACGTTCGGCACCCTCGCCCTCGGCCTCTTCCCCGGCTGGCTGGTCGACTTGGCCACCCAAGCATCCCTGTTCGTGAAGTAGCGCGCACGCCTCTCGTGCGTCGTTGGCAGGTGGGAATGAAGAAGCCCCCTCCCGTCGACCGTTCAGCTGCATAAATAAACATGTTCAATTTTCTGCTTGACACCCCCGGTGTGAGGCTTTATCTATTAAACGTATACTTTGAACGAGTTCAAAAAAGGAGGCGTCATGGATTATCTCATCGAGGTCTACGCAGTCTACGGCATCACCAGCCTACTCTTGACGGTCTGGTTGGCGCGGGCGCTATTTAAAAATGGTGCCATCTTTCTCGATGGCATTTTCGCCGATAGTCCAAAGATGGCGGAGGCGGTCAATCGCCTGCTCGTGATCGGATTTTATCTCGTCAACTTTGGCTACGCCTGTTTGCTGCTCAAGGCCGAGCGGTCTGCCACGGTGATCCAGGCGATCGAAACTCTGGCGCAAAAGCTGGGCCTGCTGCTGCTTAGCCTCGCTGGGATGCACTTCGCCAATCTCTACATCTTCCACCGTATCCGCCGCCGCGCCCAGCTTACCAGCATGGCGGTCCCCGTCCCTCCACAGGCCTATATGGGCCGCTAGCCATGGAGATGCTGCGACCCAAAGCGCACTGGGGATCCCACTTCGCCGGCTGGATTGTGGTCGGGCTGCCGGCGCTCTTCTCTGCCGCAGGGATCCACCGGATGGACTACACCTGGGTATCAGCGCGGAGCATGATTGTGTCGGCCCTCTACACCGGTGTGATAGCGGGCGCCCTCGATTGGCTGATTATCCATCGCGCGGCACGGCGCTTTCACTGGCCGGCGATAGTGGTTCTGTTCCTGGCGGCACCCGGGATTTTTGCTGCAGTCCGCCCGCTGTGCGATAGCTGCGCTGCCTCTTACGGTAACTGGCACTGCCCCTCCTCCTGCGAGTTAGCCAAGTGGGTAGGTCCTGCGGTCTTTCTGTTTCTCTTCGTCATCGGTCGCCTGCTGCTTCTCCGGCAGCCCCGTCAACTCCTCCCCGTTCCCAAACCAGCCGGTCCGATCTACACCGTGCTCTACGATGCCAACTGCCCCTTCTGCCTGCACTGTCGCGACTGGATGGAAGCGCAGTCCGCGCTGGTGCGGCTCGAATTCGTCGATGCCACCTCTACCGAAGCGCGGCAGCACTATGGTCAGCTCCCCTGGCTGGGTGCGGAGCTGATCGTCATTGGGCCGAGCGGCGAAGTCTGGATCGGTCCGGCGGCTTTTCTCATCTGCCTGTGGGCGCTGCGCGAATGGCGCGACTTTTCCGGGTGGCTGGGTGAAGGTGGCGATCTAGCCAACAGCCTGTTCCGTTTTATTTCAAAACGGCGTAAATGGTTGAGCGCCTGGTTTGCGCATACGCAGTGCCCCGAAGGCCACTGTGGCGCCGCGCTCGCCAACCCCTACCGATGAGGAAACACCCGAGCGATAGCAAGGGTGAAGCGACGCGACGCCGGATCTTCGAGATCGCGTTAACCCAGTTTCGCAAGAAGGGTTTCGACGCCACCACCATGCGCGGAATCGCCGCCGCCGCTGGTCTCTCCGTCGGTGCCGCCTACCACTATTTTCCATCGAAAGAGGCGATCGTACTCGCCTACTATGCGCAGCTTCAGGACGCTACGGCGACGGCAGTACGCCCCCTCTTCGCGAAAACTACGGATCTGCATGAACGTCTCAGCGCGGTCATGCACGCTCGCATCACCCAATCGCGGCGCGATCGACGGCTGTTTGCCACGCTATTTCGTACCGTGATTGATCCGGATCATCCACTGTCCGTATTTGCCCAAGAGACCCGGGCCGTACGTGACGCTAGCATCGCCATTTTCGCGGAAGCACTGGGGGATGCGCTTCCCGCAGAAACGCGTCCGCTGATGGCCCGCTCTCTGTGGTTATTACACCTCGGTTTTCTGCTCTATTTCATTCACGACCGTTCGCCGCGCCAGAAGAGGACAGAGGATCTCATCAATGGCACACTCGATCTCCTAGTCCCATTGATGCAACTCACCGGAGTACCAGGAATGCGGCTCGTCCGATCGCAGCTGATCTCGCTGCTCATTGCGGCCGAGCTGATTCCGAGCGAATAGACTCAATTTCGGGTTCATCGTGCCAACCCTACTTGTGCTGGCGCCAGACCGTGCCGTCGCTGTAATTGCTCCAATAGACGTAATCATGGTCCTGGGTCAGATAGATGGGTCCTCGTTGGTTGGGAGCAAAGACCGTCGGCGAGCCGCTGCAGCCGCTGGCTGAACAGCGAAAGACCGCACTGCTCGGATCAACGCCGGCATCGTTGACCTTCCCGGTCCCGGAAGTGACCCAATAGAGTTTCCCGCATCCTTTATCGACCACTATCCCCTTCGGATGGGCCTGCCCTGAGGCGAAAACCTGTGGTGTGCCCCCATCGGGAAGCCCGGTGAGTGGGACGGCCAACACGCTGCCGGGTTCAGAGTATTCGGTCCAATAAATCTGACTGCTGTCGATCGTTGCGAAGGCTTCGCCCCCGGTGCCGTGCGCGAGCAGCATCGGAGTGCCCCCATCGGGTACACCCATGAGAGGTGCCCGAAGCACATCCGCGGTGTAGTTGTTTAGCCAGTAGAGATACGACGAATCCATGGCGATGCCATAGCTGGGACCAGCGGGACCCGCGTAAAGAACGTTGGCAGAATCACATCCCGCCAATGGACAGGAGGCCACGTATCCCGTCTCTACTTCGGTCCAATAGAGGGTCGTCGCATTGATGGCGATCCCAGCCGCTTTGGTATTGCCCTTCGCGTAGGTGACCGGGGGATTGTTCCCACAGCCGGCCAGCGGGCACTTTTGAATGCTCGAAAACAGATTCACCCAGTAGACTGAATTGCCATCGACGAGCAGAGAAAAGGGGGCCGAACCCTTCCCGACCGAAATAGGGTTTCCCTGGCACCCTGCCAGAGGACACTTTACCACCGTGCCATCGCCCGAATTGGCCCAGTAGACCATCGTTCCGTCCACGGCAATCCCGGTGGGATTCTTCTGTCCCGAAGCGATGAGCAATGGGCCGCCCCCATCCGGGAGTTCGCCACATAGGGAGGCCATATCACCGACCGACACGACCGACGCGTCGATCGCTGCATCGGTGGGAAGGAGCATGCTGAGATCTGCTCCCAATCCTTGGTCCACCGATGGTTCGGGGGCGGTTCCCAACGAGCAGCCCGCGATGCCAGCCGCCATGACTCCGCAGATGAACAACGCAACTGTCTGGTAATGCCACGCATAGCCTCGCATCAATCCCCCTCCTTCTTGCTCCATCGAAACTGACTTCAGCCAACTATAGCAGTGTACCGTGCAGCATCACGCTCGCCACGCTGAAATAGATCACCAGCCCTGTCACATCGACGAGCGTGGCCACAAAGGGCGCAGAGGCAGTGGCCGGATCCAGGCCGAGACGGCGCAAAACGAACGGCAGCATGGATCCGGTGAGAGTTCCGAACAGCACCACTCCGAGCAGGCTGCAAGCGATGGTCACTGCGATGATGCCGTAGTGCTCTCCATAGAGCGATTGACGTGCCGGCCACAGCAGGATTCGGAGCAGGCCGAGCAGGCCGAGTAGCGCGCCCAGGCCGAGTCCGACGAGAAGCTCGCGATAGAACACGCGCCACCACTGGCGCAGGCTGACCTCGCGCAGCGCTAGGGCGCGCACCAGCAGTGTCGAGGCCTGGGAGCCGGAATTTCCTCCCGACGAAATGATCAGCGGAATGAACAGCGCCAGCACGAGGGCACGAGAGATCTCCCGCTCGTAGTAGCCCATGGCGGTCGCCGTCAAAAGCTCGCCAAGAAATAGGCAGGAGAGCCACACGCCGCGCTTTTTGAGCATCCCCCAGAAGCCGACATTCATGTAGGGCGCGTCGAGCGCTTCGAGGCCGCCGTGCCGCTGTAACTCGCGAGTCGCCTCTTCCTCGACCACGTCCACGATATCGTCAGCGGTGACGATGCCCTTCATTCGGGAGGAATCATCGACGACGGGGATCGCGGCCAGACGAGAGCGCTGGAAGACCTGGCGAACCTCCGCCTGGTCCATGTGTTCACTGACCGTGACCAGTTCGGTGCGCATGATATCCACGACAGTGGTATCGGGCTTGGCAATGAGCAGTTGGCGAAACGACACCACGCCCAGCAGCCGCTGATGCTCATCGAGCACGTAGGCGTAGAAGATGGTGGTGTGTTGATCCAGTGTCTGTTTGCGCAGGTAGGTGATCGCCTCGTCCGCCTTCATCTCGGGGCGCATGCGCACAAAGCGTGGATTCATGAGACCACCCGCCTGATCCTCAGCATAGGCCAAGAGCGCCCGAACTTCAGCGCGGGTGGGTTCATCGAGGCGCGCGAGGAGATCGTCCCTCAGCTCGGGTCCCGCGCTCTGAATCGCGTCGGCCGCATCGTCGGGCGGCAACTGCCGAACAAAGGCGCGCCGCTCCTCCGCCGGAAGCTCGGCAAGCAGCTGCGCCTGATCGTACGCCGATACGGAAAGGAAAAGGTTCTCCCGCTCAGTTCGGTCGAGGTAGTGGAAGCCCTCGCGCCGTTCCTGTGCAGTGAGAAAACTCCAGGTCTCCCTGAGCTCAGCGCTGGAGAGGCGGCTATCCTCGATCGGCGTCATGCACCGATTCTACGTTCCTAAGTGGTAGATCAGGGGTATCCCCATCAGCCGGTCGCCTCCGATGAAGGATCCGCAGCCGCCCCTTCTGCCCGACCGATCCGGCGCAGCAGTCGATCGCCCGTCGAAGAAATCTCCTCGACCAGATAGCGCACCCTCGGCTCCGCCCGCTCGAGGAACCGTTCGCACAGCTCGCGCCGTTCCGGATACTTCTTCGCCTGCGCCAGCAGCAGCTCCGCGATCGCTTCGTCGGAAAGGATCTTGGTCAACCTCTCGGCGTGAAGCATCGCGTAGGCGAAATCGCGCTTGGGATTCCAGTTTCGGAGCAAGCGCCGAGGCCACTCCCCTACCGGATGTTCCTGAACCGAACGCAACTTGTCGCCGGCGGTGCGCATCATCAAGGTCTGCTGCGCCTGGAAGGAGAGGCGCTGCAGGCGTGCTACCTGCCGCTCCAGCGGATCTCGCGCCGAAAGCGAACGCCAGCGCGCCTGCGCGCCGCGACGGAGAAAGCGCTGCGGATTCTTGAGAATGCTCCCGAGCGTATCCTTCATCGCCATCAGCGCCTGGATCTGGCTGGTCCCTTCGTAGATCGGCATGACCATCGAATCGCGTACCAGCTTCTCGGCGCCGAAATCCTTGGTGTAACCGACACCGCCGTGGATCTGCAACGCAGTCCGCGCAATTTCGACCGCCTTCTCCGCACCGAAATACTTGAGCAGAGGCGTCACCCGACGGGCCGCGCGCTGGTGCTGACGGACTTCGCGCTCCAACCGCTTGCGATCTGAATCCGACAGTTTTCCATCACGCAGCGCGAGGCTCTTCTTTTGCCCGAGCTCCTCCTGATAGGCCCCGTGGATGCACAGGGCGCGCAGACCGGCCGTTTCGGTGGCCATCGCATCGAGGTAGTCGGCGATCATCTCGTGGCGATCGAGCGTCTTCCCCATCGAGCGGCGCTCCGCGGCGTAGGAGGCTGCCAGCCGCGAGGCGGCCTCGATCAGCCCCAAACATTCGAAGCCCACTCCGAGACGCGCACCGTTCATCAGCATCAACATGAGGGAGAAGCCCTCACCGCGCTTGCCGATCAAAAAGGCCGGTGCTCGCTCGAAATCGAGCTGCGCCGTGACCGAAGCATGGTGCCCCAGCTTTTCCTCCAGTCGCCCGATCGGAACAATGCGCTTGCGTACGCCGTTTTTTTCTTCGTAGGTGGGCACGAGAAACATGGAGAGCCCCGCGAGACCGGCCATCGGGCGATGATCCTCCTCGCTGCTGGGCTCGGTCCGGGCGATGACGAAGTGGTACTTGCCATGGCCGGAGGTGATGAAAATCTTCTGTCCCGTCACAAACCAGTTGCCCTGCTCATCCTGTTCGCCGCGCGTTCGCAGCCGCGCCATATCGCTGCCGGCGTCCGACTCGGTGATGTCCATGCAACCCCAGGCGTCGCCGCGGATGATCTCATCGAGGTATTCCCGAAACCGGATGCTCTTGATCTCGCCCGTCTGCGGATCCAATTCTGCCGATCCTTCGCGCAGCGCAAACATGATCATCGCCATCGCCATGCCACCATGGAAACCAAAATGGGTCATGATCGACACATCGCCGCGAGCCAACAGCTCGGCGGAAAGATAGTAGATGAGCAGCGGCGCATTCATACCGCCGAGCTCACGCGGCACACACAGACCGTGGAGCCCCAGCTCTTTGAGTTGGTCGAAGATCCCTTGCAGGCGAGGCGGAAAAAACGCCTCACCGTTTTCGAAGCGAACCCCGTGGCGATCGATTTCAGCGCTGTGTGGGGCGATCTCCTCAGCGACAAATCCACCGAGAAGTTCGAGCACTTCGCGGTAGACCTCGATCGCCTCTTTCGATGATTGGAAGCCACCTGACGCGTGGAAGTTGCGCTCCGTCAGCGCGACCAGCGGCTCCCAGTCGATGCCCTGCTCGATGTAGAATTTGAGGTCTTCGTTGTCGTGCAGATAGTTGGCCATGTCGTTTCCCTCAACGCGCCTTACCGACGCGACTCTTGCCCTCTGGGGACTCAAGAAATAGCGATGCGCGGGCGACAATGCAATACCAAACACTTGAGGACGGCCCCGCAAACGTGCATCCTTGCCGCATGTCCAGTTTCAACGACCGCTACGAAATGCTCTTTCCCTCGGAGAAAAAGAGGGCGGACGATTTCATGGCCAAGCATCAGGCTCAATGCAGCGGCGCCAACTTCGTTACCTCGACCTCCGTAAGCGGCTACGGCTTTCGGGTCAAGGTGCTCTGCAAGACTTGTGGGACGCGCGAGGATGTGAGTGACGAGGCGAAGCGGGATCCCTATCCCCATCGGTAGGGTGTTAGCCCTCTTTTTCCTTGGCTGTAGCCCCACACCGCACCGCGCGATGTTGGATCCAGCGCGCGACCGCTTGATGAAACCCGTCGAGTTGGTGGCACGACTGGGGATCGTTCCCGGGCAGACGGTCGCCGACCTCGGCGCTGGCCCCGGCTACCTCACGTCGCGCCTCGCGGATGCGGTCGGTCCAAACGGACACGTGATTGCCACCGACATCGACCGCAGTGCGCTCGCTCTACTGCGCGACCGCGCCCACGGACACGCCCCGATCGAAACCCGCCTGGTCGATCCCGACGATCCCGGCCTCTCGCCAGACAGCGTCGATCTCGCGCTGCTCTGCCACGTCGACGCCTTCCTCCCCGACCGAGCAGGGTGGCTGGAACGATTGAAGCCTGCTCTTCGTCCCAGCGGTCGACTGGCGGTGATCGGCTACTCCCCGGGACAAGCCGAATTGCTCGACGCCGCCGCCAGGGCCGGTTACGATTCGGTCGCTGAGGCGCCCGAGCTCCTTCCAGCGCAATTTTTTGTGATGCTACGGCCCCGTCCATGAAGATGACATGCGCGCTGTTCCTGCTCCTTATCGCTAGCTGCGGGCCTGTGACCACGGGGCCGCGCACGCTGTGGCTCAACTCTCCGCGCGATGGTGAGTTGACCCTCCAAGATCACGAACCTCCCCCTTTCTGACCGCCGCTCATCGGGGTCGGGCACCCCATCGAAGTCACCTATTCCCTCCCCGGTGTGATCCCGGCGGGCGCCTACCATCTCCTGGCGGATGGCATCACCGTCGATCAGCCCAACGTTCGTTTTGGAGTCGCGTGGCGACACGGCACGTCGGCCGATGTGCCGATCGTCTCCTTTTCGCACCCGTACCCGCCGGGTACCGTCGCGCAGTATGAGGAGATCCAAGGGGGCGCGGTGGTGGCCGCCGCCAAGGACGATCTGCTGGTGCTCAGGGTGGAGCTACTCAACGCGAGCGGAGCGGCCGAGTACATCCCCATCGCCGAACACCCTTCGACGCCGACCGCTCGGATGCTGCAGCTCGAAATTCCCTAGCCTGTAGTGACGGTGTACGCTGCGTTCGATGCGATTCGGTAGAGCACTCGCCGCCGCGCTGATGGCGCTGGGGATCCAGCGTGCCTCGGCGTTGCCGCCAGCCCTGCAAGTCCGGGGTGATCCGGCGGGCTGCCCCAGCCCCGTCGCCGTCGCCCGCGCACTCGCCCCCCTACTGCCCGGTGTGCCGATCCAGGACCAGCCGAACGCGATGAGGGTCGAAGTGAGCGATCGAGGAACGAGCTACCGAATTACCCTCCGGGGAATTGTGCGGGAGTTTCTCGACCCGCCGCGCGATTGCGAGGAGCGCGCGCGCGCTTCTGCCGTGGTGATCGCCCTGGCGGTCGATCCGCTGCATCTCAATCTATCTCCGCCCCCGATCGTGCTGCCCGCCACGCCCCCGCCGCCGAAGGCGCTTCCGCCCCCGCCCATTCCCCCGCCATCGCCGCCCGCTCCGCCGCTGAAACGGTCGCTTTCATTGATCGTGGAAGCCGCGGGTCGAGGTGACTTCGGGCTCGCCTCCGGCCCCAGCGCCTGGGGAGCCGAGCTGCGCGTGGTACTGGGAAGGGGCCGCTGGGCCGGCACACTGGGGATCGCCGGGCTGGCACCCACCACGCTGGCGCTCGAGAGCGGTCTCGCGGTTCACCTCATCCGAGTGCCCAGCGATCTTTCGCTGCGCGTCACCGGACGCCGTGGGCGCTTCGAGCTGGCGGGCGAACTCGGCCTGGCCGGTGCCCTCATCGCTCTTCAGGCAGAAGCGACGCCGGGGCTGATGCGAAAACCCACCCAGTGGCTATTCGATGTGGGGCTACGCGGTGCGGTAGCAATGCGCCTACATCTTGGTCGGGCCATCCCATTTGTCTCGCTGGCTGCCCTCGTTTCGCCCAGTGCCCCGGAACTCTCGGTCTTGCCGCAGGGCGTCATCGGGCGTCTTCCCGTGGTCTGGCTCTCTCTTTCTGCGGGTATCGCCATCCCCCTGCAGTAGAAATTGAAGGTTTTCCTCCTCCCCCCCCATTTCTAGTATGATGGTCTCTTACGTCATGGTGGCGCGGCTCATCCCATCGCCTCGAGAGGCGCTCCCGGCAGTGGCGCGCCGGACGCTCGATTTCGACACCATTTATGATCGCTACTTCGCGGAGGTCATGCGCTGGGCCCGGGCGCTCGGCGGTCCCCCCAGCGACTTGGAGGACATCGCGCAAGAGGTCTTCATCGTCACCCAGCGCAGGTTGCCTCAGTTCGACGGTCGCAATCTCGGCGGCTGGCTCTATCGCATCACCGCGAATACCGTCAGCGACCACCGGCGGCGGGCCTGGTTCAAGAACCTATTTAGCCGTCGCAACGATGAGAATCTCGAAGAGATCCGTGATGGTGGCTACGGGCCTTCAGAAACGGCTGAGCGCAACCAGGCGCATCGGCTGATCCAGAAGATCCTCGACCGAATGACTCTCAAACGGCGGGCGGCCTTTGTCATGTTTGAAATCGAAGGCTACAGCGGTGAGGAGATCGCGCAGCTCGAAGGGGTGCCGCTGGCCACCGTGTTCACGCGCCTGCACCATGCCCGCAAGGAGTTCTTTGCGCTACTCGAAAAGTGCGATGCTTCGGGGGGGAAACGATGAAGCGCCTAGTCGATGAGGTGGCCGACAACCAGCCACTGCTGTGGCGAGCCCAGGAGCTGCTCGGGGCGATGCCGCCGCTGGTGGCGACCGACCTTCAGCGCCGGCGGGTGCGCACCGCGCTGGCATCGCCGCGGACCCGGCGCTACTGGCAGCTGCAACCCAGCCTCGCCGCAGCTTTGCTGCTGGTCGCTCCGATGGCGATCGGGGCGGGGCTGATTGGGCGTAGCTGGATCCGCCACCATGTTCAGCCGACACCCGAGCTTCTGCAGCCGGTGCCCCGCACGGCCCCGCGCATCGCGCGTCCCGCACCAGCACATGCGATGCCCTTGCCGCAGGTAGCGGCTCCGAGTCCGCCCATCAGAATGCCGCCCCCAGTGCAGCCGCTACGCTCCTCCGCGCGGCCCCCGGTACAGCGTCCGGCTTCCAACCCATCGCGTGAAGAGTCGGTGTTGGTGGTCCAGGCGGTTCAAGCGCTAAGAGGTATTCACGATCCCTCCCGGGCAAGCCGTCTGCTCGATCAGTATCTCGCGCGCTTTCCTCGCGGAGCGTTGATCGAAGAGGCCATGGCTCTCCGAATCGAGGCCGCTTCGGCGCGCGATCCGCATCTCGCCGCGGCGGCAGGCCGCGAATACCTGCGCCGATTTCCCAAAGGTCGTTTTCGCGAGGCCGCGGAGCAGGCGCAGCACGGCTCGGTGCGATGAGACGGGCGGCAGCGGCCGTCCTAGTCTGTATCGTGGGGGCCGGGTGTGAGTCGGTGATCCTGCTGGGCGAGTTCCAGAACCAGTGGAACGTCCCAGATCAGGCGATGTCGACGGATTCCGACCAGTGGATCGTTTCCCAAGACCTCGCCATGTCCGACCTGCAGATGCCCGACCTGCAGGTGCCCGACCTGCAGGTGCCCGACCTACAGATGCCCGACCTACAGATGCCCGACCTACAGATGCCCGACCTGCAGGTGCCCGACCTACAGATGCCCGACCTACAGATGCCCGACCTGCAGATGCCCGACCTACAGATGCCTG
>JAHFDT010000217.1 GCA_023248875.1 Myxococcales bacterium | reverse complement strand
CTGGACCCGCGAACCCCTTCGATCATCCCAAACTCGGCTACTTTACATCGCTGGCCTTTCTGTTCTGATGACGGTTCCTAGGCGCATCGTAGTGCTCGGAGGTGGAGCGTGCGGTTTGACCGCGGCCTGGCGGCTCAGCCAAGCGGGGGCGGAGGTCACCGTCCTCGAACAGGAATCCCGCATCGGCGGCCTGTGTGGCACGCACGAGCGCAACGGCTTTCGCTTCGATTATGGCGGCCACCGCTTCATCACCAAGAATCCAGCCATCGATGCGCTGACCCGGCGCCTCATGGGCCAAGAGCTGCTTTTGCGCACGCGGTCGAGCGTCATTCTCCACGGCGGCGAGCGCTACCGCTATCCCTTGGAGCTCGACGATGTGCTGCGCCGATTCGGCGTGCGGCGCGGCGCTCGCGCGATTGCCAGCTTTGCTCAAGAGCGCCTGCGTCGCTCCACCGATCGCTCCTTCGAAGATTGGGTCGTCCACCGCTTCGGGCGGGATCTCTACGAAACCTTTTTTGGCCCCTACACCGAGAAGCTGTGGGGCATTCCGCCGTCGGAGATTTCCGCCGATTGGGCTTCCCAGCGCATTTCGTTGCTCTCGCTATCCGATGTACTCTGGCGCCTGGTGGGGCTACGGCGGGGTCGTGCGCGCACCTACGCGCGGCGCTACCTCTACCCCCGCTTGGGAATTGGCCAGATCTTCGAGCACATGGCCAAGGAGTTCGCGGCGCAAGGCGGAGCGCTCCGGCTCGGCGCGCGGGTGACGGGCATGGCGGTGGTCGATCGTCGCGTCCGTGGGGTCCGCTATGCCGACGAGGCCGGCGAACACGAGCTCCCCTGCGACGCGGTGATCTCGACGATCAGCCTGGCCACTG
Organism: Myxococcales bacterium; assembly: GCA_023248875.1. GTDB lineage: Bacteria > Myxococcota_A > Polyangia > Palsa-1104 > SHYY01 > JAHFDT01. The sequence continues at coordinate 5,269 of JAHFDT010000217.1, read as the reverse complement.
CGACGCGTCTCGTCGCGGGCAAAGAGCTCTCCCGAACCCTCGCCCGTAGCTGCGAGGCACTGCGCTTCCGCGCCATTCGTCTGCTCAACATTCTGCTTCGTGGCCCCGAAGTCTCCCCCCATACCTGGATGTACGTCTCCGAGCCGCGCTATCTGCCCGCGCGCATCCAGGAGCCCCGCCACCGCAGTCCCGCGATGGCACCCGCAGGCTGCACGTCGCTCATGTTGGAGATCCCATGCCAGGTCGGCGATGAGCGCTGGTCGGCCCCCGACGGAGCGATCTACGAGCGCTGCCTGGAGGACCTTGCAGCGCTGGGCCTGCCCGACTTGCGCGGGCGCACGATCGACTACTTCTCCAGCTTCGTGCGCGAGGGCTACCCGATCTATCACCTCGACTACCAGCGGGATCGCCACCAGCTGCTAGGCTTCCTCGGCGATATCGACAACCTGATGAGCTGTGGCCGCCAGGGATCGTTTCGTTACATCTTCATGGACACCGCGATGGAGATGGGAATTCGTGCCGCGGAGATCCTGCTGGCCGGTGGCGCTCAGCGAGGCGCTGCTGCGGAGCTGGGTGGGGAGACGGGACTCATCGAATCGCGAGCACTCACCGCCTGATCAGTTTGCTGCCCAGCAGGCTGTTGAAAAACTCGGTTGGCCCCATTTTTTCGATCCTCTTGAGTGCCGCCTGCTAGTCGATCTAACGGGGCGTAGACCCCAAGTCTATTGTCTAGCGGGGCAAGCCCCGGCCCCGCTCCGTCGGCAAAGCCAGACCCCAAATCTATTGTTTAGCGGGGCAAGCCCCGGGAGCCCCACCCCTGCTCACGCGGCGACTCCGCCGCGGCCCCGCCGTGCGGGCCTAAAAAAGAGTTTTTCAACAGCCTGCCAGGAGCGAGCATCCGCCACAGGGAATGCTGTAGTGGCGACGAATCAGGGGGAGGCGGTATAAAGAGTCCACCCACATGCGTGGCAATTCCTTCGTCGCCGTTTTGGCAGCCGCACTGCTCTGTGCTGGTGGGCTCGCAGTGCGTCTGCGCCTTGGTAGCGAATTCACCAATCTGGCGGGCGATGGAAAGCAGTACGTTCATCTGGCCGAATCGCTTCTGGAACACGGTCGCTATGCCTATGCGCCGCCGCCGGCACCACTGACCAGCGCGCGGCTTCCGGGCTACCCGCTGTTTCTCGCTGCCATCGGCCGTCTGGCAAAGCCCTTCGATACGGCTCGCACGGTGCTTTGGACGGTGCGCGTACAGGCGCTTCTGGATGTGCTGACCGCGCTGTTCGCTCTCCTGGTGGCGGGCGAATTGGGTCTACGCGCACCACGCTGGCTGGCCCTCCTCCTGTGTCTCGCCTCGCCGCTACTGGCAGTGTGCGTAACCTACATTCTGACGGAGACATTGGCGATTCTGCTCACCACTGCGACGGTTTGGCTGCTACTCCGTGCTGGGCGCACCGGTGGCGTGATGGAGATGGGGCTGGCGGGCGCGCTGCTCGGTTTGGGGCTGCTCGTGCGCGCCGACACCGTGACGCTGGTGCCCTGCTTGCTGGTGCCGATGCTGCTGGGACGAGCGCGCCTGCGCTCCGTGCTGTTTGCTGCCGCGGTGGCCTGGCTAGTGTTTTCTCCCTGGCCGATCCGCAATGCGGTGCAATTTGGCGCGCTGACTCCGTGGGGTGCCCAGTGGGTCAATCGCCAGGGCGAGCCGCTGCCCACGGGAACGCAAGAGTGGCTGCGCACCTGGGTCGCCGATCCCTTTCCCATCGTTTCGATCGCCTGGGGGATGGCGTACGGCCGCTGGGTCAGCCTTTCGGATGTGCCGGCCTACGCCTACGACAGCCCCGAGGAGCGCCGGCGCGTCGATCGCATCATGAACGACTACAACCGTTCGCGGACCATCACCCCGGCCATCGACCAGGCGCTGCGCGAGTTGGCGACTGAGCGGTGCACGCGACGGCCGCTGGATTGCTGGGTGCGGTTGCCGTGGCAGCGGGCCAAACGGCTGTGGTTGGATCCGCCTCCCGAGTGGGAGATCCCGGTGGAGTCGCCGACCTTCGGGTTGCCACAAGGGCGGGCGGCCTGGATCCCGCTGCACCATCACACCCTGGTGTTGGCGACGGCAGGATTTCTACTGCTGCTCTTCCTGTCGCGCGGGCGCGCGTTTGCGGTGCTGGTGGCCACAGCGGCGCTCGTGCGCACGGTGGCGGTGGTCTATCTCGTGCCAGGCGGCACCTTGCGTTATCTCATCGAGCTCTATCCTCTGCTACTGGTGCTGGTCGCGGTGGCGCTGATCTCGCCGGCAGAATTGATCTGGCGACGACTGTCGGCGGTCTAGACCGAACAGCGACCAGGCGCCCAGCGAGCTGAGCAAAGCCAGCAGACCCGCGCCCCACCTGCGCGCGCCACTTTTCCGATCAAACCAGTCGAATGCCCAGAGATCGGGGCGAGTCGCGCGCCATTCCCCGGCAAGCGAGACCTTGCCCGTGGTGACGCGCGACCAGGGCGCATCGGCGAGAATATCGTCATCGCCAAGGAGTGTGTGGCGCAGCATCCAGGCGTGGCCCACCAGTGGCGAGAACTGCGGGATGAAGTGGCAGTGGTGCAAGTCTTCGCCATACCAGCCGTCGGCACCGGTCTGGTCTTTCACGGCGATCGCGATGCGGATGTAGTGGTCCCAATAGAAGGCGCTGCCGAGGAGCTGGACGAAAAGCCCTGTGCCGAGCAGCAAGCCGAGCCCGAGCGTTCGCAACTGTGCATGACCTCGGTCGAGGGCGCCGCTCAGCCAGCGCGGCACTGGCGCGAGCCAGGTGGGTAATAGCGGCACAAGCAGGCGTGGCCCCCAGCAGTAGTCGGCATGCCAGTGGCGAAATTTGGCGTTGGCCAACACCACCGTGCCGGTCAGGACCAATAAGAACAGGCTGCGGCGTTGCTCGGCGCGGTAGAACGAGGGCCCAGCTAGAACTGCCAACAGCAACAAGGGGCTGTAGAGAAATACCGATTTCCCCGTCGAGAAAAAGTAACCATGGAACGCTGCGTAGGCATCGCCGGAAAAAACTCCGTGCGGAATCTGGTAGCCAGTATCGAGCAGCGATCCGGTTTTCCAGTAGTTGTGGCCCACGGCGAGTCCACTCAATAACAGTAGCGGTGCCAGCGCGGCGCAGATCGGGGTGACCAGGTGTCGTCCCGCCTGGCGATGACAATAGAGAAGATAGAGCGGCGGGATCGGTAGGACCAGCGCATAGACCAGTTTGGTATTGAAGAGCAGACCGAGCGCCACACCCAACCATGCGCCCTGGCGCGCGCCGAGCTGCTCCTCGAGCGCGAGCGTACGGTCGACCACCCAGGTGAAGGCGAACGTTTGGAGCGCTTCGGAAAAGGGCGAGCGCGCGTAGACAAACAGGATCGTGGTCGTGCCAGCCGCCAACGCAATGCCAGTCGCCGATCGGGTCGATCCGCCGAGCCGCCGGGCGATCGATACGAGGAGCAGGCAGGCACCCGCCATGAGCAGCGCTGGCGGCAGGTGGCAGGTGTAATTGTAGAGTAGCTGGGTGGGAGCGCCCGGAAGGGCGGCGAGGGCTTTGTAGAGCAAATAGCCGGGGACCATGGCGATCACATTGCCGAGCGGAAAAACGCCAAATTTCTTGCCGTTGCGGAAGGTGTAGAACTGCGGCGGTCCGCCGAGCGTGACATCGAGGCGACCGTGTTCCACCAGGTTGGCCGAGGTGTCGTAGACCACGTGCGCGTCGCCCCAGGGCGGCTCGCGGCTGGCGAGTGCCATCGAGAGGGAGGTGAGGAGCAGGAAGAGCCGCAGCTGCACGGCGCCAAGTTAGCATCGGGCTCGGGGCGGCGCGAAGGTTTTCGGCTACAGTTTGTCCATGAGTGAGCGGGCCAACCCATGAGGGAGCGAGCGAAGACGGGGAAACAGGCGACCCCGGAGCGAGGTGCAGCCGAGCGACTCGGAGCCCCCCGTCGCAGCGAGCGAGTGGGCAAACCATGAGGCGTCTCTTCATCCTCCTCGTCACGGCCGCTGTGCTGACGACCTTGGCGCTCTGGCCAACGAGTAGCTACGTCGGCGTCAACTACCAGGTGACGCCTCATCCGATCACCCTCTTCGAGAAGGCGGTCGGTTTCATCGACCGTGACCTTCGCACGCGCCGGCTGGTGGCAGAGATCACGCGGGGATCAGAGGATAGCGAAGAGACGCTGGTGCGCCTGTTTCAGTATTCTTGCCAGCATGTCGTCCCGACGCCGCCAGGGTTGCCGATCATCGATGACCATCCGCTTCACATTCTGCTGCGCGGCTATGGCGCGCCCGACCAGCAGACGGAAGCGTTTGCACTACTGGCGAGCTATGCCGGCTTCCCCGCGGCGGCCTATACATTGACAGGCAGCCATCAAGAATCGCGTCTGGTGGCTCTGGTACGTCTCGAAAAGCGACTCCTGGTTTTTGATCCAGTCCAGGGCAAACTGTTTCGCGACTCAGCGGGCCATCTCCTCGATTTTGAACAGTTGCATCGAGATCCGACGCAGCCATTTTTTTCCCAAACGCCCCCCCTCGGCCCCTCCTTTGGGCGAATGGAGGATCAGAAACCCCTCGCTCGGCTTTGGCGCCAGATCGTCAATTTCGCAACGAAATGATCGGCGCGGGGATGCGCCCGCCCATGCGGATGAAATCGTCGGAGCGAAAGCGCGATACCGGCATGATCGGCGCCTCGCCGAGAAGCCCGCCGTAGACCACGCTTTCGCCCACGCTCTTCCCGGGCACGGGGATGATCCGCACCGCCGTAGTCTTGTTGTTCGACACGCCGATGGCAATTTCATCGGCGATGATCGCCGAGATTGTTTCGGGCGAGGTGTCTCCTGGCACGGCCACCATGTCGAGGCCCACTGAGCAGACCGCGGTCATCGCTTCGAGCTTCTCGAGGGTGAGCGCCCCCTCCTTGACCGCCTCGATCATGCCGTGGTCCTCCGAGACGGGAATGAACGCGCCCGAAAGACCGCCCACCGAGGAGGAGGCCATCACGCCACCCTTCTTGACGGCATCGGTAATGAGCGCCAGGGCAGCGGTAGAGCCCGGAGCACCCGCACGCTCGAGGCCCAGGGCCTCCAAGATCTCGGCCACGGAATCGCCGATCGCGGGGGTTGGTGCCAGCGAGAGATCGACGATGCCAAAGCGCACCGGCGGTCCGAGACGCCGCACCATTTCGCGGCCGATGAGCTCGCCCGCGCGGGTCACTTTGAAGGCCATGCGCTTGACCGTTTCGGCCACCATTCC
>JAHFDT010000216.1 GCA_023248875.1 Myxococcales bacterium | reverse complement strand
GGGGAGGGGAGTGAGCCCCTCTCTGAACAACGAGGAGCGAATCCTCCCTCGCTCTTCCCAGACACCTTCGCTCCCCGCGGCGCTACAGTTCGTGCGGAAGGTGATCGCGCGGCGAGCGAAAGTAGCGCAGCGGCGAATAGGCAAGAAAGTTGGAGACCCGCGCAGTGTAGACGCACGCATAATCCTCGACCTGCTCACCAAACCGCGAGTTTTCGACAGCCACCTTGAACAGCGGTCCCCAATAGGGGTTGAAGGCATCGTCTACCTTGCGTTCCAGATGAGTCACCTCATCGCTGACTTCCCGCAGCGTGGCACGAAGGGTATCGAGGCGACGACGCACCTCGTCGCGTGCGGCCTCGAGCGTTGCCTCATCCACCGTAGCCCCAGCCAGTCGGCGCGCCACCTCGCCTGGCTCGAGCCGACCAAGCGATTTGAGCACCTGCTGCTGGTAGAGCAGCTCCGAATCGAGCCGCACCCGCCGCCGTTCCAGCTCCTCGATCCGCGCGATCGAATCCTGCATCCGCAGGCCCACCTCGAGCTCCTGCTCCAGCTCCTGCACGATCATCGCGGTGCGCCAAACCGACGATTTTTTCGCGCGCAGCATATCGCCGTAGATGTGATCGCCGATGTAGAGCACCCGATCGCCGCCACCTCCGACGAGGTGATCGAAATCGACCACGTTGCCGCCCTGATAGATGCGGCCACGTACGAAGGCCCCGTTCTCCTTGCCAAACGGTGCGCCCTTCTCCTTGCCCTCGCCATCGAGCTCGACGAAGGGGTGGCGCTCGACGAAGAAATCGGGTTTCTGCGCACTCACAACGATGGTATCGAAATAGTTGCGCCACGACGGGTACGCGCTCAATTGCCCATCGAGCATGAAGGACATCACCTTTTCTGTGTAGTCCCACGCCGAGTTGGTCAGGAGAAACAGCCGTTTCCCCGAGGAGCGAAACTTGTGCAGGGTGGGCGCGAGCTCCGGGTCGCGGACGATGTAGTCGCCGAGGTTGGATTTTATCACCCGCTTCATCGATTCGTCACGGTGGGCCTCGTCGATCGAGTCGCGGATATCCTGCCACAGTTTCGTGTAGCGCACGCGCTCGCCTCGGCCGTCGAGAAACTCCACGATGCGCGCAAACATGACTGCTTCCGGTAGCGCGAACAGGGTATCGATCCAGGCGTAGCGCGGCGTCGACAAACGGATGATCTGCGTGTGGTAGAGCTGGCGCCGCGCTTCGCGGTCGAGCTGAGTGCGCCCATGGTAGACGCGCTCGACATGGCCATAGCGATCCATTTTGAAAATATTGCCATTGCGACGATCGACCACGAGCCCTCGGATGGCAAAAGCAGAATCGTAGTCGAGCTTGAGCAGCTCGTCCGAATAGCCCCGGTTCTGCACCAGCTTCTTGAGGGTGCAATCCACCGATAGCTTTTCGATATTGCGCTGATGATAGATCGCCAGCGTGTAGTCCATGTCGAAGCCGATGAGATCGATTTCGTCCATACGCAGGTTGCGATTGCAGAAGATCCGTCGATGCTGAGGGATCTCTGCAACTTGGACGACCTTCCCCAAGAGGGCTAAGGGGTCGACACGCGGGGAATGCAGGTCTGCTTCGCTGACAGGCATGAGCCTAAAACTATACCACGCTCAATGAAATCGACCCCATTCGGGCCACGTCAATCCCGCGGCTCTTCGGCGATGTTGATCACGCGCGAATTGGCCAGCTCTCCGTTGGGCACGATCAAGAGGCGATGGGCGTCGAGGCGAATGCGCGTGGAGCGGATCCCGATTTCGAGCACGCGGCCGAGCTCTCCGCTCTGGAGCTGAATGGTGTCACCGGGGTGAAACGGCTGGTCGACGAGCAGGGTGAAGCCAGCGAGCATGTTACCGAGCGTCTGCTGCGCCGCAAGACCGAGCGCCAGCGAGCCGACGCCGAGCGCCGCCACCAGCGACGAGACGTCGTGACCCAAATGGTGCGCGACCAAAATCGCACCGACGGTCAGCAGCGCTACCGTGGAAACACGCGAAGCCAGGGGCAAGTATTCGCGCTGTGCACGCTCGCGCGACGCCCCCGCGGCACGCTCGAGATAGCCGCGCAGTGCCACCCGCGACAGACGCATCGCCAGCCGTACGCCGACGACGACGCTCAGCACATAGAGCACACCGCCGAGAGCATTTTGCCAAGTTGGCTGGAGTGGCACCCACCCGACCGTAGCCTGGAGCCCGATCAGCAAAATCAGGAGGCGAACCGAGCCGGTGCCCGCCTGCTCCAGCTCCTTTCCCAGCTCCGTCCCATGCTGACTGCCCAGAAGGCGTAACCAGCGACCGACCAGCGGTGTCAGCAGCCAAGCAGCCACGAGCGGCGCCAGCAGCACCAAATGGTACCGCACGGCCACGTCGAGGAGCCGATCCACTACTTGGCTGCGTGCTTCTCGGTATGCTTGCCGTGCGGCGGATCAAGAGGTGCCGCGGCTGGAGGCTTTGGACTCGCTGCGACCGGAACGTGGCCGCTCTCGTCACCGAACACCAACTGCCCGAATTTGTCGAGCGCGTGGAAATCGCCCACCAGCGGTGGCGACCAGCCGGTGCCAGCCTGCGGTTTCCCGGCCGGAAGATCCATGCGGAAAAAGTTGACTCGCCACATCGCACCCACGGTGGGCGGCACGTTTTTCATCTCCTTCGCCACCGACTTGCCATAGGCCGCTATCAGCGGAATCTGCATTTCGACCGTCCAGCCCTTGTCCTGATCATCGCGCTTGTCGACGGTGCCATCGACATTCACCGCCACCTTTACCCCCGAATCGAAATCGTTCTCGTTCTTCCGGTAGGTGGGCAGATAGGAGTCGAACAGCGCACCGCGCGGATTGGCCTGCAGCTCCACGTAGGTCTTGCCATCGCCGTCCGCGTCGATGAACAGCTCGACTGCCTCCTGTGTCCAGAGCTTGTCGTCACGGTTGGTCAGCGTCGACCAGACATCGCTGTCCTCCATCACAAAGGCCACGTAGAGGTACTTGTCGTCCCACAGCAGCTTGGCCTCGGTGCGGCTCGCTGCCTTGCCGCCATCTATAGTATTGACGAAGAGACCGGTCGAAGACGCCTCTTTCCACACCGCATCATCCAGCTTGCCGTCGAGTTTCACCGCGTCGGCCTTGATCTTGCGCGCCACCAGCCGCTTGGGTTCGGGCGGCTTGACACCTCCCACCGGAAGCGCAGCCGCCAGCACTCGATTCTCGGCGTCATGTGGCCCGCTCGTGACCTTGAGGCGATTCGGCCCCTTCCACAGCCCTGCGTAGACCTCCACCAGCGGTGCCTTCCATCCGGCACCGATGGAAACCTTGTGGCTGTCGCGGATGATCTCGCCCTTTTTCCAGGCATGGACGGGATACTTGCCTCCGACGGGAACGTGATCGGCATTGAGGTGATTCGCCCGGCTGCCCGGCGCTTCGAGATGCACAAACAGGCGCCACCCTTCGGGCAGCGGTTCATTGACCTTCCAGTAGTGGGTCAAGGTAAAGGCTTTTCCCGGCGTCGCGACGTCGGTGTCGACATCCAGTCCCAGGTAAGTGACCTTGCCCTCCAGCTCAGCGTTGACCTTGTATTTCAAGTTCGCCGGCGGCGCGGTGAGAATATTCTCCTTCGCAGCCTTGACGTCCTCTTCGCTCACCACTTCCGCCGACTGCTCCACACAGCCGAACATCAGAACGCTCAAGCACATTCCCAGAGTGCGGATCGACATACGGCTCCTCCTCGCTGAATCGGCCGCAAGTTCTACTCGGAGAAGCGCGGCAAATCAAGGAGATCGCTGCAACCTGGTAGAGGCTGCATCTTCACCGCGAATCGAGGTACGATGCGACCCCATGAAAGCGACCCTGCGCGTCCGAATGAGTACCCACGACGGCCACTATGGCGGCCATCTCGTCGACGGCGCGCGGCTGCTGCAGCTGTTTGGCGACGTCGCTACCGAGCTGTGCATCCGTTCTGGCGGTGACGAAGGGTTGTTTCGCGCCTACGAGTTCGTCGAGTTTCTGCGGCCCGTCCGTGCGGGTGACTACCTCGAGGCGGAGGGCGAGATCGTCGGCTGGGGACGAACCTCGATCAAGATGGAATTTGTGGCCCGCAAGGTGATCGCTGCGGCACCTACGACTGGCGAGAGCGCAGGCAATTTTCTACCGGAAGCAGAAGTGGTCGCCCGCGCGCGCGGCACCTGCGTCATTCCTGAGAGTGTCCGTCGCTGGGATGGTCGCCCGCTCCCGTGCGTGATCACTGCCGCCATCGTCGGTGCTGAAACCACCCGCGAGCAGAATCCTCATTTGCCGATCACCGCGGAAGAGATCGGTGAGGAGGCGCGTCGCTGCACCGAGGCGGGCGCTAGCGTGATCCACCTTCATGTACGCGATGAGCGAGGGGGGCCATCCCAAGATACCGAACGTTTTCGCGCCGCCATCCGCGCCATCCGCGCCCGCACCGATATCATCATTCAGACCTCGACCGGTGGTGCGGTGGGCATGAGCGTCGACGAACGCTGCGGCCCCCTGGCATTGCGCGGCAGCGATGCACCGGAGATGGCCACCCTCAATGTGGGGTCGATCAATTTCGGCGATGAGATCTTCGCGAACCCCGCACCGCTGGTGGAGGAGGTGGCCCGCCGCATTCGCGCGGCCGGCGCCACGCCCGAGATCGAACTCTACGACGCCGGCCACCTCGATATCGCCGCCGAACTCCTCAAACGAGGGATCATCACGCCGCCGCTCCACTTCCAGCTCGTCCTGGGGGTGCGCGGCGCCATGGGCCCGAGCGCCCGCAATCTCGATTTCCTCGTCGGCGCCCTGCCCGCGAGATCCACGTGGGGCGTCGCCGGCATCGGCCGCCACCAGTTTCCACTCGCCGACCTTTCCATCCTGGGTGGCGGTAATGTCCGAGTCGGGCTCGAAGACAACATCTATTTGGAAAAGGGCGTGCTTGCCGAAGGTTCGGCGCCGCTGGTTGCGCGCGCGGCCGAGATGATCCGCGCGCGCGGACGAACCGTGGCTTCGGTCGCGGAAGCTCGAACCCTCCTCCTGAAGACGTAAGCCTACTTCGATCCCGCCGAGGAGAGCGCCCCGGAGCCGATGGTCAGCAGGGCGCGCAGGTCTTCGTCGTTGAAGGTCAGCATTGCACCCACAAAAAAGTCGCGCCCGCCGCGGCACCAGGAGGCGGGCGACGCCGGACCGCAAGTGATCCCCGCCGGACCCAAGGTGGTCGTCTGCTCGTTCAGAAGATCGTCGACGCCGCCGACCAGCCACAGGTTGCGGAAGAATTCCAGCGCGGCCATCACCTTCAAGCGCGGCCGATCGGCAGCGACGAAATCGAAGGCATCGAAGTGCAGCAGCATGCCCCGGAGCCAAGAGGAGTGCAGTAATGGAAAGTCGATGTCGACGCCCACGCCGCCCGTCGACTCCTTGATGCCGAGCCGTCCCGTCAGGCCCAACGGCCCGGCCTGCACCCGTTTCGCAAACATGAAGGAAAAGCGCAGACTCGATTTACGCTCCCAGGTATCGGTATTGGTGAGCGCGGGCGGATTTCCCGTCGCCGTCAAGGTGTGGGAGTAGCTGCGGGAACCGCGCGGATCATCGACCAGCTCCACGAGATAGTACTTGTCCGGGCGCGGCTGCAACCGCAACGAGAGATAGGTTTTGTAAGAGTTGGCGTAGATATTCCACTCCTCACGGATCCCGACGATGGTCTGAAGACGGGTGAGCGAGCGCACGAACGAAGAGGCATCCTCGGTGATATTGGTCACGTTGTCGGCGATGGTATCGTCCTTCAGCAGCCGACCGACCGTGCCATGCCCCTCGGCCACATTATCTGCAACCCGCGCCACATCATCGAGCGCATGGTTGAACTTATCCAGCGTGGTGGAAATCCGATCGAGCTGACCTTTGATCTTGTCGGCGGTCGAATTGACTTGCCCCTCACCAGTACCGAGTAGCTTTTTTACATCCTCGGTGATCACGACCACGTTGGAGAGCGCCTTGTGTAGGTCCTGATTGGCGGGGCCCGAGGTGACTTTTTCGACATCTGCGGCGATGAGGTCGATGTGCTTGAGCAGCCGCTCCGCCGCCTCGGCGTTCTTGGTGATGCCCCCCTGGACCTCGCGTGCAATATCCTGCAG
>JAHFDT010000215.1 GCA_023248875.1 Myxococcales bacterium | reverse complement strand
CGGGTCGGCGTCGGGCAAGGCTATGATACGGGCCGCGACGCAGGCGAGGACGTTGAAGCCGCGCTCATCGAGCACCCGCAGCGCCCGCCGCGGGCGAAAGGCGACCCGCGAAGGCCACAGCGCGAGCCCCGTGCCCGCGACAGCCAACAGTCCGCCGCCGAGGAGCCCGAGTTGCAGAAAGCCCCGTCGATTCATCGCGCCAAGATATCCGATTGGCGGGGCCTCTGCTACTCCGCGACCGCTCCGTCCAGGAACGTCACCGTGCCCCCGCCGGCATCCACTGCCACCCGCCCACCGAGTGGAAAGGGCCGGTTGATTTGGCCGTGGCCAAAGGGAGCTCCGACGAGCACCGGCACATTCCAGCGCCGCAATCGCTCCGCCACCACCTCCTCGGCGCGCGGTCCACTGCCGTCGGGTTCGAGACAGCGCGTCAGTTCGCCGACGACTACCGCCGCCACCTGGTTGGCGCCCGCCAACTCGAGCTGCGTCAGCGAACGATCGATCCGATAGGGCCGCTCACCGATATCCTCCAGGAACAGCACGTTGTCTTCGAATGGCCAAGACCAGGGTGTGCCGAGGAGCCGCGACACCAGTTCGAGGTTGCCGCCGATGGCGAGACCCGTGGCGCAGCCGGTCGATAGTTTCTGCAGACCGGTCCACGGGCCGGGCGGCGCGGGCGATTCGAGCAGTGCGAACAGCTCCTCGGCCATCATCGTCGGCAGCTTGCCGAGGTGATTCACGGTCGGTGCGTGGAGGCTCGTCCCTCCCGCTTTGAATGCGACCGCATGGACCACTGTGATATCGGAAAAGCCTACCACCGGTTTTCGTCCCGCGCCGAATGCCGCGTCGAGATCGGGCAGTAGGCGCATGGCACCGTAGCCACCGCGCGCACAGAACACCGCCTTTATTTCCGGATCGCGCATCGCACGCAAAAACTCATCGATCCGCCGCGCATCGTCGCCTGCCAGATAGCCCTCGCGCGCAAAAAGCCCTTCGTCCACCTTCAGGCGGTAGCGCTTACCGATCCGTGCGAGGCCCTCCGCAAACTCCTCACGCTGGAGTGGTCCAGCGGGTGCCACCAGCGCTACCGTATCTCCCGGGTGGAGACGCGGAGGTCGGATCATGCGGACGCGGTCGCGGGCGCCCTCTTCTTTCGCCCGCCCGTCGGCGGGCGTTTGCGCACCCGCTTCGGTTTGGCGGGGAGCCGATCGACCACCATCTCTTCGGTGACATCGATCACTTCGATGAGATCAGGCACTGCTTCGGCGGGGGCCAGCGATGCGCCGACTACGAACATACCCGCCTCGCTCCCCTCGTGCACCTTCGCGACGCGAACGGCATGGACTCGTCCCGCTTCGACGAGCGCCAGCTCTGTGCCCACCGGCATTGGTGGCGCCAGCACCAAGAAAAAACCCTCGGCAGCCGGTTCCAACTCGGCCCTGCGCTGCAGCACGACCCCCTGATATGTCACATCGACCCACATGCGGCCAAGCTAGCAGTCCTCACTGCTCGGATCAACTTCCGCGGCGGAAAACTCGGTCCGCACGGCGAGCCGCCTCGTCGAGTTGCTCGCGAGTGACCGAGGGCGATCGTTCATCCCGAAGTTTGCCCTGGGTCCCGGCAGCCACCCGTCCGATCTCCCGTTCGACACGATGGCGTTCCCGCTCGCGCTCGGTCGCACGCCAGGTGGGCGCATACTCACTGCCCGGCGCCCACTCATGGATCGAGTGGGAGGCGCGCCAGACATGGGCTCCCACCAGCCCCTCTCTCGGCCGCGCACCGGTGCGACCCGACAGGTTCATTTCCCGCTCCAGCTCCGTATCGCTGTCCTTGGGAAGGTTTTGGTTGCGCGAGCGAGCCGCCTTTTGCTGCCGTTCATCGTGATCCCGGCCGTATTGCACAATCGATCCAACAGCAATCCATGTGCCGCATGAAATTGCTTTTCGACGACCGCCCCATGTTAACTTGCAGTCCCTATGGGCCTTTTGAAGGATCGACTCCACCGCTGGGTCGACGCACAGTTCTCGCCAGAGTTCCTGGAGAAATTCCGCGCGCTGCCCACCCACCAAAATGAATATGGCTACGACTCCTTTGGCTTCCACCGCGAAGAGGCCAAGATCGCGGCGCTCTTGGCGCAGTTTTTCCATCGCGACTATTTTCGCGTTGAAAGCCATGGCGTCGCCGAAGTGCCTGCCGGTCGTGTACTGCTCATCGCCAACCATTCGGGCCAGCTCCCCTACGACGGCATCGCCATTGCCGGCGCCATGCTGTTTGATCACGATCCACCGCGCGTGGTTCGCGCCATGGTGGAAAAACTGATCCCTTCGATTCCCTTCCTCTCCTACCTTTTAGCGCGCTGGGGTCAGATCACCGGTACGCCCGAGAATTGCATCCGCCTCCTTCACGACGGCGAGGCGATCCTCGTCTTTCCAGAGGGCTCGCGCGGCATTTCGAAGCCCTTTACCAGGCGCTACCAAATGACCGATTTCGGCCTGGGCTTTATGCGCTTGGCGCTCGAAACCAAGACGCCGATCGTGCCGGTAGCGGTCATTGGCGCCGAGGAGCAGCTGCCCGCCTTCAACATGAAGCCCCTGGCCCGGCTCCTGGATCTGCCGGCTTTCCCGGTGCTGCCGATCCCCCCCTTTTTGCCGCTCTTTCCCTTTCCCACTAAGTACCGCATCTACTTCGGCGAACCGCTCCAGTTCGAGGGAGATTCCGATGATGAGGACGAGGAGATCGCTGAAAAGGTGAAGGTGGTACGCAATCGAATTCAGTCGATGATCCAGGTCGGGCTCGAGGAAAGGAAGCACATTTTTTGGTAGGGCCACGCCACAAGATCGTCATTACCGGCATCGCCGGGCGCCTCGGCCGCCTGCTGGCGCGACGGCTGCATCGGGACTATCCCGTCGTGGGCATCGACCGCCGCGATTTTCCTGGCAAGCCCCGCGACATTGATCACATTCAGGTCGACCTGCGCTCCAAGCGGGCGCGCGATGTGCTGCGTGCCGGCGACATTGCCGCCCTCATCCACCTCGGCGTCATGCACGATCCGCGGCGCTCTGGTGCTGATCACCACTCCTGGAATGTGCAGGGTGCGCAACGTCTGCTCGACGCCTGCGCCACCTATGGCGTGCCCAAAGTCGTGGCTCTCTCATCGGCCAACGTCTACGGCCCGCGGGCCGACAATCCGCAGTTTCTCACCGAGGATGCGCCGCTCATGGCTGGGCAAGACTTTCCGGCCATCCGCGACCTCATCGAACTCGATATGATCGCCAGCTCCTTCTTTTGGAAGAGCGCGGCTGTGGAAACCGTGATCCTCCGGCCGGTCCATATCCTCGGCACCGTGCACAACGCGCCCTCCAACTACCTGCGCCTCAAGCGCGTGCCCACTCTGCTCGGCTTCGATCCGATGGTGCAGGTCGTTCACGAGCTCGATGTCGTCGAAGCGATCGTCTGCGCCCTTCGGCCCGGCACGCGCGGTATCTACAACATCACCGGCCCCGGCCAAGTACCGCTCTCGACCCTCCTCGCCGAACTCGGCCGCCCCACGCTGCCGGTGTTCCACTTACTCGCGAAACCGCTGCTTTCAGCACTCTGGCGCGGTCGCTTCACCTCGTTTCCCGTACCCGAACTCGACCACATCCGCTACGTCTGTATGGTCGATGGCAGCCGCGCTACCAAGGAGCTCGGTTTTTGCCCGCAGCGTAGTCTCAAAGAGACGATCCGCGCGGTACTGGGCTAGACCAGGGTGTGAACCGGCGACCCGCTCACCTGAGAACGGCCGTTCACAGATCGCTCCGATCGTCCCGAAAACAGGCATTTCCGCATGGCATGCCCAGTGCTTTTGCGAGCGCCCATGACCACCGGAGGCATGCCGATGCGTGGGGCCAGCGCACTGCTCTTCGCCGCCTTGAGCGGCTGTATCTTCAATAACAACCAGCAGCACGTTGCCAGCACCTACTGCGATGAGACCGGCTGCTACGCCTGCGATGCCAAAGGGTGCCAAAAGGTGGGCAGCGGCACGCGCGGCAGCTGTCGTGTCACCGCTGACTGTACCATCGGCTGCTACTGCGAAGCGAAAAGTGGCCAGTGCATCGAAGCCGGCTTCTGCAAGACCAACGACGACTGCAAAGGCGGTCTCGTGTGCGACATCCCGCGCACCTCCTGCCAGCCGCCCACCTCCACCACCGGCTGCACCGACGATAAGAGCTGCCCGACGGGACAATTCTGTAACAAGGGGCAGTGCACCTCGAGCTGGCAGTGCCAAAAGGACGCCGACTGCGGCACCGGGATGAAATGCGACGAGCGCCACACCTGCGTCCCCGGCCCGGTGCTGTGCCAGAAGGACAACGACTGCGCAGTGGGCTCGACCTGCCAGAATGGCACTTGCCGATCGACGGGCAGCTGCAAGAGCGATAGTGACTGCACGCCTTATGGCACCAACCTAATTTGCGACCCGACGCGCCAGACCTGCGTGCCCAAGCCGTCGCAGATGGCGCAGTGCCACGGCAACAGCGAATGCGCGAGCGGTCAGGTTTGCAGTAATGCCAGCTGTGCCAATGATGGTCACGACCCGACCCGCACCTGCGTCTTTAACCGCGAGTGCGGCACCGGCGAATGCCAGAACGGGCTGTGCCATGCGAAATGCGCTCAGGCCAGCGATTGCGGGACGGGCGATCTCTGCCAAACCGGCTACTGCTTCGCCAACCCCGCCTCGAATGGTAAGTGCACCTTCAACAGCGACTGCGCAAATGGCGCGGCTTGCGAAAATGGCGCCTGCCACGCCGCGTGCAAGAAGGACGGCGACTGCGCCAGCAAGACTGACTTTTGCAACGCGGGCTTCTGCCGCCCCGACTGGCGCAAGAAAGCCGAGTGTGCGACCAACGGGCAGTGCACGAGTGGCGAGTGCGTCAATGGCGAGTGCCGCACCCATTGCCAAAAGGCCGCTGACTGTGGCAGCTGCGGCAACGCGCGGACGATCTGCAGCGGCGGCTACTGCACCTCACAAGCGGAGCTCAGTCCGCGCTGCAAGCTCAAGTCGGACTGCGCCGCCAGCCAAAACTGCACGAATGGCGCCTGCCTGTAGTATTCTGCGCACTTATGAATATCGACGAGATGCGCCGCACCGTCGCGGAGCGGGCGGCGGCGCTGGTGGAGCCGGGCATGCAGGTGGGCCTCGGCACGGGACGCACGGCGGCGCTGGTGGTCGATGCGATCGCCCGCAAGAAGATGAAACTGGTCGCGGTCGCGACCTCCGAGGCGACGGCCCAGCAGGCACGCGCGGGCGGCATTCGACTGGTGGCACTCGATGAAGTGCGCGCGCTAGATCTCTGCATCGATGGCGCCGATGAATTCGATCCTCACCTCGATCTCATCAAAGGGCTCGGCGGCGCACTCTTACGGGAAAAGTTGGTGGCCCAGGCGGCGCAGCGCTTCGTGGTGATCGTCGACGAGGAAAAGCGCGTGCGGCAGCTGGGTGAAAAGGCGCCGCTCCCGGTCGAAGTGGTACCGTTCGGCTGGACCCACACGCGCGAGCGGCTGCGCTACCTGGGGCTCGATCCAGTGTTGCGCGAGCGAGCTGGAAACCCCGTACTTACCGACGGGGGAAACTATGTTTTGGACTGCCGCGCTCAGGTTCCGATCGCATCGCTCGCCGATGCGATCAAGCGCACCACCGGCGTGGTCGAACACGGGCTGTTTCTACGCATGGCACACACCGTGCTCGTCGGTACGCCAAGCGGCCTGGAGGAGCTACACCGCCCGAGAACTTGACGCTCGTTTAGGGAACGGTAAAACTTTTCGGATGCGCGCCATCCCGTTTGCACTGTGTCTCCTCGCAGCCGGCTGCGGGATCATCTCCTTCGATATCGGCCAGGACATCCCTGAACAGAAGGTGATGGGCAGCGCACTCGGAGGCGCACTCGGCCAATTACTCCCGGCGCCGCTCAAGGTCACTATCGATATCAAGTCGCAGACCGAGGCGATGGGCACCGGGCCGGCGAGCAAAGCGCTGCTCAAGGATCTCACTCTCACCGCCACGCCCCACGACACACCTTCCGGTAATTTCAATTTTCTCGACGAGGTGCACCTCTACATTGAACCCGCGTCGGGAAGTGCGCTCCCCAAGGTGGAAATCGCGACACTGAAACCGGTGCCGAAGGGGCAGACCACGGTCACCTTTGCCGTCGTGCCGAACGTCAATCTTCTGCCCTACAT
>JAHFDT010000033.1 GCA_023248875.1 Myxococcales bacterium | reverse complement strand
AAAGAAGCGCCGTGACCCTCTCGCTCGTCGAACAGGGCTACCGTTATTACTCGGACAGGTTGGCCATCGTCGAGCTCTCCGCCTCCCGGGGAATTATTGCCTTCCGGCTGCCGACCGAGATCGCAGTCGCTCCCGCGGTCGCGATCCATTTTCCCTCCCTCCGCGATCACTTTCGCTACGATGAACACGTCAACCGTTTCTTTTGTGATGTGCCACGGATCTTTCCGAATCAGCTCGGCATCCAATGTCGCGTTCGAACACTTCTCTTTCCCAAGTTCCATGCCTCAGGACGGTTTCGGGCTTGGCGGCTGCCGGCCAATGCGGTCATGCGTTCTCTCCTACGCGACCGCTACAACCAGGTGCGTAACGCCGAGCCACATCGGCCAGGATACCGTCGACAAATCGACCTCAACATGCACCTCGCTGGCTCCCTGCAGGCGTTCGGCATGAACTACGGTGGGGCCGACATCGAAAATCTGTCGACCAGGCTAGCCAGCCATCTGAGTTAGGTTGTACTATGAGCATTCACGAGAGGGGTGGCGATGCATCCTCGAGCACGACGAAAAGGGCTGATTGTCAAAACCTTCCCGCAGCAGACGTTCGTCTACGAGCTTATGACCGATAAGGTGCACACACTCGGCCGCATCGCAGCAAGTGTGTATGCCTTGGCCGATGGTCGTCTGTCGCTCGAGGAGTTGACCGTGAAGGTGCAAGAGGACTGCGAGATCCCCGTCGATGTGGATGCAGTCAAGCTGGCGCTGGAGCGATTAGTGAAGGTGAAACTGATCGAAAATTGGCCACCTGAGAAGGCTGCTGTCGGCCTATCTCGTCGCGTTGCGCTCCGACGCATGGCGGTGGCGCTGGCGGTAACGACGTTTTTAGCCCCGGGAGCCTCTTGGGCCGGAATCACCTCGTAGCGTAATCTACCGGCCCCATGACCGGCCGCAGTGCACAGGTCGTGTATCTTGGCGTTGTCGCTTCCCTCGTTTTTGCGCGCCCTTGTCGTACGCTTTATCTCGCCGCCTTCGTACCACGGCTTGCCGCTGGCTGCTTGTTGTTGCTGGCACTGGTGACGATGGCAATGCTGGTGATTCAATCGCATCGTGATTACCTCACTGCGCGCAGGGGCTCCGCTGTGTTGCTCGCCTCGGTAGCAGGTATGACAGCAGTCTGCAGCTTCGCCTTTGCCCGGGCTACCGCGACGGGTGCCTCGGTGCAGGCGGTCGCCTCCTTCTTACCCTACCTCGAGCTCCCCCTGTTCCTGCTCATGGGGCGCGGAATCTCCCTCGATTTCGAAACGACTGCTCGCGCCTTCGCCCTCGGCAGCATGCTGGTGGCCACGAGCGTCCTCCTCGATGCAGAAGGTCTTTGGAACCTCGGTACCTGGGGCGGGCTAGTCGTCCGTCCGGGCCTGTCTAGGGTTCTTTACCGACCCGCCGGCTGGCTGGTGAGCCGCAACTATGCCGGCGAGTATCTGGCGATCAGCACACCGTTGGCTTTGCTCTCCTCCACCCCACGTGTCCTGCTGGCGACCGCGATGCTCACCAGCGGCATGGCGCTGGGTCTCACGCGCTGCCGAACCGGCGGGCTCGCGCTACTGGTGGGTCTGTCCGTGGTCCTCGTCTTCTCGCGCAAAGACCGACGCCGCTTTCATGGCCTCATGTCCGGGTTGGTCCTCTTCGGAATGGTGTGCGCATCCCTTGTGCCGACTCGACTGAGCTGGCGCGAGCCGAACCCATTCGCCACCACGCTCACCTCTCTCCTCGACCTACAGCACGGATCGGGAGCGCTGCGACTCGAACAGTACCGAGTGACTTGGTCGCTCCTTAGAGGGCATCTTCTCGACGGGCTCGGCATGGGCAGCTGGCAAGAGCTCATGCGCAAACGAGCATTCGACCTCGGGATGAATGCCTTCCCCTCAAGCGACTATCTGCGGCTGCTTTGCGACGGGGGAATTTTCGCGCTCCTGCTTGGCTGCCTTTCCATCGGTGCGCTGATCTCGACAGCTTTCCGTGCCCAGCGCTCTGTCATGCTAGCCCCACTGGCCGCGTGGGCCACCGTTTCGCTGGCGGATGCGGCGCTGTTTCGCCCTGAGATAACGTTCCTACTCGCCGCCCTCGCAATCGCTACGGTCAGAGCTCCACCGGAGTGACGCCCGCTCCCGTGATCGCCCGACTCACCGTCTGCGAACTGCTACCATTGTTATAGGTGAGCGTCACCGTCGTATTAGCGCTACCGATCACGGTAGGAGCGAACTTGACGATAAAAGTGCAAACCCCGTCCGCTGCGAGGCTGGTGCCACAAGTCCCTCCACCGGGGAAGGGCTTACTGTTGTAGGAGAAGGGCCCACTGAGGGCCGAGGCCGCGATGTTCTTGGCGTCTGCCGTGCCCTTGTTATTGACAACGAAAACGTGGGTGACCGAAGTGTTCACATCGACATCGCCAAACTCATAAAATGAGCCATCCGAAATCGTCAGCGAAGCAAGCCCCAAAGCAGCGTCCTTGCCCATCGCGCTATCGATCGCCTTGTTCGCACTATCGATCGCTGCATCGACCAGGGAGCCGCCGTCTGCCCCTGTCCATTGACGTCCATCGCCACATCCGATGCAAACCGCGCAAAGGAGCAAGCTGCCGATTGAATTCCTCATGGGGCTGATCCTCCAGTGAAGCGCAGTCTACGGATCAAACAGTGTTGCTATTTTATCCTCGCTTCGCCCAAAACACCATGTAGTAGAGTGGCACCACGGTTGACAAAAAATGAGACACTTTTTGCTCGCGCTCACTCTCACTGCCTGTGCCCACTGCCCGGAGGCTGCGTTGCACTATCCGCCCAGTCGCACCGAACCGATCGTCGAACAGCTGTTTGGTACCACCGTGGCCGATCCCTATCGTTGGCTGGAAACTGCCAGCTCCGACGAGGTGCGTGGCTGGATGGCGACCCAGGACCAGCTGACGCGCGCCGAGCTCGCGAAGCTACCCGGTCGCGACGCCCTCGCAGCCCGTTTGCGGCAGCTCTACTACGTCGACTCGATTTCGCCGCCCCACCGACGAGGCACTCGCTTTTTCTACGTGCGCACCCACGCCGACCGGGAGAAGGCGATTCTCTACTGGCGCGAAGGCGAGCAGAGCGCAGAGCACGTCCTGATCGATCCCAATCTCCTGTCGACCGATGGTTCGATCTCTCTGGGCGTCTGGGTGCCGAGTTGGGACGGCCGGTGGCTCGCCTATGCGCTACGAACCAATAATTCCGACGAGGCCACGCTCCACCTCCTCGAGGTGGCCACCGGCGAGGTGAGCGAGATCGACAACATCCCAGGTGCAAAGTATGCACATCCTTCCTGGACCTCCACCGGCGATGGCTTCTACTACACGCGCCTTCCCGTCGATCCCACCATCCCCATCGCCGATCGACCGGGCTACGCGGAGGTGCGCTTTCACCGCCTCGGCACGGATGCGAAGCACGACCTGCTCGTCCACGAGCGCACCGGCAATCCGCAGACCTTCGTCGGCGCCGAACTCTCGCGCGACGGCCACTGGCTCTTTTTCACCATCCAGCACGGCTGGAATGCCACCGACCTCTACTTCCGCGATATGCGTGCCGGAACCCGGGATTTTCGGCCGCTCGCGGTCGGGCTACCCGCGCTGTTTTCGATCGAAGCCTGGCAGGATCGCTTCTACATCCTCACGAACCATCAGGCGCCACGCTATCGTCTCTACCGTGCAGATCCTGCACATCCCGAGCGGGCCGCCTGGCAGGATCTGGTGCCCGAATCGGACGGCGTGTTGGATGGCCTGGGCATCGTCGGCGGCCATCTTGTGCTCAGTTACCTGCGCAACGCCGCGAGCGCGCTCGAGGTGCACACGCTCGACGGCAAGAAGGTGCGTGATGTACCGCTACCCAGCATCGGCACGCACACTGCCATGGCCGGCGATCCCGAGGAGGACATCGCCTTTTTTAGCTTCGCCTCCTTTACTCACACACCGACTGTCTACCGCACCGCGATCTCTACCGGCACCACGACCGAATGGGCCCACGTCAAAGTGCCGATCGATCCGGCGCCCTTTACTGTCGAGCAGGTCTGGTACCCCTCGCGGGATGGCACCAAGGTATCGATGTTTCTCGTGCACCGTCGCGATCTCGCACGCGATGGCAAGACGCCCTTTCTCCTCGGCGGTTACGGTGGCTTCAACGTCAGCATGACGCCGAGCTTCGCGCCCTGGCTCTATCCTTGGCTCGAAGCGGGCGGCGGTTTTGCCCTGCCCAATCTGCGTGGCGGCGGCGAGTATGGCGAAGCCTGGCATCAGGCGGGGATGGGCGCACGCAAGCAGAATGTGTTCGACGATTTTCTCGCGGCCGCCGACTTTCTCGTCGAGAAGGGCTACACACGTGCAGAACGCCTGGCGATCCGCGGCGGCTCGAACGGTGGCCTGCTGGTGGGCGCGGCGATCACCCAGGCGCCGGAAAAATTCCGCGCCGCGCTGTGCGCCGTGCCGTTGCTCGATATGGTGCGCTACCACCGCTTTGGCAGCGGCGAGACCTGGGTGCCTGAATATGGTTCGGCCGATGACGAAGCGGGCTTTCGCACGCTGCTGGCCTATTCGCCCTACCACCACGTTCGTAGGGCACGCTACCCCGCTGTGCTCATGATGTCGGCCGACAGCGACGATCGAGTGGACCCGATGCATGCGCGCAAGATGGCTGCGGCGCTGCAGGCCCAATCGCAAAGCGGCCACCCGGTGCTGCTGCGGATCGAGCGCCACGCCGGCCACGGCGGGGCCGATCTGGTCAAGCAGGCGGTCCAGCAGAGCGCCGATGCACTCGCCTTTCTGATGCGGGAGCTGGGGATCTCCTACAGGTGAAATGAGACCGAGTACTTTGCGTTCTCGGGTCCCGTCGAGCAGATTTTTTCGATGATGAATGTGATCGTCGAGTAGTTGCCGTAGCTACCGCTTCCACCCGAAATCACCGCGTTGGTCGTATGACCATTGATGGTGAGGGTATCGGTCAGTTTGTTGGTCTTGAAGGTGAGCTTGTAGCAATTGCTGTTGCTGCCGCTGGAAGTGGAGAAATAGACGTCGTAATCATTGTAGCAAGTGGGCGGCCACCATTTGCCCGATTCGCCATTTCCAAAAACGTCCCAGTAGTCGGGGGCTGCACCAAAAGAGCCGTTGAAGTTGTTCACGATCGGATTCGCGTGAACCCGCGCATCCGTCGGTAGGTGGCCAGTAAAATCGGTGGAGCTCAGATCATCGTTGCAATACTTCTCGCCGAGATAGATCGATGTTCCCGAGCTATGGTTGGGCGACCCGGGATTGTCATCGGTCACTTCGCAGCCATTGCTGGAGCTTTTGTCGACATCGTAGTGCTCACCGCGGCAGGTGATATCACACACCTTGTTCTTGCAGGCCGCATCGCAGGTGGTGAGGTTCTGCCCGGGGCAAGAGTTGTTGCAAAAGCCGCAGTTTTGCAGCGTGGTGAGCGCGTTGGGATCGATCGCCTCGGTGCAACCGGCCGGATTCTGCTGTCCGCACGACCGATACTGCGGCGCCATCGCGCTGCAGGAGGTGTAGCGCCCGGAATTGAGGCAAGCGCGCTGCCCATTGCAACTGCCCGCCACATTGGTGCGGCTACAGTATTGTGGGGTGGTGACGCGATCGCAGAAGCCGCCGAGCGCATCGAGGCAGTCGAGGCTGTTCTTGGGTAGGCATAGCATGCGCTTCTGGTTGATATCCTGCACCGAGGTGCACTGGTAGTCGGCCGGGCAGGCCTCACTGCCGCCGAGTGCGCAGTCGATCTTGCAGGTGGCGGCCGTGTCGCCGCCGGTCTTAATGCAGCGCTCCGCCAGAATGCCGCAATCCGAATTGGAGCTACAACTCGCGCAGTGCATCGGGTGGTGGGGAATACAATAGCCGCTCAGCGACACAGCCGACGAGGCTTCGCAGAACGCATTGAGGAGCCCTGTGCAATCCTGGGCCTTGGTGCAGGTCGAGACGCAGATCTTGTTGGCCCCCGGAAGCACGCCCAGGCAGTGCTGCGACATGCACTCGATGTCCTTGGTGCAGTCGATGCCCCACTCTTTGAGGGGCAGCGTGAGATCGGGCGAAACCGTCAGATCGACAGGCGCCTTCAGGTCGGGCGGAAGGATCAGATCGACCATGGGTCCGAGATCGCCTGACGTCTTCATGTCGCCGGTCATCTTCAGGTCGCCCGATCCCTGCCCCGCGCCATCCAAACTGTTGCCGATCCCCCCCTGGTCGTCCTGGGGCGCGTTCCCTGTGCTGGCACAACCCAGGACCAAAAAGGAGAGCGCAAGAGATAGTTCTCGCATGGGCGGAGTATACCTCAAGCCCTTAGCGGCGTGCTACCGTTGCTGCGGGTTCGCCCGAAAAGTCGACCACACCGTCGGCCAGCGCGCGCGCGATCGCCCGCTGAACCTCGCGGCGAGCGAGCTCCAGCCCCTCGCTGGCATGGTCGACGAACCCCACTTCGACGAGCACCGCTGGCACCTGCACGCCATCGAGCACATCGTAGGGTGCCTGCCTCACCCCTCGGTCGCCCGGCCGTGTGGCTGCCAGCCGGGTTTGCACTGCTCGTGCTAGCCGGGCCGATTCTCCGGCAATGAAACGCACTTGGGCGCGCAGGGCCATCGCGTATGCCGGATCGTGCGCTCCCCGCGCCGTGGTCGCCGCACGCACGTCGACCAGCTCCCGCGAAGCCACGAAGGTCTCGACGCCACGCCGCGAATGGTCGAGTGAAGCGTTGGCGTGGATGCTCAAAAACAGGTCGGCTCGCGCGCCATTGGCCCGGCGCACCCGCTCCCCGAGCGTGAGATAGGCGTCGCGTTCGCGGGTCATCACCACGTGCGCGCCGCGCCGCTCGAGTTCGCGCCGTAGCGCTTGTGCCACCGCCAGCGTCACCCGCTTCTCAATCGGCTTTTGGGGCCCGGGACCGACGGCGCCGCAGTTCGAACCGCCATGGCCCGGGTCGATCACCACCGTCAGAGCTGCGGCCGGGTGGGCCACCAAGAGAGCTAAAATCAGCCAGTTCCCCATGTGGTACGATGTAGGATAACAGTCTACACGCTTGCGCGCAAGATCGGCGGGCGCTATGCGTAGTTCTTCGTGCGCCCATCGCTCGCCGGAGTTTTGACCCTACTGCTTGGCGCAGATCTCCTGTTTCGTCGGCTGCTCAGCCCTCTGCTCCAGATCGATCTCCTGCTTCCGGCCGGCCCGCTGCGCACCGCCATCGATCAGGTGGGCCTGTTTGCCTTCCACGCCGCGACGCTGCTGGGGCTCGTGGTGGCGCTGCTCGGCCTCGGGCGTCTGCTCTTCTCCTCGGTTTCACCGATTCCGCGCGGCATGGGCCGGGGCGCGCTCGGCGCGCTTGCGACCCCGCTCCTGCCGATCGCGGCGGTGGGCGTCTGGATCCCCCTCGGTGCGCGACTCGAACTCTACCAGCAGCTGTGCACGCTCTTCGTGCTGCTGATGATCTTGCTCGCCGGCTGGGGGGCGATCGAAAGCTGGCGCCATCGCTGGGGGCTGCTGCTTTTCCTGCTGCCGCTGACGCTGGCAACGGTTGCCCTGGCCGGTTTTCATCTCGTCGGAGTGGAGGTGGCGAGCTGGGTTAGGGTGCTCCTTTTCGTCGGCGAGGGGACGGCGCTCGCGGCAGGGGGAATCTCGCTCTGCCTTTTGCCTCGCCTCGATCGCACCTGGTTCGCCCTGGCGATCGGCGCCATCGCGTTCGGTGGCCTGCTCCTCTGCGGTCGCAACGAACTTTTCGCAACCCGCATGGCGAATGCGCTCGAGTTGCTGCTGCCGCTGGCCACCAGCGTACGCCTGGCAGGAGCGGCCGGCCTCGCGCTGGGGCTGGGCGTTACCGTCGCACTCATCGTCGAGCCCGGTCCCACGCGGCTGCGCGGTTATGGGCTGGCCCTGGTCGGGCTGGCCGGATTTCAACACCAGGAGGCCTACCAGATCGCAGCGCTGCTGGTGGGTTTTCTCTGCCTGCTCGAGTCGTGCCGATCCGCATGGCGCCCCGGCCAACTTCTCGTTGGTGAACCGACCGCCGAGCCCGCTCCGCTCGTGCTCTGGCGACGCGGATCCCCACGGCTCGGCCGTCCGACCGGCGAAGAGGTGGCACTCGGCGACGCGGCCTTCGATACCACCTTTCACACCTTCGACGCCCGCCATCTGACAGAACGGGATCCGATTCTCGATGATGATATCCGTCCCCAGCTCATCGCGGCGGTCGACGGGTGGCTCGAGATCTGGCCGCGCTGCGGGGTGCGTTACCGTGCGCAACGCATCGCCGATGAACAGCAACTCGTCGAACTGTTGAACCTGCTGAAACAGCGCTAAGCGTCCGGCCGGAATAAACTGCGCAACTGGGCAGCCGATTCATCCCTGCTCGCCTCGTTGCTTCTCGGTCAAATACGGAGAGTATTCTCCCTCGTCGCGCCTCGCGAATCAGGGCGCCTCGACCGCCGAGATGTGCAGTTTATTCCGGCCGGGCGCCTAAACCGAAATCGTCAGCCCTTCGCGTGCCGCGGTTAGGCGGATCTCCTTCCCGCCCTCTTCGTCGAGCAGCCGTCGCCCGCGCTCCGCCAATGCGTCGACCACCTCATCGCTGTAGTCCTGGTCATAGTGGGTCAGCGCCAAGTGTTTCACCCCCGCACGCGCCGCGCACCGGGCCGCGTCTGCGACTGACGAAAAACCGCGCGCCACGCGTAGTACCTGATCCTCGGGCGTGTAGGTCGAATCGTGAATCAGCAGATCGGCGCCGCGATACAGCGCCAGCGCCCCCTCCGGCGGAGCGCTCTCCGCGTAACCCGCATCGGAGGCGTAGACCAGGCTGTGAAGCTGACCGTCGACCTCCTCCTCTAGACGGTAGGCGATCGCTTTGGTCGTGCCGTGGGGATTGAGAAAGCAGCGTACCAGAAGCCCGCTCTCGACAAACTCCTCATCCTCGTCGAGATTCACCGCCGCCAACTCGATCGTGGCGCCGAGGTTGCGCATCGTGTAGAGCGGCGAAAAATGCGGGTTCATCTGCCCTTCGAGGATCCCTTCGAGCATGTTCGAGGAGCGACCCGGCCCATAGATCGTGAAGCGATTGCCCGGCACGAATATAGGCGCAAAAAAGGGAAAACCCTGGATATGGTCCCAGTGCGCATGGCTGATGAAAATCGCGGCCCGCCCATGACCGCTGCCAAACTCCCCGGCCATGAGCTGCCGTCCGAGTGGCACCATCCCAGTTCCGGCGTCCAAGATCACGAGCGATCCGCCGTGCGTTCGGATTGCCACGCACGAAGTATTGCCGCCGTAGCGGTTGGTCTCCGGCCCCGGTGCCGGGATCGATCCGCGCACGCCGAAAAAGGTCACCTCCACCGGCCGAGCTCCATCTCCAACGACTCCGCCGCCGCGATCACCTCTAACTTGGTTTTGCCGCGGCACTCCGTCAGAACCTGGTCCAGCTGGTCGTCGCTCCGTTCGGGCGCATGGTGAAACAGCGCCACCGTGCGCGCGCCAGCCGCCTCGGCGATCTCGATCGCATCCTCGGGACAACTGTGACCCCAATGGGGGCGCGATGCGTACTCCTCAGGCGTGAACTGCGTATCGTAGATCACCAGATCGGCCCCTTCGCACAGCCGCACCACACCGTCGCGCATCGCGCCCAGCTTGGCCGCATCCTCCGGCTTGAGCGGATCCCCTGGGCGGGGCGGCTGATGGATGAATTCCTGCTCGATCAAGATGTCGCGAAACGGCGCGGTGTCGGTCACGTAAGCCACGACCGCATCGTCCGTGGCGATGCGATAGGCGATCGCAATCCAGGGGTGGTTGAGGCGCGCGCAGGAGATCCGGGCCGGACCGATCTCGAACTGCTCTCCCTCGACGAGCTCGCGAAACTGCACCTCGGCCTTCACCTGTTCGAAGGGCACGGAGAAATAGTGGGATTCATTCTGAGCGGCGATCAGCGCGCCGAGGCGTGTATCGTCGCGCTGCCGCGCATAGACATGCAGCCGATTGCCCGCCTGGTAGAGCGGCGCAAAAAAGGGCAGCCCCTGAATGTGGTCCCAGTGCGTGTGCGAAACGAGCAGGTGGGCGCTGCCGTGACCCGCGCCAAACTCCGTCGTCGCCATCAGCTCCTTGCCGAGTTTTCGCAGGCCCGTGCCAGCATCGATGATGATGCGTGGGCCCCCTTCGGGGCGGATCTCTACGCACGAAGTATTGCCGCCGTAGCGGTTGGTCTCCGGCCCGGGCACCGGATAGGAGCCCCGCACCCCCCAAAACCGCACCTTCATGTCAGCCCCGGTCGCAAGCTCCTTATTATACTGCTAGGGGGAGATCGCTCCAACGATCGCACTGCGCGCACCCTTCTGCTGTGTCGCCAGTAGCAGCGATCCGTTGCGGTAGGCCACCACCGTTGGCGCCCACAGCTCCGGCTTGCGCGGCGTGACAAAGGGTGCGGAGGCGACCGAAAAGCGTTCCGCATCGTAGCTCGCGGCCAGCCCCACCGTCCGCACGGCGCCTCCCGAAGTTTCGGCCAGGCCAGTGAGAAAGAGATCGTAGCGTACCCGGTGAGCTGCAGTCGTCAGGGTGCGTGCGGTGACTCTCCCGATCGTCGGCAACCACGTCGCTGCTCCGGGGGCAAGAATCGGATCGATCGTCGCTGTGGAGGGATTGGGATCGAAACGAGACAGTGGTAGCGGCGCACCATTTTCGAGCGCCGCTCGATCGCCCTCAGCGGCGCGCAGGCCGCCCGGAGCCAGATAGAAGAGGCGGATCCTACCCCCCGGCAGTTCCACGGCTGCCGGCGATGAGAGCGACTGCTCTTCGCTGGTCGGGATCAGCACGGGCGCCGGGGCATCGCTCCAGCTCTGCCCATCGGGGCTGGTTGCACAGCCGATGGCTCTCGCTGGATCGCCCCCGCCCGAGTAGAAGAGCAGCCACGGATGACCGCCGTGGCCGCGGAGGACCGAGGGTTGGCTCACGATGCCCTGTTGCCAGGAGGCGCTCGCCGATAGAGCTGTCTCCAATTCGGATGCGCCCTGCTCCACCGATGGGAGCTGGGCCCGTCGAATCTCTGAAGTCTTGCCCCGACGATATGTGATCCAGACCTCGAGCGTGTCGCCGTCGCCGAGCGCCCACGCGTCATCGAGATCCGCACTGGCGTCGGAGAGCACCAGCGGCTCATCGATGGGCGAGTCATCGTTGGCGGCCAGCAGCTGATAGGGGCCGGCACCCGAGGCCGGCAGGTTGGAATTGCCGCCGCCCGGGGGTGCGAGCTTGCCACAGCCGATGGCAGCGACCCCCAGGAGCAGCCATCGAACGGCTAGAATCGCCATCGCGTGGTCGCTCCTATTTCAAACAGCCTCCCGCTGGCCACAAAATCACCCGTAGCATCCACCGGATTGGCCTTGCGGTTGATCCGCTCCGGCAAATAGGTGAAGGCGCCGTAGAGATCGAGAGAAAGCGGACGCAAAAGCACCGTATTGCGGCGCAGAACTTCTACGCCCAATCCCAAGGAGACACGGTGCTTATCGGTGTCGGCATAGTTGCCATCGTCGAACTGCTCCGGCGCGGGCGATGGCTCGTAGCTATAGCCGGCGCGTAGATCACAAGCGACGGCGGGCCGGTCGAGGGCGCGATATTCGAATCCCAGCCGAGGGATGACGATATCGTGAAACCCCGGTGCGCGATAGGTGGGCTTCGACGGTAGGTGGACGAGCGGCTGAAACGTAGGGCCCACGTCGAGCGTTAGGTCGAGCAACGCCGCCGGCGTCTCAAACTCGCTCCAGCGCGCGAAGGTGAGATCATAGGACACGAACAGCCGGCGGGTCAGCCGCGCGGCCAGCGCAAAGGTAAGCTGCCAAGGCTGAAAAAGATCGCTCGAGATGCTTTTCGAGATCAAGGAGCCATTCTGAATGAGCGGCGCGGCACCTGGATTGCCGACATCGCCGAGGAGAGCGAATTTCTGTTCGAGCCGCAATACGAAGGAATGCCGATAGGAGGCCGCAAGCGTGAGCCAAGGATTCGGCTGCCACACGATCCCCGCCTGCGGGTAGCGCACCGCAACGAGGTCGACGCTGATCGCCTTCACGAGGGCGCTCTGCTCATCGGTATCGGAGATCGCGATCTGTCCGCGCAGTTCGACATCCCCCTGGGTACGCGACATGAAGGTGAGGCCGCCGCCGATGTAGAGACCAGGGATGATTTGGAGGGCCAGATTGGCGGCGAGTAGGAAGCGCTGAGGGCGGTTGTCGTAGTAGACCCAGCGCGGTTGCAAAAATGGGATCGCGCGCACGCGGGTGATACGGTCGTCGGGGAGGTAGAGGGCGGCACCGAAAGCAATGCGCAGCGGGCCAAAGTGGCCGGGCGCGGCGATACCGACCACTAAGCCATGGATCCCGTCCACCTGGGAGTTACGTCCGTTGAGCTCGAGCGTCGGGAGGGCTGCCTGATAGCCGATATCGATCCGGAGATCGCGCCCCCGCACGATGCCGGCAGGGTTGTAGTAGTTCGCCGAGGCATCGTCCGCGACCGCAGTCGCTGCGTTGCCGATCGCCGCGGCTCGGGCACCGAAGCCGATCACATCGGCGGGATTGGCACGAGCGGCTGCTGCCCAAAGACAACCCAGCACAGCCATGCGGAGGCGGATCATTTGAGCTCCACCGAAGCGCTCAATCCACCCACTCCAAAACCGCCCCGCACCCGCTCATTGGGCTGTAGCTGGTGCCATTGAAAGAAAAGTTCCACGCGAAAGGGCGCGTGCCGACTCTCGACATTGAGCTCGCCACCGAGCGCGATGACATGCTGGCTGGCATCGATAAGCGTGCGAGTCGGTCCCGCGTCAGGAGTGGGCGACCATTCGAAAAAATAGCCACCACGCGCACGCCAATGGACCCGTTTGCCATCGTGCTGCCATTCGAGTGCGGCACGCGGAACCACAGTATCGTGAAACTCGGGCGGCGGCGGCGGCGTGGCGCCGGCTGTTGCGGGCTGGTTCGGATGGACATAGGCCGACCAGTGCTTGTAGGTGAGCTGTGCCGCAAACAGCCAATGGCCCCGCTGGTACGCGCTCTCGAGAAGCGCCTGCAGCGGGTCATATTGGGAGGTCCCTTGGATCGAGAAGGCCGGTAGCGCAAAGGGGACCGAGTTGCCGAGCTTGCCTTCGATCACCGTGTGGTAGCGCGATTGCGAAGCGCCCCGAAAGGTGGCACCGAGGTGCAGTGCTGAGGTGAGATCGAGTCGAGCTCCCAGGATCGGTGAAAAATCGGTGATGAGCTGCTGCTCCGACTGCGAAGTGGTGTGGCCGGCGGCATCCGCTTGGAGCCGGATCACCCCTTCCAGCGCGGCCAACGCCAGGACGCCGCCACCGATCCCGAGTCGATCGGTCAAACGGAGCGCCCCCGAGACCATCACCGAAACAGTCTGCGTAGTGGAATCGAGCAGTGGCAGCCAGGGCTTATCCGGCAGGGGCGCGCGCGCCCGGTTGATCACCCCTGTCGGTAGGTAAAAACCCAATCCGAGCGCCAGCCGATCTTGGAGCGGTCCGCCGAGGGGGAGTGGCAGGTCGGCCCCGAGCAGAATCCCGTAGGTCCCCTCCATCGATCGGCTGGCACCGTCGAGTGCGAGATCGAATTCGCCCATCACGTAGCCGAGAGTCAACCGTCGGTGGCGCGCCCAGGCGAGACCTGCAGGGTTGGCGTAGGTGGCTTCGTAGTCGTCGGCCGTGGCTGCGCCAGTGCCTGCGAGTCCCGACGAACGAATCCCAAAGCCAATACGCTCGGGTTCGGACGCGCCCGAGCTAGCGCAGAGCAGCGCAACTAGAGCGGCGATCACCCGGATGGATCGGAAGATGGCGAAGAGCTTTTGCCCGAGGGCAAGGAGCGAGGGCGCAGCGCTACTAGCGGTAACGCGAGCCTGAGCGACGCGGCCGTCGGGCGAAAGATCGAGCCAGCGCCGCATCAATCCGGGTGAGCGCCGCTCTATGCAAAGTATTCTCACGGCGAGGCGACTATAAACCGATCTCGGGTCTACACGAAGTACTTCTGCTCGAACCGCGGCGCCACAGTGGCGCGCACGCCGCGCTCTGGATTGGCGACGAGATGCTGCAACAGCTGGAAGACCGTCTCCGGCTCAGCGTTCAACTCGGATGCGATCTCCTTCACGGAGCGTGGCTGCGCATTCAGCGCCGCCATGATCTGGCGTTGGAGTGAAATCACCACGGCGGCGGCCCGTTTGCCGGCCTCCACGCCCGGCTGGTGATACGCGTTGATGCCGATGAGCGCCGCGTAGAAGCCCACCGCCCGCTCGAAGAGGGCGATCAATTCCCCCACGGTTCGCGCGTCGACGGTCTCGACGGTGAGAGTGATCGAGGGCCGCCCCTTTTCCCACAGCGCCTGCCGCGTCCCGAGGAGAAATCCGGTGAGATAGTCGCCCGAGGTGATCCCCGGCTCCACTTCGATCGAAGGTCCCTGGCGGTCGCGCAGGACCTTGACGAATAGGGTAAAAAAATTGGCCGGCCCATCGCGCAGCTGCTGCACATAGGCGTGCTGATCGGTCGACCCTTTGTTGCCATAGACCACCAGGCCCTGATGCACCACGCGACCGGTTCGGTCCAGCTCCTTGCCGAGCGATTCCATCACCAGCTGCTGCAGATAGCGCGAGAGCAGCGCCAGACGATCTTTGTAAGGTAGCACCACCATCGCCCGGTCGCCGCGACCGTTGCCTGAAAAGTACCAGGCCAGCGCCAGCGCCAGCGCAGGATTGTCGAGCGGCCGCCCGGTCTGGCGCCGGGTCGTCTCATCGCAGCTACGGGCGCCCGCGAGCAGTGCGGTGATATCGAACCCCTGCAGCGCCGCCGGCAGCAATCCCACCGCGGACAGTACCGAAGTTCGACCGCCCACCCAGTCCCACATCGGAAAGGTGGCGAGCCAGCCGCAGGCGAACCGGTCCAGCTCGCTCCCTGCTGCCGTCACCGCGACGGCGTGGTGCCCAAAGTTGAGGCCCGCGGCCTGATACTTCGCCATCGCCTCCAGTAGACCGTTGCGCGTCTCTTTCGTTCCGCCCGATTTCGAGATCACCACCACCAGCGTGCGATCGAGTGGCAATCCCGCGAAGACGCGATCGATGCCATCCGGATCGGTGTTATCGATGAAGTGGGGCTGCATGCGATCCAAAGCGCCACCCAGCGCGTCCGCGACCCACTGCGGACCGAGCGCCGAGCCACCGATACCGATCACCAAGAAATGGTCGAAGCGCGTCCGTGCATCGGCCGCAAAGCGTTGCACCTGGGCGATGGTCTCTTCGATCGCCTGCGCCATCGCCGCATCGGGCGCCCGCCGGCTATCGCGCAGCCAATAGTGCCCCACTCGACGCTGCTCCTCGGTATTGACCAGCTCGCCTCGTTCCAGATCCGCCATCTCGCCATAGGCGGCTGCGATCGGCCCCGCCATGGTTGCCCACCAATCGTCAGGGATCCCCATGCGGCTGAGGTCGACCACCAGCCCCAGCCCTTCGACGGAACAGATGCTGCGGCAATACTCTTCCCAGGAGACTGTTTTCATCGTTTGGTCGGGCGCGCACGCGACGGCGCAACGGGAATAACAGGTTTGGCAGGAGCTCGCTTCGGGGGCAGTGCGGGCACCGGCGCCGTTTTGGGGAGTGGCGAGGTCATCTGCGTAACCAACGGCCGCAAGGCCCACACCGTGCCGCCGATCGCCCAGCCCAGGGCTGCCAAGAAACCGCACCACAAGATTGTCCGCTGAAATATCCCCATTGGGAGAACGAGAATATCCTAGACCAGATCTCAGGCAAACAGCTGATCCTTGCTGTGGCACTCCAGGAGAATTATGGCTATAATAGCCTTATGAAAAAAGCCACTATATCCGAGACCAAAAATCGCCTCAGCGCGCTGATCGATCTCGTCCGGCACGGGGAGACGGTTCTGATCGTCGATCGGGATCGTCCAGTGGCACGCCTGGAGCCCGTGGTAGTCCCCGAGGCGACCGAGGCCGATGGGCGCCTACAACGGCTCGAACGAGCCGGGATCTTGCGTCGCGGAAAGGGGGAGGCCGAGCCGGAAATCCTCAAAAAGTCGCCGCCTCGTCCGTGCTCGGGTGGAGACATTTTGCAGGCGCTACTAGAAGAGCGTGAGGAGGCTCGGTGAAATTCTGGGATAGTTCGGCCCTGGTACCGCTGCTGGTCGAACAGAAGCACACTGCGCGGATGAGAGCACTGTACCGTGCTGATCCAACCCAGATGGTCTGGTGGGGATCGCTGGTCGAATGCAGTTCAGCGGCGGCGAGGTTGGAGCGCGAAGACCGGCTGAGCCCTCCGGCGACGACCACGGCGCTCCATCGACTCGACCTCATGGCTCGTCGCTGGCAGGAAATTGATCCCAGCGACGTCATCCGCGAAGCCGCGCGTCGGTTGCTCCGCAGCCATTCACTGCGCTCAGCAGATGCACTGCAGCTTGCCGCGGCCTTTTCCGCGGCTGAACAGCGTCCCTCCACATTGTCCTTGATCTGTCTCGATGATCGGCTAGCGCTCGCAGCCGCGCGCGAAGGTTTCGACGTAGTGAGCTAGACCGACCTCAGACCAGCCGACCTCTCATCTGAATCTCCTGGATCAGTCGATCGAGCGCCTCCAGGATCAGAAGGTTGCCCTCCTGGCGGTAATTTTTGAGATTGTCGGCATAACGGTCGCTCTGCTGGAGAAAGCGTACAATGGCCTCGCCCGATAGGTCGCGGTGGAACTCGCCATAGCCGAGCTTTTGCAGATAGAGCGCATTTGCCGTCTGCTCGAATTGGCCACGGAGCGGCACGGCCAGCATCGGCTTGCCCAGATAGATGGCTTCGCCCATGAGCGAAAATCCGCCGCCGGCGATGACCGCGCGGGCGGTGGCGAGATCTTTCACAAAGCCCTCTTCAGAAAAACCCTTGAGCGTGACATTGCCCAGCACTTCGTCCCGCTTCAAGCCGTAGACCAAGAATTTTCCTGGAAGCGACCGTAGCGTCGGCACAAGCTCGGTAAAGGTATCGGAGGTCTGGTAAACCAGCACATGGTCGCCGCGCTGGACGGAATCCTTCGCCTGAAGGATGGCGTCGCGCAGAATGGGCGGATAGAGCGAAGTGCGCGCTTTGCGAACCGCCGGATAGAAGAAGGTGGTGACCAGATAGTGGTCGCAGTGGGGCAGCTTGGCCTTCACGATGCTCTTGGCAAGCGCCCAGCTACTGTGCTCCTCCTCGGGGATTTCGATTTCTAGCTCGCAGCGGTTGAGGATCTGCATGTTGTCGATCGAAAGCACCGGTAGCTCACGCTCCTTCGAAAAGAAGTAGGCGAGCGACTCGAAGTCGGAGACCACCAGATCCGGTCGGAACCGTTCGCTCAGTGCGGTGAGGGTTTCGAAATTCTCGGCAATACGGGGCAGCTTCTTCAGCAGCGCGACGAAGGTCTTCGACTTGCGGACGCGGTTGTCCTCGTAGACCATGTTGAGCCCTTCGATCTCGTGGATCTGGAGCTCAGGGAACGCGTGGGTCAGAAACGCATGAGCCCGGCCCGAAACAATCACTTCGATCTCATGGCCGCGCGCGACGAGATGCGAAAGGATCACCTTGCTGCGGGTGGCATGGCCCATCCCTTCGCCCGGAACGCCGTAGAGGATCCTCATGAGCAGTCGTTGGAATTGATTTTGTCCACCTTGAGAAAACCACACCGTTTCATGGTTGTCCTCCCAACCACTGCGTGATCAGCTTCTTGCACCGGCCATGGCCGACCACCGATAGTGTACGCCGTTTCGGACCCTCGATCGCAAACTGGAGGGAGAGTCGATGGGGGGGAGCTGCCTCGGGAAAGCGCTCCAGCCACTCTATGGCGCAGACCGCGCCGCTCTCGAGGTAGTGGTCGAAGCCCAGCTCGATGAGCTCCGTGGCATCGGCGATTCGGTAGAGGTCGATTTGGACCAGGGGCAGCCGCGCTGGGTATTCGAGCACGATATTGAAGGTGGGGCTGGTGATGCGGGTGGTCCGAGCGACCCCGAGGCCGCGCGCCAAACCCTGCACGAAGCAGGTCTTGCCGGCACCGAGCGGCCCGCTCAGCTCGATGACGTCTCCCGGCTGCAGTAGTTTGCCGAGGCGTGCGGCTAGGCGCTGGGTGGCTGAGGGGGAGTGGAGGTTCAAAATGAAACTTGGCCGAAATGCGTCAGGTCGCAAAAGGCACGGTAACGCTCTTCGATGGCGTGCGGCGTGAGGTTGCGCAGTCGATCGAGCGAAAAGGCCTCCACGGAAAAGGAGGCCATCACAGACCCATAGATCATGGCGCGTCGGATCGACTGCGGCCCGAGGCTGCCCTCGCGGGCCAGGTAGCCCATGAAGCCGCCGGCGAAGCTATCGCCTGCACCCGTCGGATCGACCACCTCTTCGAGCGGGTAGGCGGGAGCCACGAATACGCTCCCGTCGTGAAAGAGCAGCGCGCCCGAATCACCGCGCTTGACGATCACCGTCTTCGGCCCGAGCGCGAGAATGGCGCGCGCGGCGCGCGGTAGATTGTGCTCGCGAGCCAACTGCCGGGCCTCTTCGTCGTTGATCACCAGCAGATCGATCTTGGCGAGAACGGTGTGGAGCTGCTCCGGGCGACCCTCGATCCAGAAGTTCATCGTATCCATCGCTACCAACCGGGGGCGCCGGACCTGGGCCAGTACCTCGAGCTGCAGCGACGGCTCGATATTTCCGAGGAAGAGTAGCTCTGCGTCGCGGTAGGATTCCGGGAGCTTGGGCTGAAAGCCGGCGAATACATTGAGCTGCGTATCGAGCGTGGTGCGGTGGGCCAAGTCGTTCGAATAGCGCCCTTTCCAACGGAAAGTCTGCCCCTGGACCTGTTCGAGGCCTGTGAGGTCGATGCCGCGCTCGCGCAAAAAGTCGATGTGCTGGCGCGGGAAATCGCTGCCCACGACAGCCACGAGATGGGGCTGGGTGAAGTAGGAGGCGGCGGTGGCGAAGAAGCTGGCCGATCCGCCGAGGATGTCATGGTGCTGGCCGCCCGGCGCTTCGACAGAATCGAGTGCGACGGAGCCAACGACGACGAGCTTGTTCATGCTTTCTCCCAGTATTTCCCGTACAGCAGTCGGAGCCGCTCTCGCGCCACCGGCGGAATCGCCGCCGGGTCGGTCATCACGGCGAATTCGGCTGCACTGGGGCACTCGCAGCTTCGCTTGGCGGGGAGGGTCTCAGCGGCACGGCGCACGATGGCGCGGGCCAGGGCCACGTTGCGCTGCAGCGTCGCAACTACCGCTGAAACCGAAACCGCCTCTTCGGTTTCGTGCCAGCAATCATAGTCCGTCGAGAGGGCGACGGTGGCGTAACAGATTTCCGCTTCGCGGGCCAGCTTGGCTTCAGGCAGGTTGGTCATCCCGATCACATCGACCCCGAGCTGGCGGTAGATGCGCGACTCGGCGCGAGTAGAAAACTGCGGTCCTTCGATGACCACGTAGGTGCCGCCGCGATGGGCGTGCGCACCCGCCTCGGTGCAGGCCCCCTCGGCCGCGCGGTAGAGCACTTCGGCGAGGGCGCCACATACCGGGTCGGCGAAGGCGACGTGGCCCACCACGCCATCGCCAAAGAAAGTCGAGGGGCGTCCTTTTGTGCGGTCGAAAAACTGATCCGCGATGACGATATCGCCCGGCCGGATCTCTTCGCGCATCGAACCGACCGCCGATACCGAGATGATCCACTCCACTCCGAGCTGCTTCATGCCGTGGATGTTGGCGCGGAAGTTGATTTCGTGAGGAGCCACGCGATGGCCGCGACCGTGGCGCGGCAAAAACGCCAGCTTGGCATCGCCGAGATGGCCGACGAGGTATTCGTCTGAGGGTGCACCAAAGGGGGTTTCGACGCGCACCCGTTCTAGGTTCGTGAGCCCCTCCATTTCGTACAGTCCACTGCCGCCGATCACGCCGATCGTTCGCATGCTTTCCTCGTCGATAAAGGAGTTCCCGTAACATGGGCGGCGAAGCGAATCAAGCGCACGGGGGATCGGAAGGTCTTTTCACGGGACGGGGTCCTGGGGCCGTCGGAGACGACGGCCCGGCCCCTCAGCGCTCGGCTGGCATCGCTCGCTGCGCGAGCGAGCGCCTCCGCGATGGGTTCGCGCTATGCTCTACTCCATGGACCCGCAGATCGCTGCCCTGATCGCTGCCGGTCGTCATGCGGAAGCGGCGCGTGCGCTCGAATCGGTAGGAGATTGGGTGGCTGCGCAGGCGATCTATGAGCGCATCTGGGATTATGCCGCCGCCGCTAGACTGGCTCGTCAGCGCGGCGACGACTTGGCTGAACTGCGCCTACTGCTCGATGGGAAACAGCCCGACGAAGCACAGCGAGTTGCGTCAGAATTGCGGGAGCCGGAGCGGCTGGCCATCGCGGCAGATCTCTATGCACAGCGGCGGCGCTGGAGCGAAGCGGCCCGGTTGTGGCAGCGGGCTGGCCGATTGCAGGCTGCTGGCGATGCTTTTCAGAAGGCCTGCGAGTGGGCCGAGGCGGCTGGGGTCGCGGAGGCGCTTGGGCAGAGGCGCGAAGCTGCTGAGCTCTACCTACGTGCCCTGGCGGAACAGCCCCTGGCAGGGACTCATGCCGCGTTCGGGCGACTCCTGCAGACGCTCGGTCGGACCGAAGAGGCAGTGCGCCATCTTCAGCAGGCGTTGAGGTCGAAAGAGGACCGCGTTTGGCGGCGACAGCTGGTTTTGGCGCTCGTTTCACTGGGCTGGCGGGAGGTCGCACGTTTTGCCTACGCCGAACTGGGGCCGGAGGAGCCGCCTTTCGACGAATGGGTAGCTCGGGCGAAGGAGCAGCCAGTGCAGTTGGTGGAGCGCTATCAGGTCGTCGAGCTCCTGGGATCGGGCGGTGCCTGCACCAACTACCTGGTCACCGATTCGCTCACCGGTCGTGGTGCGGTGGCGAAGGTGTTGGCTCCGGTGAACGACGCAAACTATCAGCGCTTTGTGCAGGACGTATTCATCTGGGAGAGGCTGCGCCATCCGCACATCGTCGTCGTGCGCGATTTCCAGCCTGAGCGGGGCGTGTTGATTATCGAGCATTGCCCGAGCTCACTTGAGCGCGCTGCTCCGCGTTCGCAGGCGCACATTCGCCAGCTCGGACGTGAGCTCATCGCTGCACTCGGCGCGGCACACGCGGCGGGCTTGCTGCACGGCAATCTGAAGCCGGCGAACATTTTGATCGGCGCCCTGGGTGAGGCCCGACTGGGAGACTTCGGCCTCGTGCATCTGCAGGATCGCGGCGCGACCCAGGTGGGGCCGGGCGCACTGGCCTATCTATCGCCTGAGCAGATTCGCGGCGAGCGGCTCACCTTCGCGAGCGATCTCTATGCCTTGGGCGCAGTGCTGTTCGAGCTCTTGACTGGGCGGCCGCCCTTTGTCGGGCCCGATCCCGTGGCGCAGCATCTCGGGGAGACAGCGCCGCGCCCTTCGTCAGTGAGGGCTTCGCTCGCACCTTGGGACGGTCTGCTAGCGAGGCTACTACAGAAGAGCCCGGGCGCACGCCATGAATCCGTGGAAGAGCTGGATCGGGCGCTGGTGGGATTGGTGCTCTCCGACGAGGTGCTCGCAGCGCCCGCCGCCCTTCTGAACCAACCCCTCGCAGGCCAGCGCTACCTGTTCGCGGAGGAGCTGGCTCGCTCCAATGAATCGACCCTGGTTCGTGCCTACGATCGACTGCTCGAGCGAGCGGTCTGGATCGAAACCTGGCAGGAGGGTTTGAGCGAAGCACGGCGCCGGTGGCTGCAGACGATGGCGCGGCATGGGGGGGCGCATCTGCAGCGAGTGCTAGCGATGGAGGGAGAGCGGGTGGTCTACGAGACCTGTCTTGCGGAGCCGCTGCCGGTGCGGCTGGATCGTGGGATGGCAAGACGTGTGGTTCGCGCGGTGTGTCGGGCGCTCGAGGGGATCCATGGAGAGGGCGCAGCGCATGGTGCGATCGCGCAGGCGATTCGAATCGGGCCCGAGGCGCCGCTGCTATTGGTCGCCGGAGTTCCTTCGCG
Source organism: Myxococcales bacterium (assembly GCA_023248875.1). Lineage (GTDB taxonomy): Bacteria > Myxococcota_A > Polyangia > Palsa-1104 > SHYY01 > JAHFDT01. The sequence goes on along the minus strand of JAHFDT010000033.1, from coordinate 4,260 downwards.
GGAGCAAACGCCACAAGGCGATCTCGTCGAGCTGGTGGAGCGGGTCGCGGCGGCGGGTTGGCCCGAGCTACGGGATGTCCCGCATGCGAGCGCTCAAGAATTGGCGAGAGGTGTCTAACACCCGCCGTTCACCGCGCACGTCGTATCGGTGCACTGCACGAGGTTAGGTTGGCACATTTTCACCTTGCAGGTCGGTGACTGGCCCGAGACTTCGCACTTCCAAGACTGAACGGTATTCGAAGGGTTGGGACACTTGGCGCCGCATTGGCTGCAGTTCGAGATGTCTGACTTGACGTCGACACAGCTCCCGAGACAGCACGTGTTGAACTGGCCGGTGCATTTCGAGCAGGTGGTGCCGCAGTTTTGCGCATCGCTATCGATGTTGACGCAGGCGTGATTGCAGCACTTGAAGTTACCCCCATCCGTGGCGCAGGTCGTGCCGTCCGCCTTGCAGCCATCGACACACTTGAATTGGCCGCCGGTCGTCGAGCAGTATTTTCCTATCGGACAGTTGTCGTTCATCGGCACGCAGGCGACGCAGAGTCCGCTATTGGTATCGCACCGCGGCGTGGCGCCACTGCAGCTCGCGTCGTTCGTGCAGGCGACGCAGGTGCCGCCATCGAGGGCACAAAAGCCGCCGCCGTCGGCGGCGCAGCCATGGGAAGCCGAACAGCCGGGGGAACACCCCTTGTTCTTGCAGATCTTGCCGATGGGGCAATGGGTATCCTCGGTGCAAGCCACGCAGGTTCCGCTCGTCTTGTCGCAGTTCGGAGTGGGCGCCTTGCAGGTCTCGCTGCACATTTTTTCGGTGGAGCCTGACCCCTTGAGCCAGCAGTATTTTTCCTTGCATTCGTAGCCATCGGCGCACAAACCCTCGGGGGTGCACAGCTGCATGCCATTGGGAATCTTGGGGCTGTAGCAGCCGGCAACAAGGACCAGAACGGTGGTCAAATAGCGCATGGACTCCTCTCGAAAGACCCTATCCTAGCAGAGCGCTCGGCTCAGAGAAAGTTTGCTGCGATGCCATCGGCGAACAGCGCGCCTCGCGCGGTCAAACGGACGCGGGCAGAGGTGATTTCGATCACGCCTTGGCGGGTCAGCCGTTCGAACTCGGTGCGAAAGCGCGCTACAGGATCGACGCCGAAGCGCGCCGCATAGCGCTCTCGATCCACGCCCTCGACGAGCTGGCGCAATCCTAGCCAGATCGCCTCGCCGGCGAGCTCCGATTCGCTGAGGAGTTCGCGGCTCGTGAGGGCTTCACCACGCAGATAGAGATCGACGGAACGGACGTTGGACTGTCGTTCGCCTCCGTCGGAGGTTCGCCGAAACGAATGGGCGCCCGAGCCGAGCCCCAACCATTCGCCGCCGGACCAGTAGAGCTGGTTGTGCAGGGCGCGGTGTCCGGGGCGGGCGAAGCTCGAGACCTCGTAGTGTTCGAAATCGGCCTGGCGAGCCCTCCGATCGATGTACTCGAACATGGTGGCCTCGAGCTCGGGTGCAGCGACAGTGAGGCGCCCGCGGCGGGCACGCGCGCCAAACTCGGTGCGCTCTTCGATGGTCAGACTGTAGATGGAGAGATGGTCGGGGGAAAGCGCGAAGAGGCCGTCGAGATCGCGGTCGAGATCGGCGAGGGTCTGGTGCGGGACGGCGAAGATGAGATCGAGCGACAGGTGGTCGAAGCCGGCGGTGCGCGCTTGGGTGCAAACGGTCTGCACCGTCCGGGCATCGTGGGGGCGGCCGAGCGTTTTCAAGTGGTGCGGCTGGAGCGACTGGACGCCCAGGCTGAGCCGATTGCAGCCGGCGGCACGCAGCGCTTCAAGCTGGGCGAGCGGCAGCGCTTCGGGGTTGGCCTCGACGGTCATTTCGATCTCGCCGGGGTGGGTAAACTGGTTGGCTACGGCCGTCGCGATGCGCTCGATGCAGCTGGGCTTCCACAGGCTTGGCGTCCCGCCGCCGAAGTAGATCGATACGAGTTGCCGGCCCGCATAGTCGGTCGCCCGCGCTTCGAACTCGCGCAGGATTGCGTCGGTATACCCGTCGTGCGGGATCTCCGGGCGGACGTGGATGGCAAAATCGCAGTAGGGGCAGCGCGCGAGGCAAAAGGGGAAATGGATGTAGACGCCGAATGGCACCTGCATGGTATAGCTCAGCCGCGCATGGAAACCGTAGTGTATCTCGACAATGCAGCGACCACGCGGGTCGATGAGCGGGTAGCCGAGGTGATGGCCTTAGCGATGACGATCGACTATGGCAATCCCTCGTCGGCCCATCGGCTGGGGATTGCTGCCAGCCGGCGGCTCGAGACGGCGCGCGCAGCCGTGGCGCAGGCGATCGGCGCGGCGAGCGAAGAGATCTATTTCACGTCCGGCGGCACTGAGGCGAATGCCTTGGGCACATTGGGAGTAGCTGCGCTCGCCCGTGGCCGTCACGCGGTCTGTTCGCAGCTCGAGCATCCCTCCGTCGGCGATGCGATGAAGCGGCTCGCTGAGCGCGGCTGGACGGTGACCGAAGTCGGACCGGAGCGCAGCGGTGTCGTATCGGTGGAGGCGATGGCCGGCGCAGTCTGTGCAGAGACGGCGCTTGTGGCGCTGATGTGGGTTTCGAACGAGCTCGGGACGGTTCAGCCGGTGATGGAGGTGGCGCGCGCGGTCAAGGCGCGAGCCCCGCGGGCGCACATCCACGTCGATGCGGTGCAGGCGCTCGGCAAACTGCAGATCGATGTGGCCGAGGGGCCGATCGATTCGCTGGCGCTGTCGGCGCACAAGATCCATGGGCCCCAGGGAGCGGGCGCGCTGTGGCTGCGGCGCCACACGCGGGTGCAGTCGCTGATGGTCGGTGGTGGGCAGGAGCGCGGCGTGCGGCCAGGCACGCAAGGGCTTCCTGGAGCCGTCGGGCTGGGCTGCGCCGTGGAGCTGGCCGCGCGGGCGCGTCCGGAGGCGATGGTGCGGATGGCGGCGCTGCGAAGCAAGCTGATTACGTCACTGCGCTCCAGACTTCCATCGCTGCGCGTGAATGCCGAGGGAGCGCCCCACATCCTCTCACTCGGCTTTCCCGGCGTGCCGGCTGAGCCGCTCTTGCATGCGCTCGAAGCGCGGGGGATCTATGTGTCCGCCGGCAGTGCCTGTGCGGCCAAGGACAAGCGCCCGAGTGGCGCACTGCGGGCCATCGGTGTTCCGGCCGATGTCGGCACGATCCGCATCTCCTTGGCCCGCACCACGACCGAGGCCGAGATCGACCTGGCAGCGAGGGCGATAGGAGCAGCCCTCGGGGAGTTGGGCCATGGCTGAGGTGATCCTGTGCCGCTACGGTGAGATTTTCTTGAAGGGGGGCAACCGTGCCTTTTTCGAGCGGCGCCTGGTCGACAACATGCGACGGGCGGTGGCCGCAACGGGTGCACGCGTCGAGCGGCTGCACGGACGGATCCTGGTGTGGCCCGTCGAGGGAACGACCGAACGGGTGCTCGGGCCGCTCAGTCGAGTGTTTGGGTTGGCTTCGCTTTCACCAGCACGGATTGTCGAGAAAGATCTCCCGGCGATCTCGAGGGCAGCCGTAGAGGAGGCGCGTCTTCAGGCCGCGGGAGCGCGTCCATCGTTCAAAGTGGAGACCCGCCGCGCCGACAAGCGATTTCAGCCGACCTCCCCCGAGGTTTCTCGTCAGGTGGGCGCCGCCGTGATCGACGCCTTCGGGCTTCCCGTCGACCTCTTCCATCCTTCGTTCATCATCGGCATCGAAATCGGCTTCGAGCATGCGTTCGTCTATGCGCGTACGGTTGCCGCGCCCGGCGGCCTGCCGATCGGCTGCTCCGGCAAGGCGGATCTCTTGCTCTCGGGAGGCATCGATTCGCCTGTCGCCGGCTGGATGGCGATGAAGCGCGGACTCCAGATTGCGGCGACCTATTTTCACTCCTTTCCCTACACCGGTGATCGTACCCAGGAGAAGGTCGCGGGGTTGGCGCGGCTGCTGGCGCGCTGGCAAGGGGCCGTCGAGCTGCGCGTGGTGCCCTTTACCGAGGCCCAGAAGGCGCTGCGAGCGGCCGGCGATCCGCGCTATGCGGTAGTGCTCTATCGGCGCATGATGGTGCGCGTGGCCGAGCGGCTGGCTCGGGCCCGCGGCGCCGGGGCGCTCATCACCGGTGAGGCGCTCGGGCAGGTGGCCTCACAAACGCTCGAGAATCTGTCGGTGATCGGCGAAGTGGCCACGCTGCCGATCCTGCGGCCCTTGGTGACGCATGACAAGCAGGAGACGATCGCTTGGGCGCGG